>CALVYR010000016.1 GCA_944372325.1 uncultured Clostridia bacterium | reverse complement strand
AAAGAACATATTAGACTACAAAATCTAACATGTTCTCTCTTTTTTATTTGTTGTCCGTTTTAATCAAACAACATCAATAAACTCTTATTTTTTTTAATATTTGTTTGTAATTCGCTTGACAAAAATGCGGGGGGGGGTAGAATGAGGTATCAAAAAAATTTTAAGATAAGGATAATATTTTAAGTAGCCTTTTCTAGAGCTCGTTTCGGAATTTTAAAAGAAAGTAGGGCTACGGAAGAATAAAATTCCTCAAATACCTCTATAAAAGGCCACTTAAAATATTTTTTGATAAGGTGGAAAGAAAAAAGAGCTTCGAAGTGGAGGCTTTGCAAGAGACTTCGGAGAAATGAGCTAAAGCAGGGCAAACGCAAGATGCTTCGAGGGCTCTGGCGGAGACTCTACTCCGTTGCGTCATCCTGAGCGTAGCCGAAGGATCTCCTCCCGTGACACCCGCCATAAAAAAAGAGTCTGGCTAGCTCGAGTGACAAGGAGATTCTTCGGAGATAGTCGCACTAGGCGCTCGCTCCTCAGAATGACGGCTCTGGGGTAAGGCTTACGCAGGCGGAGAGTGGAGTAGGGTACTAGGCTACTAAATAGCAACGCCCATCTCTCGTCATTTCGACCGGAAGAAATTATGGCTAAGTGAACTTCTTTAGCTAAAGCTAGACGGAAAGCAAAAGTAATACTAAAAGCTAATATGAAGCGGAGAAATCTCAGCCTCTAAAAAACAAAAAGGAGAAAACAATGAAAAGAACAAAACTATTAGTAAGTTTAATGATGTGTGTAATGTGTCTAAGCTTTTTAATAGTAGGCGTATGGGCAGCAGCGGTAAGCGTAAACTTTAACTTGAATGCAGGGCTAAAATATTACCCAGAGGGAGTGTATGTAGAACTCAGCGGTCAGGTGTATAGAGGAAGTAGTGCAGATAACCTCACAGCCTTAACCTATGATCCAAGGTTTACACTAAGCCCAACAACAAACTATGATAATTCCACAGGAGAGCCTAGTGGTAATTTTCCAATAGAAAGTTGGGAAATAGGAGCAATTCCTTTTATACCAACGGAAAAGGTTGTTAAAATTGAAGTGACTATAACTAATCACTCAGATTTTACAATAGCAGGAATACCTGATATTAGCATAGATAAGCAATTAATAACGGAAATAACGGGAATAACTGTTACAGACAATTCAACAGATTTATTTTCAATAGAATCAAATACAAATGTAGTATATGAGCTTATTTTAGAAGTGACATCAACAACAGCTATAAATTCTAGTTTATCAGTAAGTTTTGACTTTGCAAATGCAAGTGTTAATTATGATTATTTTACAATAGACGAAAATAACCAAATAACAGGTTTAACTCAAACATATCTTGACGAAAGCCCAGAAGTATTAGTTATTCCTGCTTATACTCAAGATGGGCTTAATAGTCTTTCAATAGCAACAGGAACCCCTACTGATATTACTTTTCCAAACATTTCAACTAATACAAATATTTTAATATTTCAAGAAGGTTTTACAAATTTAAGTGCTAGAGTGTTTAGCTCTAATAATATAAAAAGCATTGTTATACCAGCTTCTTTAACGCGTATTGGAGGATATAATTCATGGGCTGCTTTAGAAAAAGCTTATTTTACAATCGTAGAAGGTTGGAGTACCAATTATCCTCCGGTAACATCGACAGCCGAAATATTATCCAATCCATATACAGCAGCCTCATGTTTAAAATCAGTTTCAGTATATGGTATGCGGAAATCTTAAATTATTCAAAGAACTTTAACTTCTGTTAAAGTTCTTTATTTTTTTATATTTTTATGCTAAAATATTTTCATGATTATAAAAAATGCAAAATATGTTACAAGCGCGGTAAAGGAAAGTGATTTTTTAACGGACTTTCCTGAAATTTGTTTTGTTGGTAGAAGTAATGTGGGTAAAAGTTCGCTTATTAATATGTTAGTAGGAAGTAAAGGGCTTGCTAAATCTTCAAGCACGCCCGGGCTCACTAAAATGGTGAACTATTTTTTAATTAATAACGAGCTTTACTTTGTAGACCTTCCGGGCTACGGCTATTCTAAAACGGGCAAAAAACATACCGAGCTTTGGAGTACGCTACTTGAAAACTATCTTTTAAGTTCTGAAAATTTAAAAATGGTGTTCATGCTTGTGGATATCAGGCACGAGCCAACTGAGCTAGATAAACTTATGCATAGGTTTTTATTTTACCATAACATTCCGCATAAAGTTATTGCAACAAAGGCGGATAAAATAGCTAAAAGTAAAATTTTTAATGCTAGAAATGAAATAGCCAAAGCGCTTTCTTTGGGCGTTGCCGACGTGCTTGCGGTATCAAATTTAGGTTACGGCAAGGAAAACGTGCTAGATATCGTTGAAAACATAATAAAATAATTGAATAAATTTTAAAGTTATGTTAAAATGCTAACATGGATACAGAAAAGGTTTTAAATTATTTAGAAGAGTTATTTCCAGAACCAGCGTGTGAGTTAAAATTCAATTCTAGGTTTGAACTTTTGGTGTCGGTAATACTTTCCGCGCAGTGCACAGACAAGCGCGTGAATATGGTTACAAAAGAGCTTTTTAAAAAATATAGCACCCCAAAAGATTTTGCTAATTTAAAACAAGAAGAACTTGAAAAGGAAATAAAATCTTGCGGGTTTTACCATAATAAAGCAAAGAATATAATCTCTTGTAGTAAGGATATTTTAGAGCGCTTTAACGGCAAAGTTCCAGGAAATATAGACGACTTAATGACGCTAGCAGGCGTTGGAAAAAAGACGGCAAATGTAGTATATTCTGTAGGTTTTGGCGGAGATGCAATAGCCGTTGACACTCATGTTTTCAGAGTTTCCAATAGGCTTGGTGTGCACAGCAAAAACCCTCTTGAGTGTGAAAAGAAGCTTGAAGAAATTATTCCAAAGGATAAGTGGTCTAGGGCTCATCATCAACTTGTGCTATTTGGAAGATATATGTGTAAGGCAATAAAACCCAATTGTAAGGAGTGTGAACTCACAGGTATTTGTGAATACTATAACGAAAGGAAGTAGATATGTTTTTAGATAAGGTAACTATTACTATAAAGGCGGGTGACGGCGGTAAGGGTGCGGTGTCGTTTTATCGCAGTGCGTTAACGGCAAAAGGTGGGCCTGATGGCGGTGACGGCGGAAAGGGCGGAGATGTAGTTTTTAAAGTTGATTCTGGCATGAACACCCTTTATTCTTTTAGCTTTAAAAAGAAGTTTGTTGCAGAAAACGGCACTGACGGCGGTAAAACTAATAAAACTGGTGCGGATGGAAAAGATGTTGTAATTTTAGTTCCGGCGGGCACAGTTATTTATGACGCGGAGTCGGGCAAAGTTATAGCAGATTTAAGAGATGAAAATCAAACTTTTATAGCCCTAAAAGGCGGTAAAGGCGGAAAGGGTAATGCCTTTTTTGCAACTCCTACAAGGCAGGCGCCACATTTTTCTCAAGAGGGAGAAAAGTGTAAGTTTAGAAAGGTAGTGCTAGAACTCAAAACTATAGCCGATGTTGGGCTTGTGGGATATCCCAATGTTGGCAAGTCCACTTTGCTTTCTGTTATATCCAATGCAAAACCTAAAATTGCGAACTACGCTTTTACAACGCTGTTTCCAAATTTGGGCGTAGTGGATTACTACGGCAACACCTTTGTTGTGGCAGATATACCAGGGCTTATTGAGGGCGCAAGCGAAGGCGTAGGGCTTGGTCATGAGTTTTTAAAGCATGTTGAACGCGTAAGGCTTATAATTCACATGGTGGATATATCTGAAAGCGATGGGCGCGATGCTTTTGAAGATTTAATAAAAATAAATGCAGAACTTAAAAATTATAGCGCAGAATTAGGTGCTCTTCCTCAGATAATAGTCCTTTCTAAATGTGACCTTTTAGACAAGCAATCTTTAAGTGAAAAGGTTGAAAAGTTTAAAGAAAAATGTGTGAAAGAAAAATTGAAGTGTCCAATTATTCAAATTTCCTCAATAACAAATTCAGGGCTTGATGAACTTAAAAAACAAGTTTATGAAACCTTAAAAGTTTTACCTAAAAAGCCTCCTATAGACATAGAGGAATACGAGTTTGATAAGCGAGATAAAACAAGTCTTAATATTTCTAGAAACGATGATGGAAGCTTTAATGTAACTGGCGGGCTTATAGATAACATGATTAGAGGTGTAGTACTATCCGATGAAATTAGCTTTGCATATTTCCAAAAGCGTTTGAAAGAAGATGGCATAATAGATAAGCTAAAGGAAAGAGGCTTAAAAGAGGGAGATACTGTTCATATCAAAGATATAACTTTTGAGTATCTAGATTAGTCTAAGATATTATCTTCAATTTTCTTATTAAATTTTGGATTAATGAAAGAAAATAGTGATAATATAAGTAATATTGAACTTGAAATTAAATAATAGATATTATATTTAACAATAAAACTTGAAAATAAAAGAATTATAGAGGCTATTAAATAGCCTTTAGTTCTTTTTTTGTTTAAGCTATATTCTATAAGGTTTTTAAAGGTATTTTTTTGAGTTTTAATTATAAATTCTTGTGGAAAATAATTATATTCTTTAAATAATTTATTATAAGTTTGATATTTATCTAAAATAATTATTTTAATATCCAATTTATCGCATATTTTTAAAACATTTGCGTTAGTTTTATTTACACAAATTACAAGCTTATTTACCTTTGCTTTTTTTGCATAGTTATATGTTGAAATTAAATCTTCAATGTTAAAATCTTCAAATTTATAAAATGGGTATAATAAGACATTATTTTCTCTATGCTCAACTATAATATATTTAGATAGTTTTCTTGCTTTATACCTCTTGCTTGCTAAATTATAGTAAAAGTTTACAGCATAACTTTTATCGGAAAATATAAATTTATTGCAATAGTTTTCAGCTTTTTCTATCTCACTATTTTTTAAGTTTGCCCTTTCAGTTTTCTTTGCAAATATTAAGGTAATTATAGTATCTATTATAAGGGTAATAATAATGGTTAAGCTAATAGATAGGGTTAAGTCCTCAATAAAATATCTGCACCAGATAAGGGATATTATAAAAATTAGGAAAAGTCTAAATAGTTTTGATAAAAGTTTATAAAAAGTTTTCATGTGTAAATTATAGCCACATTTTACTTTGTTTATTCTGTTGACTAGCGCTATTAAACATGATAAAATATTATAGAGGTGAAAATTGGAAATAGTTGATTGCGCAGAAAAAATTGTAAATGTTTTAACAAAGCTTGGAGCTAAAAATGTAGAAGCTTTAGATATTAGTGAAAAAAGTAAGGATATAAAGCTTTTAGTAATCTGCTCTTTAAAAACTGAAGATAAAGTTAAAGAAGTGGCAACTAATTTTATGGAAGAGGCAAAAGGCTTAGGCTTAGAACTTTTACGCAAGGATGGGTTCACTAAAGGGCAGTGGGTGGTTCTAGATTACAATGAGGTTTTAATAGAGATATTCTTTGAGCCATTAAGAGAAAAATATAACTTAGAAAAGCTTTGGAAAGATGGCAAAAATAAGCTTTTCCCAATAGAAAACAAGAAGACAAAAAAGCCCGCTAAAACTCCTAAAAAGTGACACTATTTTTATAAAGGGTATTGACAAATTTTTAATTTATGGTATTATATAAGAGAAAGATGGAGGGAGTATGACAACAACCATATTATTACTTTTAAATTTAGCTGTTTACTTTAGCATTGTTGGCGTTGTAGTTGCAGAGGAAGTTATTAGGCGTAAAGTAATTAGAAATAAAGGCTTAAGTAAGAAACAGCAAAAAGATATAGACAAGATTGAAAAATACGAGAAATCCAAGACTTTAAATAAAACAAAGGCTGTTCTTAAAAATCAAAATAAATTAAATACTAAAAAGTTTAGATACAAACTTGCTAAACATGTTTTGAAAGCTGCAAAGAAAAAACGCTTTGTGTTCAATAGAAGATATACAATATCTGAACTTACAACTAAAGACCCTAAAATGGCAAAGGATGTAAGAAAAGCTTCTCTTCATGAAGCGTATGCAGATTATTATGAACAAAAATCTGAACTTAAAAGTGGCAGAAAAGCAAGAAAATATGCTACCAAATCTACTACTCATAGAGAAAAGGCTCAAAGAGCTACAGCTAGTTATCCAAAAGAGCAAAAAAATTCATCTTTCTATGAAAGAACAATAGATCTTCCTGATGGTGAAACTTATACAGATCACAGAACATCTATAAATTGCCATGATGCAAGAGCTATGAATAGTTTTAAACAATATGTTCAAGCAAACTACACAGAACCAAAGCATCACAGACCTACAATACTTGAAATGAATTTTAATGGAGTTAATAAAACTTCAGTTACTAGTCCTAGCGCTGAATGTTTAGAGTATGGAAGAATAATGCTTATGCAAGAAGCTTTAGAACTTGCAAGGTCCAGTGAATTTTCAAGTGCAGTATTCCCAATTAGAATTATGCAGGCTGACACAAAGGCTGGAAAAACCAATGAGGGTAGAGTTAAAGCAGTTGAAGTTGCAAGGTATGAAAATATATCAGAGCTTACATCTGCCATAGTAGATGCTCAAACTGATTTTTCTAATAAATACTCTAGAAAAGAAAGTACTCCAGAAATGGGTTAAAAGTAAGACTTAAAAAGTCTTACTTTTTTTAACAAAAAATTGTCTTATGCATAAAAGTAATAAGGAATTAAAAATATAATAAAAAATTATTTTTATTTCTAATATAATTATGCTAAAATAATTATGAGGTAAATATGAAAGGTGTAATTTTAGTTGCAGGAAATGCTAAAAGGCTTAGACCAATTACAGATTGTTATGGTAAAGCTTTAGTTCCTATTTATAATAAGCCCATGATTTTTTATGGGCTATCTTTAATGATTAAAATGGGTATAACAGAAATTGCAATTGTTTGTAATGAAAGAGATGTAAAAGTTTATAACGAGCTTTTGGTAAATAAATATAAAAATTTTAAATTTGAACTCTTTGTTCAAAAGGAAGCACTTGGAACGGCTCATGCAATAAACTATGCCTATGATTTTATAGGTAGTAGCGATTTTGCATTGTTATTTGGTGATAACATTTTTGTAATGGATAATATTAAAGAATATTTAATTGATGCAAAAGATAAAAATGAAGAGATAACACTATTTGCTAAAGCTGTTTCAGACCCAGAAAGATTTGGAGTAATAGAGTGTGACGAAGATAATAAAATTCTATCCATTGAAGAGAAACCTAAAAATCCAAAAACAAATTTAGCCTCCACAGGGCTTTATATCTGCTCTAATAAGGTTAAAGAAATGCTTAAAAATGTAAAGGTTTCAGAGCGCGGAGAATACGAGTTTACAGATGTAATTTCTGAATGTGTGAAAAAGGGTAAAGCAAAAGTTTGCGTTTTGCCAGATAACTGTGCTTGGTTAGATACTGGAACCTTTGATTCTCTATTAGATTGCTCTATTTTAGTTAAAGAATTTGAAAAAAATCATGGTTTATACGGCTGTATAGAACTAGATTTATTAAAGGAAAATATTATTTCAAAAGATGAGGTTAAAGAGTTTATTCAACATTATTCAGAAGATTATAGAAATAGAATTTTAAGAAGTTTGCAGTAAATTTGCGTATTGACAAAATTTGACAATTGTTATAATATATCCATAGGAGATATAAGCTATGAAAATTTATAGAAATGTAACAGATATAGAGGAAATGGGGCAATTTAATGATATAGAAATTTGTGGAGATGAAAACAACAATTTTTATCCAGTTTTTATAAAAAATACATGTAAGGTAGTTTATAGATATACGCCAAAAGGAATTGTTCCATTTATAAGTGCTATAAATATGCTAGATGAAAACTTTTTCAAAAATATAAACGATAATTATAAAAAATTTAGTTATGCATGTTCATTGATGGCAGAAAATAGCAAAGAAAGTCATTTAAAACAACACGATTTTTTAGAATATTGTAAGAAAATTCTATTAAGAAGACAAATTGAAACAATTTGTAAAGATAATGGGCAGGAAAAAGCATAAATAAATTAAAATCTCTTTTAGAGATTTTTTTATATCCTTTTTCTTGTATTTTAAGCCTATTTGTTGTAAAATAAATTCATGAAAAGGTTTTATGTTGAAAATATTTTAGCTTCCACTAAAATTTTGGGTGATGAATTTAATCATTTAAAAAAAGTCCTTAGATGTGAAGTTGGGGAAAAGATAATTTGCTTATCTGGTGATGGCAATGAATATGTATGTGAAATTACTAGAATTTCTAATGATAGTGCAGAGGTAAAAATATTAGAAGTTAAAAGGTGTAACAGCGACCCTAAAATTGATGTCACTGTTTTCATAGGCTTGCCAAAGGGAGATAAACTTGAGTTTTTAATTCAAAAATTATCCGAGCTTGGCGCCAGCACTATTATTCCATTTGAAAGTTCTTTTACCATTGCAAAACCAAAGGATAAAAAACTAGACCGCTATAAAAAGATAGCCATTGAGGCTTGCAAGCAATGTGGCAGAAGTAAGCCACTAGAGGTAAAAGATTGCATAACTTTTAAAAACCTTTTACAGAGTTTAAATATCTATGAAAGATGCTATTTTGCCTATGAAAACGCTGAAACTGGTAACTTTGATGACGCTAAAAACTTTAAAAAAATATGTGTAATCATAGGTGCAGAGGGTGGCTTTTCAGAAGAAGAAGCAAAAAGCTTGAAGCTAGCTGGCGCTAAAGAGGTGAGTTTAGGAAAAAGAATTTTAAGGTGTGAAACTGCACCACTTTATGCAATGTCAGTAATAAATTATATAACTAATAATTAAAGGATAAAACTATGAAAATCTGTATTCATACACTTGGCTGTAAGGTAAATCAATATGAAAGTGATGTGCTAGCAGAATGTCTAAGAAGACTTGGTCATGAGGTCAGCACAGAACTTGAAATAGCCGATGTCTACATATTAAATTCATGTGCTGTTACCAATGAAGCTGAAAGAAAGTCTAGGCAAGCAATATCTAAGTTTTCTGCATTAAATCCTAATGCTAGAGTGCTAGTATGCGGATGCGCTAGTGAAAAGGACGACTCTCAATTTTCTGCCTTAAAAAATGTAAATTTTGTTTCAGGCGTGGCGAACAAGATGAAACTAATTGAAAAGTTAGAAGAGGATGGGGCAGAGATAGATCCTCTTCCTACTTCTTATGAAAATTTTGGGCTTTCTACATCCTCTAACACTCGTGCATATGTGAAAATACAAGATGGTTGCAATAATTTTTGCTCTTATTGTATAATTCCATATCTTAGAGGTAGAAGCAGAAGTAGAGATATTGTAAGCATTTTAAATGAAGTTGAAGGGCTTGTTTCTGGCTCTATCAATGAAAATAAACCCTATATAAATGAAATAGTTCTAACTGGCATAGATCTCTCAGATTTTAAAATAGATGGAAAGAGTGGACTTATAACACTTTTAAAAGAATTAGATAAATTTGGTGTTAGAATTAGGCTTGGTAGCTTAGAGGAAGGGCTAATAACAGATGAGTTTTTAAAAGAAGCAAGGTTGTTAAATAATTTCTGCCCGCACTTTCATCTTTCCATGCAAAGCGGAAGTAACTCTGTGCTTAAAAGAATGAACAGAAAATACACAAAGAGGGAATATTTAAAATCTGTAAAAAAGATTAGAAAATATTTTGAAAACCCTGCCATTACAACTGATGTTATCGTAGGCTTCTTAGGTGAAACAGACAAGGAGTTTAAAGAAACTTTAAAAACTATTAAAAAAGCAAAGTTTGCAAGTATGCATATATTTCCATATTCCTTAAGAACGGGAACTGTAGCTGAAAAATTGCTTTTAAATGGTAAATATTCTCTAGTTCCAGGTGAAATAGTAAAAAAACGAGTAAAAAAATTAGAGAAAATCAATAAAAAATTTAAGAAAAAATATCTTCTTCAAATTAAAGGAAAAAATTTCCAAATGCTTACTGAAACTGTACACGATGGTTTTGTTGTTGGACATACGGAAAATTTTGTTAAATGCTATTTACCAGCAGAAAATATTGAGCTAAACACTCTCTTGTCAGTAGAAATTTTAGAGCCATTCAAGGATGGAGCATTAGTTAAAATATCATAATCGACAAAATAAGCTTTAATAAACTTGCGTTTACTATAAAAAATTTGTTATACTAAAAAAGTATTTAAATGAGGGAAAAATGAAACTTGTAATAGATGCATTTGGTGGAGATTATTCGCCTGACGAGATAATCGAGGGCGCGGTTTTATCCATAAAAAAATATGATGACTTAAATATAATTTTAACAGGCGACTTAAACAAGATAGAAAACTATTTTTCAGTTCATAATCTAAGCCGAGAGAGGATAGAAATAATAGATGCCCCTAATGTTATAGATGCTGAGGAAGCTCCAACCACGGCAATAAAGCGTGAGGGAACTTCACTTGGTGAGGCCTTTAATATTCTTAAAAAAGATGAGGAAGTTGATGCTCTCATCTCTTGTGGAAATACAGGAGCAATTCTAGCGGGTGGTTTTTTAAAGATTGGCAGAATTAAGGGGATTTCTCGTCCAGCTTTAGCTCCATTTCTTCCTACAAAAAAAGGAACTAATGTTTTACTTATAGACTGCGGAGCCAATGCAGATTGTAAGCCTATCAATCTTGCGCATTTTGCGGTAATGGGCTCGCTTTACTATTCCGAGATTAAGGGCGTAGAAAATCCTCGAGTTGGGCTTTTAAGCAATGGTGTGGAAAGCCATAAGGGGAACGAACTTACAAAAGCCTCCTATGAACTTTTAAAAACCTTGCCTATAAACTTTATAGGAAACATTGAAGCCAGAGATATTGTTTCAGGAGATGTCGATGTTGTAGTAACAGATGGTTTTACAGGAAATGTAGCTTTAAAAAGCATAGAAGGGGCTGTAAAACTTGCCCTAAACGAACTTAAAACTGCAATAAAATCTAGCCCTGTATCTATGTTTGGCGCATTATTTTTAAAAGGTGCCTTTAAAAAGATAAGAAAGACTATGGACTATAAAAAATATGGTGGTTCACCATTTTTAGGAACAAAAAAACTTATAATTAAATCTCATGGTGACACCAAGCGTGAAACGCTTTGCTATGCTGTAGACCTTGCAATAGATTGTATGAAACATAACATAAACAAAAAGTTTGAAGAAGTGTTTTCTTCGCTTAAAATAAGTGAGGAAATATGAAAGAATTAACTGAAGTTATGGGCTACAAGTTTAAAAACTCAAAGCTTCTTGAAAGAGCTTTAACGCATAGCTCGTATTCAAAGGAAAACTATGAGCGCCTTGAGTTTTTAGGTGATAGCATATTAGATTTTGTTGTAGGAGATTATCTATTTAGCCGTGTTGATGAAAGTGAGGGGAAACTTTCCAAACTTAGGGCAAGTTTTGTATCCGAACAATATCTTCATAAAATTTTTGATGAGCTTAAAATATCAAGTTATGTAAAGCTTGGCAAAAGTTATAAATCTGAATTAACAAAATCTGTTAAAGCAGACATTTTTGAAGCTATTGTTGCAGGAATTTATCTAGACGGCGGTTTAGAAGAGGCAAAAAAATTTATAATTTCAACTTTAAAACTTGGAAATTATAAAACAATTAAAAACACAGACTATAAATCTCAAATTCAAGAATACTATCAAGCGCTAGATAAGAAAAATAAAATTACATACAAATTGCTTTCTCAAGAGGGAACTCCTCATAAGCCAACTTTTACTGTAGGAGTTTTGCTTAATAAAGAACAGATTGCTGTTGCTTCTGGTTCATCTAAACATGAAGCGGAGCAAAAGGGTGCGGAAAGTATTTTAAAAAAGCTTAAAAAAGCTAGTAAAGGGGAATAAGATGTATTTTAAGCAGATACAAATTGCAGGATTTAAATCTTTTGCAGATAAAACAGAAATTAAATTTGATGATGGCGTTACTGCCATTGTCGGACCTAACGGTTGCGGAAAAAGTAATGTTTCCGATGCTATACGCTGGGTTCTAGGTGAGCAGAGTTCTAAAATGCTTCGTGGAACTACCATGCAAGATGTGATATTTAATGGAACGGAAAAGAGAAAAAGCCTTTCTTATTGTGAAGTTACTTTAACTTTTAACAATCAAGATAGATTTTTTAATTTTGACTATGATGAACTTGCCATAACTAGAAAACTTTACCGCTCAGGTGAGAGTGAATATTTATTAAATAGAAACCCTTGTAGACTTAAAGATATTGTAAACATTCTTTACGACTCAGGAATTGGTAAAGACGGCTATTCTATTATAGGACAAGGCAAGGTTGAAGAAATCATATCTTCAAAGCCAGAAAACAGGCGTGCAATCTTTGAAGAGGCAGCAGGAATTGCTGGTTTTAAATCTAGAAAGGTTGAGGCAGAAAGAAAACTAGATAGAACAAGGGAAAACTTAACTCGTCTTCGCGATATTATAGGGGAAATAGATAGGCAATTAGGACCACTTAGAAAACAAGCAGAAGTTGCAAAAAAATTCCTTGAACTTAAAGGCATTTTAAAAGATTTAGAGGTAAACGCCTATCTCTATCAATTTGATCATGCAAGTGCCACTAAGGAGCAGATTAATGTAAAATTAAATGCTATTTTAGAAGAACTTTCTTTAAGGCAAACGGAACTTGTTTCCTTAAATGCAAAATATTCTGATAATATGGAGCAAGTAACAAATTTAGATAAGAAAATGAATGAACTTCATGAGGAAATTTTAGCTCTTACTGTAAACATTGAAAAACAAGCTGGTGAAACAAAACTTATCCGTGAAAGGATTAACCATATAAACGAGCAAAATGATAAAATTGAGCTTGATATTTTAAATTCTGAAAATACAATAAAAAAACTTACGGCAGAAAAAGAGTTTAAAGAAAATAAAAGCTTAGAATTAAATGAAAACTTAAAGGCATTAAATTTAACTCAGGAGCAGATTTCTGCAGACTATTTAAAGGTTGTTGATGAAATCACAAGAATTGAAAATGAAGCTGAAGAGAGCCAAATGAACATGATAAATGCTCTTGATAAGCTTTCAGATATAAAAAGCGATATTTCTCGCTACGAGGCTCAGCGCGACCTTTTAAAGACAAATCTTACTCAATCAAATGAAAAGCTTGGAAATTTAGAGATTAGAAGAAAACAACAGGAAGAAACATATAACCAAAGCAAAGCTTCTTATGAAAAATTTAACAAGTTAAAGCAAGAGGTAAGTAAGGAATATGCTGATAAAAAGTTTAGAGTTGATAGCTTAATTTCAGAAATTTCCGATGAAGAGCAAGAAAAACATAACATAAATGCAAGAATTCAAGTCTATGAAAATAGAAGAAGACTTCTTTCTGAAATGCAAGCTGAATATGAAGGCTATGCATATGCCGTTAAAAAGATATTAAAGGAAGCTGAAAAAAACTCTGGAATAAGGTCTAGAATGGTAGGCGTGCTAGCATCTCAAATAAAAGTTCCAGAAAAATTTGAAACAGCTATTGAAGTTGCACTTGGCAATGCCGTTCAAAACATTATAACCTTTGATGAAAATGGCGCCAAAGATCTTATTAACTATTTAAAGCAAAACAGTTTTGGTAGGGCGACTTTCCTTCCAATATCTTCAATGAAACCTAGAAGAATAAGTCCAGAGGATAGAAGGGCAATTTTAACTCAGGGTTCTTTTGGGGTTGCAAGCGAAATTATTAGCTTTAATCCACAAATTCAAAATGTAATTGAAAATTTACTCGGGGCAACAGTAATTGTAGATACCCTTGAAACTGCGGTAAATCTTGCTAAAAACACTCGTTTTTCATTTAAAATAGTAACACTTGATGGTGATATTGTAAACCCAACAGGTTCTATGACTGGTGGTTCTAAAAAGAGCGAGGCTGCAAACCTAATTAGCCGTGAAAGAGAAATAGGAACGCTTGGCACAGAAATTGAAAAATGTAAGCAGGAGCTTGTTAAAAAATCTGAATACATAAAGAAGCTTACAGAAGAACTTGCTGAAACTAAAAAGCTTGTTTCCGAGCTTGAAACTAAAAAATCTGATGCTGAAGTTGAAGAGGCAAAGGAAAAGGAAAAAACTGAAGCAGTAGGTGCAATTTTAACTACTTTAAACAATGAAAAACTAGAACTTGAAGAGGAAATACAAACGCTTTCTTCTCAGATTGAGGTTCTAGAGCGTGAACTTTCAGGAAAGAGCATTGACCCTAATTTTAAAGGTAAGGCAAGTGAAAATCAACAAGAAAGTAAGAATAAAGCAAACGCTTTAAAAGAGCAAAGAGAAAAACTAAATGCAGATCTAACAGCGGTTAGAGTAAAAATTGCTTCAATAGAGGCAGAACTAACTTCATTAGATAGCGATTTAACAAGAATTAAACTTCAAATTTCTGAAACCTTACAACTTGAAAATCAAAATAAGGCAGAACTTGGAAAGAATAAACAACTTGTAGAAGAAGCAGAAGCTATGATAAAGGCCCAGATAGAAGCCAACACTTCAGTAGAAGCAAAAGCAAAACTAGATTCTATCAAGGCTGAACAGGAAAGAATAGAAAACACAAAGGTAAATCTTCAATCTGAGCTTAAAGTGTTTGAGGAAAAGAGAACAGTTCTTCTTGATGATATCAACAAAATAAATGAAAAGAAATATAATCAAGAGATGCTCCTAAGCAAGGTAGATTCCGACTTAGAACAGATGCAAGAGCGTATATACGAAGAGTATTCTTTAACCTATCAAACCTGTCTTGAATTTAAGCGTCCAGATTTCAATATAGAAGAGGGTATGCCAGAGATTAGTAGAATTAAAAAAGAAATTCAAAAGCTTGGCTATGTAAATGTAAACGCCATTGAAGATAGCAAAACTCTTCTTGAAAGATATGAAGAACTTTCCACTCAAGAAGCAGATTTAAGTAAAGCAGAAGAGGACTTAAATCAAATTATCTCTGAACTTTCCACAGAAATGGCAACTCGCTTTGAAACTCAATTTAATAAAATTAATGAAAACTTTAAAACCACATTCCGTGAACTTTTTGGCGGTGGAAATGCAAGGCTAGAGCTTACAGAATCGGAAAATTTACTAGAAGCTGGCGTAGATATTGTAGCAGAGCCACCAGGCAAAAAACTTCAAAATATAACGCTTTTAAGTGGTGGTGAAAAGGCGTTAACTGCTATTGCAATACTTTTTGCCATATTAAAGTTAAAGCCAATGCCATTCTGTTTGTTAGACGAAATTGAGGCGGCACTTGATGAAGCAAATGTTGAAAGATTTGCTCAATATTTAAAGCGTTTTTCAAAAGTTACACAGTTTATTGTTATCACACACAGAAAGCCTACAATGGAGCTTGCAGACAGCTTATACGGTGTTACTATGGAAGAAAAGGGCGTTTCTAAAATGGTTTCTGTTAAACTTAGTGAAGCTGTTAAAAATGTTAAAGGTCAGGAGGAACTAAATGGGGCTGTTTAAAAAAATTGTTGAAGCGCTAAGAAAAACTAGGGAAGCTTTTAGAAGAAAGCTAGATGCGCTTTTCAGTCATGGAGAGTTAGATGACGAGTTTTACGAAGAACTTGAAGGAATTTTAATATCCTCCGATGTAGGTGTAGAATCTTCCATGGAAATATGTGAAGAACTTCGAGATAGGGCAAGAAAATTAAAACTCAGAACTGCGGAAGATGTAAGAAAGCTTTTAAAGGAAATTATAGAAGAAGACCTTGAAGGAGAAAACCAAATTGAGATAGAATATCCTACAGTTATTACAATTGTAGGGGTAAATGGAGTAGGCAAAACTACAACTATAGGAAAACTTGCAAATTATTTTAAATCTCAAAAAAAAGAAGTTTGTTTGGTAGCGGGCGACACTTTTAGAGCGGCAGCTTCTGAACAACTTTCTGAGTGGGGAAGCAGAAATAAGGTTAGAGTAATTAAGCATGAAGAGGGCGCAGATGCTGCAGCTGTTGTGTTTGATGGTATAACAAGTGCAAAAGCGCGTAAAACCGATGTGCTTATTGTGGATACTGCTGGCAGGCTTCACACAAAAACAAATTTAATGGAAGAACTTGGAAAGATCAATCGTGTAATAGAGCGTGAATATCCTGAAGCAAATAAATATACTTTTATCGTGCTAGATGCAACAACGGGCCAAAATGCACTATCTCAGATAGAGCATTTCAACGAATATGTAAAACTAGACGGAATTATTTTAACTAAACTTGATGGTACAGCAAAAGGTGGAGTAGTTATTACAATTTCAAGAGAATATAATCTTCCTGTAGTATTCATTGGTGTAGGTGAGGGCATAAACGATCTAGAAAAATTTGATGCAAAAGACTTTGCAGATAATATGTTTTAAAAAATGAGCTTTTTTAAAGCTCATTTATTTTTGTAAATCCTCTGTAAAAATAATTTTAGCATCGGGTGTTTCTAAACTTATTAAATTTTTACTATTTAATTTTCGTGGAATTTTAACTTTTTTAACTGCTGGGCAAAACTCGAAAGCATGTTTGCCTATTT
The DNA here is from genome assembly GCA_944372325.1 of uncultured Clostridia bacterium. Lineage (GTDB taxonomy): Bacteria > Bacillota > Clostridia > Christensenellales > UBA1242 > Caccopulliclostridium. The sequence continues at coordinate 6,987 of CALVYR010000016.1, read as the reverse complement.
GGATATTTTCGTTTGCAATTTCAATGTTTTCAAGGCTAGTACAGCCTAAAAATGCTCCATCTCCAACTTTTTGTACATTTACAGGAATTTCAATTTTTCTTAAATTGTTGCAATAACTAAATGCAAGGCTTCCAATTTCTTTAACGCTGGGCGTAATGTGCACAGTTTTTAAAAATGGGTTGTTGGTAATAGCAGAATTTCCTATTTTTTCAACATTTGAGGAAAATAAAAGCATTTGAAGGCTAGGCAAAAAGCTGATGGCTCCAGGAGCTATTTCTTTAATATTTTCTGGCACTATAAATATTCCACGCCTAATATCTTCAGGATAAACTCTAAGTAAAACTTTTCCTTTAATTTTCATAATTTCCCCTCTATTTTCAAGCAAATTCTAACATAGAAAAGCTTTGCTGTCAATAGGGGTATAATAAAATGTATTATAAGAAATTTTTTAAACTTTGGTAGTTATTTTCTTCTAAATCGCTTAATTTATTGCATAGGTCTGTAAGTTCATCAGAAACGCCACTATAATCTTTTAAATCTTTTAAGCATTGCACAATTCCCATAACTGTACCAAGAAGAAACATCTGTGCAATATTTCTTGTGCTTTTGTCCATCATAGTGCCCATGTTTATAGAACCCCAAAGTTTTAATTTTTCAAACCAATTGTTGTCCTTTAAATTTATACCTTCGCTTTTAGCTAGTATTTCACATTCACGGCTTAAAAGATCGTAATTTGAATACTGTTCGCTCAGTTCCTTTTTAAATTCCTCATCCTCAACTTTAGGTAGCATTTCTTCTATAGATTGAAGAGCGGTGGATAAATTTTGAAAGATAGAATTTATAAATTTTATGTAGTTTTCGTCTTGTGACATAATTTTTACCTCCTGGGCTTTATTATGCGCTGGAAATAATTTTATATTCTAAGAATACTAAAAAAACTTTTGAACAAACTAGCAATATGAAAAAAAGTACAAAAGTTTGGTTAATTGTATTTATTATTAGTTTTGTTGGAAGTTTGTTACTTTTCAGCTCTGTATCTCGTGGCATAGTTATAGGGGAAAGCATCTATTTAAACTTTGATGCTATGGGCTATGTTGGGCTTGTTTTTATGGCAATTTCCACAGTGAGTGGTAGCGTACTTTATTTTAAGTTTATTAAATCACAAAATTTCACAAGGATGCTATTTTTCTTAACCGTACCCTTAACGCTTACTTTTGCTGTAGCAATATATCTAATAAGTGACATAAATAGTTTCAACGGCACGCAAATAGATACTCTTCGTCAAGTTTTAAATGTAACCCTTAGTAATAACATAAATTATGTTTGGGCAATTTTATTAACCATAGTTTATCTAATATTATTATTTTTAACCTTTAGCTATGCTTGTAAACCCATAAAAAAGATAGAAAAAGCCGTTTCAAGGCTCTCCGATGGGGAAATAAAAGATGAAATACAGATAGGGGGAAATAAGCAGTTTGAAGGAATAGAACACGGGTTAAATAAAATTAATGATGTATATAAAGAAAAAGAAAATTTAATAAAAAAGACAAATCTTGAATATGAAAAATATGTTCCAAAGCAATTTTTAAAATTTTTGGGTAAAAATAGCATTTTAGAGCTTGAACTTGGAAATCAAGTTCAAAAGGAAGTTACAACAATGTTTTGTGACATACGAAATTCAACCGCAACTAGCAGTACGCTCAGTTTAGAGGATAATTTTAACTATATAAATTCCTATTTAAAAGTGGTGTCGCCATTAGTTCGAAAACATGGTGGCTTCGTGGATAAGTATCTCGGAGATGGAATTCTTGCAGTGTTTATGAAAGCGGAAAATGCTATGGAATGTGCTGTGCAGATAGTTAAAGCAATAGAACAGAAAAACAAGTCGAGCGTAGCAACTCCAAGTATGGATGTAGGAATTAGCCTAAATACTGGTGAGGTAGTTTTTGGCGTTGTTGGTGAAGAGGAACGCAAAAGTCCAACCATAATTTCAGATACGGTAAATTTAGCTTCTAAAATGGAAAATATAAACAAATTTTTCCATACAAAAATAATATTTTCAAAGCGTACTCTTAACAGTTTGAGAAATGAATATCCTTTGTCCTATAGATTTATAGGAACGCTAACCCTAGAGGATAAAGATTATTTAAGCATGTTTGAATGCTTAGATAGTTACGACAAAAAGACGCGTGAAAAACTTGAAAGCGTTAAAGTAACCTTTGAACAGGGTGTAAGATATTACAATCTTGGCAAATATCACAACGCAAAAGAAAATTTTCAACTTGTATTAAAGAGGGCAAGGGAAGATAGGGTTGCCTATATGTACTACAATAAATGTGAGCAAAAGATAAGTGGAGAGAACCCTATGCGATTGTAAGTTAATCTTCTAGGCCTAAAAGATAGTCTGTGCTAACGTTAAAGAATTTAGCAATTTTAACAATATTGCTTGCAATAGGTTCTCCTTTATTTTGTTCCCAATAAGAAATATTAGAACTGCTAACTTCTAAAATTTTAGCTAGTTCTTTTTGACTAATTCCTTTTTCCGTTCTCAGTTCTAAAAGTCTTTTAGAAAATTCTATCATATTAGTAGTATTTTACTCGAAAATTCGAGTAAAATAGTTGACACTCGAAAATTCGAGTGATATAGTAAAAAAGGAGGGAATATGAAAAGAGGGAAATTAGTGGTTAGCTTAATGATGTGCGTGTTTTGTTTAAGCTTTCTAGTTGTGGGTGTCTGGGCGGCAGCAAGCGTGGTAACATTAAATATAAATGGTGACTTAAAGTTTTACCCAGAAGGCTTGTTTGTTGAACTAAGTGGGGAAGTATATAGGGGAAACAGTCCAGTTGACTCTGAAATGACAAAGTTAACAGACCCAAGGTTTAGCTATGGTCCGGTAGCTAATTTTGATAGTGATTTAGATGAGATAAGTGGCAACTTTCCGCTTCAACCATGGGAAATAGGTAATTTAGCATTTATACCAGCACAAAGATATATAAAAATAAAGGTGTATATAACAAACTATTCAGATTTTGTGGTATCAGGAACGCCATCTATAACAATAGGTGGACAAGATATTTCTGAAAGTATAACAGGTTTAGGGGTTACAAGCGATACATCTAAAATATCAAGCATAACTTCAAACACCACAGCAATTTATGAGTTGACATTAGAATTAACAGGAACTACTGAATTTGTTAAAACTTTAAATATTAGTTTTTTATTTGAAGAAGGTGTTATTCAATACGTTGCAAATTATGATTATTTTCGAATAAATGATAATTTTGAAATAACTGGTTTAACAGATAAATATGTTGCAGATAAACCTGATATATTAGTTATTCCAGGAACTACACAAGATGGTTTAAATAATCTTTCAATGCCAGATTTTGTTCATCCAGGTGCTAGTAGTGGTGATGGCGGTATAATGGCTCCATTTGTATCTAATCCTTATTCCACAATCATTGTCATAAAAGATGGAATTGAATATTTAGGGGATTTTTCATTATCTTCCTCTGTAATGGAAACTATAATTTTTGAATCTTCTTCTCCGCCGGAACTAAGTTCATTGGCTTGTCGATTTTCAGATTCATTAACCAATATTTACGTACCAAAAGGTTCATTAGATGCGTATAGATCAGTAGCTGCTTTAAGTTCATTTTATTCAATTATTTCAGAAATATAAAAACACGCCTTAAAAGGCGTGTTTATTTTATATTAAAAGGTTAAGCAGATTTTTTCATATCGTCTAACATCTTAGAGAAGTGCGCTTTCTTTCTGCTAGCTGAGTTTGAATGTATTACATTTTCTCTTGCAGCACTGTCAAGCAAACCAGATACTTTCTTATATAGCTCTTCTGCTTCTTGAACATTCTTTGCTTCTACTGCGCTTTTAAACTTCTTTATAAAAGTGTTGATTTCAGATTTTGTTGAACGATTTTGTTTGTTGTTTCTCTCTATAACTTCAACTCTCTTAATTGCTGATTTAATGTTTGGCATAAGTCTACTCCTTTTTAATATTTACTGGTCGAGTTTATCATATTTAAAGCAATTTTGCAACTGTTTTTTATAAAAAAGGCATATATTTTTTTGTTTTATAAATAATATCTATATGAAATCTGATATGATAGACGAAAGTGATGAGGAACTTTTAAAAAATGGCTTTAATTTAAAAAGCAATTTTGCCTATAATATAGAGGTTGGTAAGCTTTCTATTAAAACTAAAGAAAGGGCAAAGGCGCTTGATAAGGATATTGGGGAATATGTTATTATCAATTCTCCAAAAGTGCACTTACTTGGGGAAGAGTGTAAAAATTACACTAAAAATGTCCTTATAAAAAATTTAAAGAATTTTATAAAACCAAATGGTAAAATTTTTGTTGTAGGGCTTGGAAACCCTGCCTTAACTGCAGATTCTTTGGGCGATAAGGTAATAAAGCGAATTTATGCAACAGGGGCTTTAAGTGGGCTTAAAAAAGGATTAACTGAGGTGTGCACTTTAGTGCCAGATGTATATTCTAAAACAGGTATAAAAACTCAGGAACTCATAGAGGCTGTTGTAAATAAAATAAAGCCTAGTTTGGTTGTGGTAATAGATAGTTTAGGAACATATAACGAAATGCGCCTTGCCTCATCCTTTCAAATTTCTACCTCAGGCATTACCGCTGGTGGGGCGTTATACGAGGGCAATAAACCTATTTCAAAGCAAACCCTAGGGGTAAATTGTGTCGTTTTGGGTGTCCCCTTAATGCTTGTAAGCTCAAAGCCTAAAAGCCCGCTAACAGATGTTTTATGCCCTAAAAACATAGATGAGCATGTAATAACTTGTGCGGATATTATAGCTCAGGCTTTAAATGAAATTTTTCATAGAAAAAATAAAGTTGTGCATAATATATACGAATGAAGGTTAAGATTTTAGTTATAGTATTTTTAATTTTGTTTGCCTTTTTGTGTATCTTTTTTGCACAGAGCTATTATAACTATGTTTATCCATTGAAGTATAAGGAAGATATCATTCGTGAGGCAGAGCTTAATAACTTAAACCCAGCATTGGTAGCAAGCATAATAAATGCAGAAAGTGGGTTTGAAGCTACTGTGGTGTCCTCAAAGGGCGCTATGGGGCTCATGCAAATCATGCCACAAACAGCAAAATTTGTAGCAGAAAAATTAAGAATCGATTTTAATGAAGATATGCTCCTAGAGCCAGCTTACAATATAAAAATAGGTTGCTATTATTTAAACTATTTAAATAATAAATTTCAAAGCCAGGAAGCTTTACTTTCAGCATACAATGCAGGTGAGGGCGTAGTTAAAACTTGGCTTAAAGACCAAAATTATTCTGTAGATGGCATAAATCTAATTAAAATACCTTACACGCAAACAAATGCCTATGTTCAAAAAATAAACAAAATTCTACCAGTATATGAGAAGAGATTAAAAAAAGGTTGACCTTTAAGTCAACCTCAGGCTGTCCCAAAACGGCGCGATGTTGTGTTTACTGAAAAACGCCTAAAAAGAGGCTTAAGGAAACTAACCTCCTGCTTTTGCGTCAAAAGCTACGCTAAAAAGCATTTTGTTGCACAAAATGCAAGTTACGCTCGCTTTTTCCTTTCCCCAAAAATTACTTTAATTTTTGGGGACCCCGAAGTAGTCGAGCTTTGCCTCGCTCGGTTAAATAAACAGCCTGATTAATTTGTCTACAAGTTGAGGTTATCTTTAAGTTAACCTTAAACTAAATCTAAGTGATTTTCCTTAATAGTTTTTTTGCTTTGAATTTTAGCCGCTTTTGCTATAACATGTTCTTCAACAGGGAATTGATATACATCCTCTTTTAAACCATATAAGCTTTCAACATCTTTAAGAAGATTTTTCATCTCTTTAGTTTTTCTTGCGGTAAATTCTTTAATCTCATTTGCAATTCTATCTATAAAAATTTGTGCATACTTTTTGTTTATAAGGGCACAAGACATAGGTAAGTCATTTAAAAGTTCTAAAGGTTCAACAGTTGCTGGTAAATTGCTTATAACTCCTTCAACGGGTTTACCCCAATATTCAGGGTTAAAATATCTAACTGTTGTGCCATTTTTGTTAGTAGTAATGTTAAGTGAAGTTTTATCTCCGCCATTAATAAGAAATCTACTAATTAGATAGGTATAATTGTATTTCTTATTTAATTTTGGCTCTTCCATTTTAAGCATTTCGTAAATCTTTTTAATAAGTGCAGTATCTGAATAATGCCAAAAGTCCTTAATAGAACTATCTTTTATGTAAATTTCCTTTTTGCCTTCTTTACATTCTACATCCATTGTTTTAGAAAATCTATTAAAAGTGATATTTATTTCACTGATCATAAAAAATTCCTCCAAAGAAAAAGATATAACAAAAAACAAAATTTGTCAATAGAGATTTAATATTTTGTAAAAAATTTTAAAAATATATTTAAGTTTTTCAAAATTCGAGTATAAATTGTATTACTTTAAAAGAATAAAGGAGGGGAATTTTATTAAGATTTTAATGAAACAAGCACTCTAGAATCCAACTTACAAAGGAGGTTTACACCGATATAGACTTCCATTTAACAGCTGATAAAATAAGGTTTTTATATAATAATTTTTATAATGAAATCTGACACAGTTTTTGATACAGTTTTTTGATTTTTTAGGGCTTATTTTTTCCGACTTTGCGTTTTTAGTCCGAAAAAACTGTGTCAAAAAAATCACTGTAAGCCTTTATTTTAAAGGGATACAGCGATATTGACTGGTGGGCAGGGATGGATACGCCTTGCCAAAGCGCGACACGAAACAAGCCCACCCACGCATACTGACTTGACAGGGTGGACATCGACCTTCGATGTGTTCGAATCCAACCTAAAAAGTAAATAAAAAAACCGTGTTAAATACACGATTTAAAGAAATGGTGGGCAGGGATGGATTCGAACCATCGAAGTCCTGAGACGACGGATTTACAGTCCGTAGCATTTGACCGCTCTGC
>CALVYR010000015.1 GCA_944372325.1 uncultured Clostridia bacterium | reverse complement strand
AGTTTTCTTTGTTCTAAAAGTCTATCTTGAAAAATTTTCATAATTTAATTATTTCCGCTTGACAAATTATAGCTATTTGTTATATTTTTATAACTTTGGCTCAAAGCCTTCAAATATTATGTTGTCACAAAATTTTATAACTTTCATATATTCCTCTTGACTTCTAACTGTCCAAGCAAGTAAGGGGAGGGTTTTATATTTTCTAACAAACCTATTTGGCAGTGTACTAGCTTCATAGGATATAAAATGTGGCTGGCTAACTTTTTTGTTTAATGTCATGCGCTTTAAAAATAATTTCTTTAAAAAGGAAAGCTGTTCGCCTTTAAAATACCCAGAAAGCTGTCCGCGTATTACCTCTGGTGCGTTGTTTTTAAACCATTCCAAAACAAAGGGGTTAAAAGCTTGAATGGCATATTCTCCTTTATATTCCTTTAACTTAGAGTAAAGTGCGCTTTCAAGATCACCAACTTTATTGTTGTTTTTAATTTCAATTAAAACTGGAACTCTGCCGTTAACAAATTCTAAAAACTCATCCAGTGTTGGAATTTTTTGATCTGTACCAGCAAGACGAATGTCCTTTAAGTCTTCTTTCTTCAAATTTTTTACATAGCCATCCTGCCCTGTCATTCTTTGAAGGGAAGAGTCGTGAAAAATAATCAATGTACCGTCAGATATTTGATGTACATCTGTTTCAATGGGGTAGCCCTCTTTTATAGCCTTTTCAAAAGCGAGCATAGAATTTTCAGGGGCTTTTTCATCGTGTAAGCCTCTGTGTGCTATATAATCTTCAACAAGCCAAGTTTTAAATAGATCCATAAATAACCCTTTTATTTTAATATATCCATAATAACATAAAAAATATTATTTTTAAAACATTTTTAGACAATCTTTAAAATCTTTTTTGAAAATATCAAGATTTTTTAAAGGAAAATAAAAAAATAATGTACTTTAGGTTTTAAATTATGTATAATTAGTTTTATGGATAGACAGGAAAAAATTAGAAACTTTTGCATTATCGCACACATAGACCATGGAAAAAGTACGCTTGCGGATAGGCTTATAGAGAAGACTGGCACGCTTTCTAAGCGCGAGATGAGCGATCAACTTTTAGATAGCATGGATATAGAGCGCGAGCGTGGTATAACCATTAAATTAACACCAACAAGAATGTTTTATAACTACGAGGGTGAGGAATATACATTAAATCTTATAGATACTCCAGGCCATGTGGACTTTACCTACGAGGTATCGCGCTCGCTAGCTGCGTGTGAGGGCGCTATATTAATTGTGGATGCAAGCCAGGGCGTAGAGGCTCAAACGCTTGCTAACACATATCTTGCACTAGATAATAATCTAGAAATTTTGCCTGTAATAAATAAGATAGATCTTCCTAGCGCAAGGCCAGAAGAAGTTAAAGAAGAGATTGAAGAGGTTATAGGCTTGCCTGCCGATGAGGCTCCACTAATATCCGCCAAGGAAGGAATAAACATAGACAAAGTTTTGGAGCAGATAATAAAAAATGTACCTTGTCCAAAAGGAAGTGAAGATAAACCTTTAAAGGCACTTATATTTGATAGCTACTACGATAATTTTAAAGGCGCAATTAGCTTTGTAAGAATTTTTGATGGAGAAGTTAAAACTGGCACAAAAATTAAAATGATGGAAACTGGTAAGACCTATGAAGTTACAGAAGTAGGCGTGTTTACTCCTGCAATGAAGAGTGTGGAAAAGTTAGAGGCGGGCGATGTTGGCTATATTGCTGCTAGCATTAAAAATGTAGCGGATACAAAAGTAGGTGACACCATAACTCTAGCAGAAAATGGCGCTTTAGAGGCTCTTCCAGGATATAAGTCTGTTCAGCCAGTAGTCTTTTGCGGAATTTTCCTTACAGACGGCTCTAAATTTAACGATTTAAAGGATGCACTAGAAAAATTAAAATTAAACGATGCTTCTCTTGTATTTACTCCAGAAAATTCACAGGCTTTAGGCTTTGGTTTTAGATGTGGCTTTTTAGGGCTACTTCATATGGAAATTATAACGGAAAGGTTAGAGCGCGAGTTTAATTTAGATATTATAACCACAGCACCTGGTGTTTCCTATAATGTATATAAAACAAATGGTGATATGCTAGAGGTGTCTAACCCAACAAATCTTCCTAGCCCTGTAGAGATAGATAGAATAGAAGAGCCTATGGCAAAACTTCATATCTACACACCACCAGAATATGTTGGGGCAATCATGGAACTTTGCAAGGAAAAGCGCGGAGAATTTGTTGATATGCAATATCTAGATAAAAAGCGTGTTAGAATGGTGTATAAAATGCCACTCAATGAAATGATATACGATTTCTTTGATGGGTTAAAATCTCGAACTCGTGGCTATGCTAGTTTAGATTATGAGCTTATAGGTTTTGAACCTAGCGATTTAATAAGGCTAGATATTCTCTTAAACGGTGAAGTCTGTGACGCTTTAAGTTTGATTGTGCACAAGGATAAGGCGTACCAGAGGGGTAGAGCTATAGTAGAAAAACTTAAAAAAGTAATTCCTCGTCAGATGTTTGAAGTGCCCATTCAGGCAAGTATTGGAAACAAGATAATTGCGCGCGAAACTGTAAGTGCATTAAGAAAAGATGTTCTAGCAAAATGTTATGGTGGAGATATAACAAGAAAGAGAAAGCTTCTTGAAAAGCAAAAGGAAGGCAAAAAGCGCATGAGGCAGATAGGTAGTATAGAGCTTCCAAGTGAGGCCTTTATGAGCATTTTGAAATTGGATGACGATGAATAAACTAGGCATATATGTTCACATTCCATTTTGTGAAAGTAAATGTAAGTATTGTAATTTTATATCAGGGATATTTTCTCAAGACATTCAAAAAAGATATGTAAGCGCGCTTATAGAGGAGATAAAAAGGGAAAAAGTAGAAACCAAAGTAGCCTCAATATTTTTTGGTGGAGGAACTCCAAGCATATTGACGGCGGAAGCTATTGGAAAAATAATGCATGCTATAAAGGAAAACTTTAACCTCGCAAAAAACGCGGAAATTTCAATAGAATGTAATCCAAATTCTGTAACTAAAGAAAAACTTAAAAGCTATATAAGTTTAGGCTTTAATAGAATTAGTTTTGGCGTTCAAAGCTTAGATGACGAGGTTTTAATGCTTATAGGACGCGTGCACAATAAAGCCCAAGCTTTGCAAGCTATAAAGCTAGCGCGCTCAGTGGGTTTTAAAAATATAAATGCAGATTTACTATTAGGCATAAAAGAAAATAAGAACATTTCAAATGATATTATGGAGCTCAAAACAGCTGGCGTTACGCATATTTCAGCTTATATGCTAATATTAGAGCAGGATACGCCTTTGTTTAACGAGGCTAAGCAAAATAAAATTAAACTTCTATCCGATGATGAAAGCGTAGCGCAGTATGAAAAGTATTTAAAAGCACTAAGGCAAAACGGCTTTTACCGCTATGAAATATCCAATTTTGCCTTAAAGGACTATAAATGTAAACACAACTTAAATTATTGGGAGTGTGGAGAATATTTAGGTTTTGGTGTATCCGCACATTCCTATATAAACGGCGTACGCTATTCAAACACCGAAAATATTTCAGAGTACCTAAAAAATTCCAAATATAAAAATTATGAAAAATTAACGAAGCAGGAAAAGCTAGAAGAGCTTATAATGCTAGGGCTTAGAACAAAGCGAGGTGTTAGCCTTAAAAAATTAGAAGGGTTTGGCTATAAGGTATTAGAAAATAAAAACGCATTAAAAATGATAAGCCTAGGCTTAATTAAAATGAATAACACACATTTATATATAACCTCAAAAAACTTTGGCATAGCAAATCAAATAATATTAAGGTTGGTAGAATAAGGCAAAACTTTAATGCCTTATTTTTTTATTAGAGATAATGTTATCATTTACTACACCTACCAAATTTTTGTCATTTCGACCGTAAGAAAATGGGTATGTTTTTTTATTAAAGTTAATGCTAGACAAAAAATAAGTATAATAGTAAAAGCTAGTATGAAGCGGAGAAATCTCATCCGTTTAACCCTACATTTTTGTTCAAGCTTCAGGGTGGAAGGAGAGGGAAGTAAAAATTCTTACAAAAGCAGTTAATTTCGCTTGACAAAAATGCGGGGGGGGGTAGAATGACTTCGTCATTTAAAAATCTTTCAACGCCCGGCTTTCGTCATCCTGAGCGGAGCGCGTAAGCGCGCAGTCGAAGGATCTCCGTCGGGCAAGCGGAGCAAAAAATAAAGTAGCTGAGATTTCTCCACTACATATTAGCTAAGGTTATAAAACAAACTTAACGTCTAGCATTAAGAGCAAAATATTTATAAACTATAATTTCTTCCGGTCGAAATGACGAAAGCTTGGCGTTGCTATTTAAATTCTCCAGCGCGCTCCCAGTCGTCATTTCGACCGGAAGGAAAGAAAATAGAGTTTAGTAATAAAGTTAAAGCCAGAAGAAAAGTTTTAACACAAACAAAAGTTAGTGTGTAGTGGAGAAATCTCAGCCGCTTAATCCTGCATTTTTGTTCAAGCTTCAGGGTGGAAGGGGTGGAAAGTAAAAATTCTTATAAAAGCAGTTAATTTCGCTTGACAAAAATGCGGGGGGGGGTAGAATGGGGTATCAAAAAAATTTTATGTTCTAACTTAAAAAATAAACAAAAATAGCCAAACTAACGAAAAAGCGTTAGGAGGTGGTTTGAAAAATGCGCTATACTAGAGCTGTAAGCTTAGTTGAAAACTCGGCAAACTTACATAAAAAAGGAAAAAATATAAATAATAATCAAAAGGAGTAAAAGAAAAATGAGTAAAAGGGTAAGAATAACGGCAATAGTAACAACACTTTGTTTGTGTCTAAGTTTATTTGTAATAGGTGTGTTATCCGCAACTACTGCCACGCTTAATGTTACAAGTACGCTTAAATTTGAAGCAGATGGCGTGTATGTAATGGTAGATGCAAGCCTTAAACAGGGCGCAAGTGTTACGGATGCTGATGTAATAGAGGGCGAGGGTGAACCAACAGGTAAAACAACATATACAGCATATTCATATAAGAAAGCCACAGATAGTAATGCTCCAGATGGCTCCGCTTCAAGTAGTACATTCTTACAAGCAGACGGAACAACACCAGCAGGAGATTGGACAATAGGAGATATAACATACACTTATACAAATAAAGTAGTGGTATATGAATTTACAGTATCAAACTATTCTCCGTTTGAAGTAACAGCAACTATTACCACAAATTTAAGTGACATAATTTCTGCGTCAAACGGGCAGTTAAGTGCAGCAACCTATAAAGATAACATTCAAGACTCTTCTCCAACCTATTCATTTAATATCCCTGCGCCCACAAATGAAACAACTCCAGGAACTATAACTTATCAAATAGCGGTTACCCTAGAAAGCTTTATGACAGGCTTTACTACAAACCAAATTGAAATGAATCTTAGTTTTATTAAAAAAGGAAATGAGATAGAACCAGTATATGAGTATTTTACATATAGTTCTGATTATACAAAAATAACTGGGCTTTCTGATGTTTATAAGAATTTAGAAACAAAGCCCGAAACATTAGTTATTCCAAGTAAAGCCCCTAATGGTACGCCTATAACGGAAATAGGAGAGGAAACAAATAGGGCAAATGTTTCCGATACTAGTTTTGATGTCCCAACTTTATATGCACCCTTTCCAGCGCCGGGCACTGAAGCAATTATGAAGGGTATTGAATCAAAAAATATAATAATACAAAACGGAATAACAACTATAGGTGGAACTTCTTTTTTCTCCTGTTCTTTAAACACTATTTTTATTCCTAATAGTGTAAAAAATATAGAAGAATACGCCTTCTATAATTCCAGTTTAACGAAAATAACCTTTGAAGAAGGAGCGTCTCTTATAAGTGTAGGATTATGCGCGTTTCAAGGTTGTGATTTTATAAAAAATATAACTTTACCAAGCAGTGTAATAAGTATAGACTCTTATGCCTTTAATGGTTGCACTTCGCTAGAATCTGTAACATTTGAAGAGGGGAGTAAATTAACAAGTATAAAGACTCATGCCTTTGCTGATTGTTCTTCACTAACAAGTATAACTATCCCAAGCAGTGTAACAAGTATAGGAAGTGATGCGTTCCGTAATTGCACTTCACTAAAATATATTCAAATTACTGGAAATTTAAATAGCGCTTATACACTTCCAAGTGGCACTTGGGTAAAAACGGGTTCGGCGGATAAGCCTACCGATTGGAATACAAATGTTGTAGATAGCATTCCAGCTTCAGATAGCATAGGCTTTTATCATCAAAAATCCGCTTGGGATAAAGCTAGCTAAGATTATAACTGTTTTTAAAATAATTTGTTTAAAATCTCATGAAAATTCATGAGATTTTTTTGTTAAATACTTTACAAAGGCGTTTTTATATGTTATTATATTCGGGTGTTAAATAAAAATGTTTAACAGAGGTGTAAGTTGAAATTAGACGACGTGGTTAGGCTAAACGAACTCTTCGATGCCTACGGAGAACTGCTTACAAACTATCAAAGAGATGTTCTCTCTGATTTTTTAAAGTATAACTTAACTTTTTCTGAAATTGCAGAAAATAGAAAGGTAAGTAGGCAGGCTAGTTTTATGGTGCTTAACAAATGCATTAAAAAGTTAGAGGATTTTGAAGAAAAGGTTGGCGCAGTTAAGGCTAAAAAAGAGTATAAAGAAAATGTTTCAAAAGCTCTTTCTCTTCTTGAAAAGGGAAACACTCAATCTGCTATAGACATTTTGAAAAAGGAGGGTTAATGGCACTATTCTCTGGTTTAAGCGAAAGATTATCTCACATTTTTAGTAAGATTACAAAGCGTGGAAAACTTACAGAGCTTGAAATTAAAGAAGCTATGCGCGAAGTTCGAATTGCGCTTTTAGAGGCCGATGTAAACTACATGGTGGTTAAGGACTTCATTAAAAATGTGTCTGAAAAAGCTGTTGGGGAAGAAGTGCTTAAAAGTTTAACCCCAGCACAGCAAGTTATCAAAATTGTAAATGAAGAGCTTACTGCTCTTATGGGTAGCACAAATTCAAAATTAGCTGTAAGCCCAAAACCACCAACAATAATAATGATGTGTGGTCTGCAAGGTGCAGGTAAAACTACAATGTGCGCCAAACTTGGTTACTATTTAAAAAAGAGTGGTAAAAAACCACTGCTCGTTGCCTGTGATATCTATAGACCTGCGGCAATAGATCAATTAAAAGTTGTAGGTAAGCAAGCGGGCTGTGAAGTGTTTGAAAAGGGTATGCAAAACCCAGTGAAAACTGCAAAGCAGGCAGTTGAACACGCACTCAAACAAAACCTAGACACCGTTATAATAGACACGGCAGGAAGGCTTCATATAAATGAAGAACTAATGAAGGAACTTGCAGACATTAAAAAAGAGCTTAGCCCCACGGAAATACTTTTAGTTGTAGACTCTATGACAGGTCAGGACGCTGTAACTGTTGCAGAAACCTTTAACGAAAAGCTAGACATTACGGGCGTGATACTTACAAAGCTCGACGGCGACACCCGTGGCGGTGCAGCACTTTCAATTAAAGCAATAACAGGAAAACCTATAAAATTTTCCGGTGTTGGCGAGAAGATTGGCGATCTAGAGCCCTTCTATCCAGATAGAATTGCTAGCAGAATTTTAGGCATGGGCGATGTGCTTTCCTTAATTGAAAAGGCGCAGGAAGCTGTCAGCGAAGAAGACGCTAAGAAGCTTGAAAAAGCGTTCAAGGAAAATTCCTTTACTTTTGAAGATTACCTTTCTCAAATTGAAAACATGAAGAAGATGGGAAATCTTAAAGATGTTATAGCTATGATTCCAGGCCTTGGTTCAAAGCTAAAAAATGTAGATATAGATGAAAGTCAAATAAAACGCAACAAGGCAATAATTCAAAGCATGACGCCAAAGGAAAGAAGAAACCCAGAACTTATAAAATCTAGTCAAAGAAAGCGTATAGCAGACGGCAGTGGAACTAGCATTCAAGATGTAAACACTCTTCTTCGTCAGTTTGAACAAACTAAAGAAATGATGAAGATGATGAAAAATAAAAAAGGCATTAGAGGAATGTTTTAATTTGGTATTTTCTTGCGGTTAGCAAGTGAATATATACGAAAATCGTATTAAATTTATAAGGAGGAAAACATGGCATTAAAAATTAGACTTACAAGACTTGGAGATAAAAAGTCACCATTTTACAGAGTTGTTGTAGCTGATTCAAGGTCACCAAGAGATGGCAAGTTTGTTGAAATTTTGGGAACATATAACCCATTAACAGACCCAGCTGAAATTAAAATTGACAATGAAAAAGCTGACAAATGGCTAAAAAACGGTGCTATCCCAACAGACACAGTAAAAGATTTGCTTGTTAAGAGTGGCGCTATTCAAAAGTAAGGAGTAAACTTTGGAAAAACTTGTAGAATATATTGTTAAAAACTTAGTTGACCATCCAGAAGAAGTAGAAGTTACTTTAAAAAATGATAAAAACGCCGTTATAATAAATGTAAAAACAAATGAAGATGATATCGGCAAAGTTATCGGTAAAAATGGTCGAATTATAAGTAGCATTAGAACAATAGTAAAGAATATGAGCGTAAAATCTAACAAAAAATTTATTGTTAAAATAGGATAAACTTTTGGAAAAGATTTGTATAGCTAAGGTTTTAAAACCACAGGGTATTAAGGGGGAGCTTAAATGTAAACCGCTGACCGAGGAAAGCATTTTTCAAAACTTGAAAGAGGTTTTTATTCAAGATAGCAGGTTTGAAGTTTTAAGCTCCGTTTATCGTTTTGGTTATGTTTATATAACTTTAAACGGCATTATAACGCGAAATGATGCGGAAAAATTTAGAAATAAAGAACTCTATGCAGATAGAGCGCTTTTTTCTAATTCGCTTTTAATTTCCGACCTTGAAAACTGCACTATATTAGATGAGTTTTCAAATAATTTAGGTTTAATTTCTGGCGTAGAACAATATGGCTCGGCGGACATTTTAGATATTCAAGAACCTTCTGGCAGGGAATGTTCTGTTGCAGTTGTAGATGGGCTTATACTTAAAGTTTTGCCAGAGGAAAAGATGGTTATTGTAGATAGGTTAAAGTTTGACGAGCAGAAAATAGAGGGTTAAAATGAGGATAGACATATTAACGCTTTTTCCTGAAATGTTTGGCGCGCTTTCTGAAAGTATAATAGGTCGCGCTAGAGAAAAAAATCTGATTGAAATAAATGTTATTAATATCAGAGATTTTTCTAAGGATAAGCATAAAAAATGTGATGATGCACCATTTGGGGGTGGAGCGGGAATGGTTATGACTCCACAGCCTCTCTTTGATGCTATTACAAGCGTTAAAACAAAAGATTCTCTTGTAATTCTCACTAGCCCTCGCGGTCAAACCTTTAATCAAAAGCTATGTAAAGAACTTTCAAACTTTAATCATCTTATCTTTGTATGTGGTCACTACGAAGGAATAGATGAGCGCATAATAGAGCTTTGCATAGATAGGGAAATTTCCATTGGTGACTTTGTGCTGACGGGTGGTGAAATCCCAGCTATGGCAATGGTAGATGCTATTTCCAGATATGTAGATGGCGTTTTAGGTAATGGTCAGAGCTTAGAGGAAGAAAGTTTTTCCTCTGGGCTACTTGAGTATCCTCAGTATACTCGTCCAGCTGAATTTATGGGGTTAAAAGTTCCAGAAGTGCTTTTGTCTGGCAATCATGCAGAGATTGCAAAGTTTAGAAAAGAGCAGGCGGAAAAGATAACAAAATCTCGACGCCCAGATATGTTATAGGAGAAAGATGAAGATAAATTGGTTTCCAGGGCATATGACAAAAGCCCTAAGAGAGTTAAAAGCGGAAGTAAAAAATGTAGATGCTATCATCTATGTTTTAGACGCACGCGCACCACTTGCTTCACTTAATCCAGAACTTGATAAACTAGCAGAAAATAGGCCAGTTTTGTTTATTTTAAACAAGATAGACCTTGCAGATAAGGTGAAAATAGATAAACTCTTACAAGAGGAAGTTTTAAAGAAAAAATATTCTAATTCATCTGTTATTAAACTTAATGCAACGGCATCTGGAGCTTTAAAAACAGTGTTAGCAGAGCTTACAACGCTTTGCGCAAGTAAAATTATAAGGTTTAAGCAAAAGGGTTTAAATTCATATATTCGAGCTATGGTTGTTGGTATACCAAATTCTGGCAAAAGCACGCTAGTAAACAACTTGTGTGGACGAGCCAAAGCGCTTACTGGCAATAGAGCCGGAGTTACACGGGGCAAACAATGGCTAACTGTGGGGAATGGCTTTCAGATATTGGATACTCCAGGAACGTTATATCCAAACCTAGAAAATCAAAGTGTAGCTAAAAAGCTTGCATATATTGGAAGTATAAACGATGAAATTTTAGATAAAAATGAGCTTGCTTGCGATTTTATTTCAGATATAAGAAAGGTTTATCCTAACGCTCTAGCAAATAGATATAAGATAGATGAGAGCGGTGAACCATATGAGGTTTTAGAAAAGATAGCCTTTTCAAGGAAGTTTCTATTAAAGGGCGGAGAGCCAGATTATGATAGAGCAAGCATAGCGCTTTTTGATGACTTTAGAAAGGGTAAACTTGGGGAGATAACGCTATGAACACCAAGATTTTGGGTAACATTGGTGAAGCGCACGCAGAAGCTTATTTAAAAAAGCAGGGATATAAAATTTTAGAGCGAAACTTCAAAAATAGAATTGGCGAGATAGATTTAATTGCTGAAAAAGGTGATGTTATAACCTTTGTAGAGGTAAAATCTAGATCGTCAAACAAATTTGGTATGCCTAAAGAGGCGGTAAATTTTCATAAGCAATTTAAAATTAAAAAGGTTGCAGAAAGTTATCTTTTAAGTGCAAAGAAATATTATTCTAAAGTAAGTTTTGATGTTATAGAGTATATGCCAGAGGAAGAAATCGTGCATTTAAAAAATTGTTTTTGAAAATTTAAAAAAGTGCTTGCAAAATAGATATAAATATGGTATCTTATTATGGACTTCGGGTGGTCCGCTACGAAAATATCGCACGAACACCATGTATAAATAGGAGGAAAAGTCGTATGAATATTGTTGACATCATTGAAAAGGAAAACTTAAATGAAAAAGCTCCAAAGATAAATGTAGGAGATACAGTAAAGGTTTTCTATAAGATCAAAGAAGGTGACAAGGAAAGAATTCAAGGCTATGAAGGCGTTGTAATTTCAAAGAAGAACGGAAGCGTTCGCGAAACATTCACAGTAAGAAGAATATCTTATGGTGTAGGCGTAGAAAGAACATTCCCAGTTCATTCACCACTTATCGACCATGTTGATGTAATTAGAAAGGGTAGCCCACGCAGAGCAAAACTCTATTATGTTAGAGAGCGTACAGGCAAGGCTGCAAAAATTAAATCAAACGAAAATAGGTAAAAGTTTTTTAAATAGCAGGCTAGAAAGCCTGTTATTTTTTTATATAAAAGTGCCCGCTATATTTAGCGGGCTTTTTACATATTTTAAAAGATATAAAAAATTTTTAAAAACTATGTTAGTTTGCTTGACAAAAATGCGGGGGGGGGTAAAATGACCTTGCAAAAAATAATTTGCAAGGTCATTTTACCCAAATGTGCAGTAATTATAAAAATGTATATTCTTCGAAGAGTCTTCGAAGGCTTTGCTCCGTTGCGTCACCCTGAGCGGAGCGCGTAAGCGCACAGTCGAACGGGTCTCCGTCGGGCTAGCGGAGCAAAATAAAAAGTAGAGTTAGGATTTCTTTACTTAATATAGTGAAGAAACTAAACAATTTAAAAAACAAATAATGGAGAAAAAATTATGAAAAGAACAAAATTAATAGCGAGTTTACTTACAAGTGTTATGTGCCTAAGCTTTCTAGTTATAAGCGTATGGGCAGTAGCGGTAAGCGTAAACTTTAACTTAAATTCCGGGTTAAAGTATTACCCGGAAGGTGTATATGTAGAGCTCAGTGGTCAAGTATATAGAGGGGATAGTTCTACTTCTTTAGAGCCTCTAACCTCAGACCCAAGGTTTACGCTAGATAAACAAACTAACTTTGATAACTCTTCAGGTGAACCTAGTGGCAACTTTCCAATGCAAAGTTGGGAAATAGACAACTTAACCTTTACACCAGTGGATAGGTATATAGAAATTAGAGTTACAATAAAAAATCACTCAGCATTTATAATAACTGCAACACCAACCGTACTATTAAATAGTTTAGATACAGCATCAAACACTTTTACAAACTTTACTGTTACAGATAATAGAAGTGAAGTTGAAGCGATAAATTCAGGCGCTACAAAAACATATACTCTTTTAATAGAGATAAATGAAAATGCAACTGCCTTTACAGACAACACACTTTCAGTAAGTTTTACATTTGATAGTTTACTAACATGGGTAGAAGATAACATAAATACAGATACTTTAAACGATGGCTATTGGACTTTAAAAATGGGTGAATATATAGATCCAGAAACACAAGAAAAACGCCTCTTGTATGGCGTATGATATTAAAGGAAACTGAAGCTTCAGATGGTACAACAGATGTAGAAAGTGTGGTAGGTTACACTCAGGAAACAGATTTA
Source organism: uncultured Clostridia bacterium (assembly GCA_944372325.1). Taxonomy (GTDB): domain Bacteria; phylum Bacillota; class Clostridia; order Christensenellales; family UBA1242; genus Caccopulliclostridium. The sequence continues at coordinate 12,961 of CALVYR010000015.1, read as the reverse complement.
AACGGAAGTTATTATTTTTTACTAGATACCTATATTGCAAATGTATTTAGTACAGCCTTTGGTTCAGCAGATTATGCTGTAAGCACTGCAAGAGATTTTCTAATAAATTCTCAAACCGATGGTTTTATATCAAGAGCTAATCTAGAAAATTCTGCTGTATATAACATGGTAGAAACAAGAACACTTACAGATTTATATTCGAATAATGGTGCTAGCACAACAAAAACGCCTGTTGAATTCACTGCTACTGGAATTGATCCAAATACCACGGCAGATAAACTTTGGCTTTTAAGTTATTATGAAGTGTCAAAAATATCTACAAGGCTTGATGACGGTGGAAGTCCTAATTCTGTCTTTTGGTCGCGTACGCGTTCTGGAAATAATGTTTACGATGTGTACCCCTCTGGTTCAATACACTATGCAAATGCTACAATATATTCTCAGTTTGTTCGCCCAGCTTTTAAAATTACAATTAACTAAATTTATTTAATAATATTTTTTAAAAAGTGCAATTTGTTTGCACTTTTTGTGTTTCTTGTGATACTATTTCACCAAAGGGTATTTATTTTTATGCTTGCTAAAACACTTTCCTATGGTCTTTTCGGTATAGACGGCTTTCCAGTTCTTGTGGAGGCCGATGTTGCTAATGGTTTGCCAGCTTGCGATATTGTGGGGCTGGGCGATACCGCCATTAAAGAGGCAAAAGAACGCCTAAAGGCTGGTATTAAAAATTCTGGGCTAGATTTTCCAACAAATAAAATAACAATAAACTTAGCTCCCGCAGATAGAAAAAAGGAGGGCACGCTTTTTGACCTTGCCATGGCTATGGCTCTTCTTTCAGCTACTGGGCAAGTGAAAATTCAGGAGCAGTATATATTTATAGGTGAATTAAGTTTAGGTGGTCAAATAAGAGCTATAAATGGCGTGTTGCCTCTTCTTATTTCAGCAAGAAAGGCGGGCTATAAAAAGGTTATAATTCCAGAAAAGAATTCTAAAGAGGCAGGCTTTATTTCTGGTTTAGAAATCTATGCAGTAAAAACTTTAAAACAAGTTGTAGATTTCTTAAGTGGAAATATTCTGCTGGAGCCTATAAAAAATAGTAGCTTTGAAGAGGCACTTAAAGATGATGATAGCTATCAAAACGACTTTGCAAATGTAAAAGGTCAGGCTAGTGCAAAGCGTGCATTGGAAATTGCTGCAGCGGGTGGACATAATGTTCTCATGATAGGTCCTCCTGGTAGCGGTAAAACAATGCTTGCCAAGTGCTTTCCTTCCATTTTGCCAGATTTAACTTTTGAAGAGGCTCTTGAAATAACTAAAATTCACAGCATAGTAGGGCAGTTAGATATCAATAAAGGTATTGTAACAAAGCGCCCGTTTAGAACGCCACATCACACAGCTTCTCAGATAAGCATAACAGGTGGTGGAAGTCATGCAAGGCCAGGTGAAATAAGCATGGCGCATAACGGAGTGCTATTTTTAGATGAAATGCCTGAATATTCTAGGCAGACGCTAGAAACTTTAAGGCAACCATTAGAGGATGGAAAAATAACGGTATCTAGAGCAAACATGACTGTTACATACCCAGCAAACTTCATGCTTATTGCTAGCATGAACCCATGTCCTTGTGGGCATTATGGCTCTAAAAACGGTGAGTGTAGATGTACTCCAGCTCAAATTCATAGATACTTAAGTAAACTCTCTGGCCCTCTAATGGATAGAATAGATTTGCATGTCGAAGTGGATAGCGTATCCTTTTCAGATTTAAATGATAAGGTTAGCGAGGAAAGTTCAGCTAGCATTAAAGAAAGGGTAAACAAAGCAAGAAAAATTCAGCTTGAAAGGTTTAATTCGTCATCACATTTTTCTAATGCTCAAATGAACCATGCTCAAACTAAGAAATATTGCACACTCTCTAAAGAGTGTGAAGACCTTTTAGAAACTGCTTTCAACAGTTTAAACTTAAGTGCTAGGGCGTATGATAGAATTTTAAAGGTTGCTCGTACAATAGCAGATTTAGAGGGTGAGTTATGCATACTACCACAACATATAGCGGAAGCTATTCAATATAGGTCGCTAGATAGAAAATATTGGGTTTAGGAGAACGAATGTACAATTTAAATGAAAAAGCTGTTATTTGGCTTACACTATTCGATTTTATGACCTCTAAAAAAATGGAAGAGGTTCTTTCGCTGTATGATGAACCTAGCGAGCTTTTAAGCAAGTTAGACCCTGAAATAAAAAGTTTAGTTAGTGCGGAAAATTTTTCTAAAATGGAAGAATATTTTTCAAACAACATTTTAAATTCCTATATAGAAGCACTGGAAAAGGATGGAGTGAAGTGTATTACTATATTTAGTGAAAACTATCCAAGGCGTTTAAAAGATTTAGAATTTCCGCCCTACGCGCTATTTTGTAAAGGTAATATTTCACTTTTACAAAGTAGATGTTTTGGCATTGTTGGAACGCGTGTTCCAACGGCATATGGTAGAACTGTCACTCAAAGTTTTGCTAAAGGGCTTGCTGAAAACGGGCTTACAATAGTAAGTGGGCTTGCTATGGGGGTGGATAAAATAGCGCATGAAACTGCTCTTGAAACTGGAGGCAAAACTATAGCTGTGCTTGGTGGAGGGTTTAATCATATTTATCCTACCATGAATGAAAATCTTGCAAAAACTATTTCAGAAAAGGGTTTGCTTATTTCTGAATATCGCCCTAGTGTTAGACCAACAGCATATAATTTCCCCGTAAGGAATAGAATTATCGCGGGGTTATCTGACGGCATATTAATTACTGAGGCTGGGGAAAAGAGTGGCGCTCTTCACACAAAAGAGTATAGTTTAGAATGTGGCAGAGATGTTTTTGTTATTCCGGGTAATATCACAAGTGCTAAAAGTGCGGGAACCAACAGGCTTTTAAAGTCTATGCAATCAGCTCTTGTTACCAGCTACGAGGACATTTTAGAAGCATATTCAATTACGCCTACAAAACATAAGAAACCATCAAAACAACTTGGTTTTAATGAACAAATTATTATGAATGCGCTATCTGACGGAGAGTTAAGCTTTGATGAAATTCAAATAAAAACTGGCTTAGAAATAAAAATTTTAAATAGTTGTTTGACAACTCTTCAAATTAGTGGTTTAATAAAAAAGTTGCCTGGAAACGAGTATATGCTCTCTGGGCAGTAAGGAGATTATATTGAAATTAGTAGTAATAGAAGGACCAGGTAAGAGAGATACTCTTAAAAAATATCTAGGTTCAGATTATGAGGTTTTAGCAACTAAAGGTCATATTAGAGATTTGCCTGCAAAGGGCTTTGCAGTTGATATAAACAACAACTTCGAGCCTCATTATGAAGAAATGCCAGATAAGAAAGATATCATTGCAGATTTAAAAAGAAAGGCATCAAAGGCAGAAAAAGTTTATCTTGCAACGGACCCAGATAGAGAAGGTGAGGCCATTTCTTGGCACATTGCTCATATTTTAGGTATAAAGCCAGATGAAAAATGTAGAATAAAATACAATGAAATTTCTAAAAAGGCTGTGCAAGAGGCTTTAAATCATCCAGAGATTATAAACCAGCAAATGGTGGATGCTCAGCAGGCTAGAAGAATTCTAGATCGCTTGGTGGGCTATAAACTATCTCCAATCATTTGCCAAGCAATTAAACCAAATCTTAGTGCTGGTAGAGTTCAGAGCATTGCTTTAAAGCTAGTTGTAGACCGTGAAAAGGAAATTCGTGATTTCAAGCCTGAAGAGTTTTGGACACTCACTGCAGAACTCTTAAAAAATAAACAGATGTTTAAGGCTTCACTAACAAGCTATAAAGTTAAGAAGATAAAGCCTAAAAATAAAGATGAAGTTGATAAAATTTTATCAGATTTAAAAGGTGCTACATATAAAATAGCAAATATTAAGAAGAGCAAAACAAAGTCTAATCCTCTTCCGCCATTTACTACAAGCACAATGCAACAGGACGCACTAAACAAACTTGGCATGAACTTAAAAAAGACATCTCAGTGCGCGCAAAACCTATATGAGGGCGTGGAGATTGCAGGTGAAGGCAAGGTTGCGTTAATCACATATATAAGAACAGACTCCACAAGAGTTGCTGACGATGCTATGGCATCTGCTAGAAATTTTGTAGCAAGTAAGTATGGCTCAAACTATATCCCAGATAAGCCAAATGTTTATGCTAGCAAGAAAAATGCGCAGGATGCTCACGAAGCTATTAGACCAATCAATGTGGAAAGGACGCCAGAAAGCGTAAAAGCTAGCTTAACACCAGACAATTACAAGCTATATAAATTAATCTATGAAAGATTTTTAGCAAGTCAAATGGCTCCAGCAATCTACGATAGTGTTGCGGTTGATGTTGAGGCAAACGATTATATCTTCCATGCAACAGGTAGAACTGTAGATTTTGAGGGCTATACAATTATCTATAAAGTGTATACCGATGCTGAAAAAGAAGAAGAGGGAAAAATTCCTAAACTAGAAGAGGGCGAAACTGTAGAACTTAAAGATTTAAAACCAGAGCAAAGGTTTACAAAGCCACCAGCAAGATATACGGAAGCTAGCCTTGTTAAAGCTATGGAAGAAAAGGGAATAGGTCGTCCTGCTACCTATGCTCCAACTATCACAATTTTAGCTACCCGTGGTTACACAGAAAAGGAAGGAAAAAGTTTGAAGCCAACTGAACTTGGGGAAACTGTTTCCGACTATTTAGATAAATATTTTAAAGGCGTTATCAATGTAAAATTCACAGCAAACATGGAAAATAGGCTGGATGATATCGCAGAAAAAGGTGAAAAATGGCAAGATGTAGTAGGTAGCTTTTGGAATGGTTTCAAAGACCTATTATATAAAGCGGATAGGCGCTCTGTTGGCTTTAAAAAACCGCCAGTAGAAACGGAAGAAATCTGTGAAAAGTGCGGTGGTAAAATGGTGATTAGGGAGGGGAAATACGGAAAATTCCTAGGCTGTTCAAATTTCCCTAAATGTAAGAATGTTAAAAGTTTAGAAGTAGAGCAAAAGCCAGTTGGAGTTTGCCCAGAGTGTGGTAAGTCAGTAATTGCAAGAAAGAGTAAAAAAGGTAAAATATTTTATTCATGCACTGGCTATCCAGATTGCAAATTTATGAGCTGGGATATTCCAACAGATGAAAAATGCCCTAAATGTGGTAAATTTTTGTATAAAAAAGGTGAACATTATAAGTGTTCCAACCCAGAATGCGATTTTAAAAAATAGATATGAAAGAGTGTAAAGTAAATGTAATAGGCGCTGGACTAGCAGGCTCGGAAGCAGCCTTGTTTTTAGCGGACCTAGGCGTTAAGGTAAACTTATTTGAAATGAAACCAAAGGCAAAAACTCCAGCGCATAAACTGGATGGTTTTTGCGAACTTGTATGCTCAAATTCTCTAAAGAGTGAAGATATAGAAACCGCAAGTGGGCTTTTAAAAGCAGAGCTTTTAAAACTTGGCTCTAAAGTTTTAAGGCTAGCTAAAGAATGTGCTGTGCCAGCTGGGAATTCTCTTTCTGTAGACAGGCATAAATTTTCTGAGAGTGTAACTAAACTTATAAAGGAAAATAGTAACATAAATGTTTGTGAGTGCGCTATAGAGGAAATTAATCTAGCCGAGCCTACAATTATAGCTACAGGTCCTCTTACAGAGGAAAAGCTCATGAACAATTTAAAAAAATATATAGGCGGGTCAAACTGCTATTTCTATGATGCTATCGCTCCTATAGTAACGCTTGACAGTATAGATTTTTCTCGCGCCTTTTGGGGTAATAGATACAATAAAGGTGAGGGCGAGGGTGATTATTTAAATCTTCCTATGAATAGAGAAGAATATACAAATTTCTATAACGAACTGGTGAATGCAAAAACTGTAGAATTAAAGGAATTTGAAAAGATCTTTGAGGGCTGTATGCCTATAGAAGTTATGGCAAAGCGTGGGTTTGAAGCTATGCGCTTTGGACCAATGAAACCAGTTGGGCTCTATGATAAAGCAGGTGAAAAGCCATATGCCGTAGTACAGCTAAGAAAGGAAAATGAAAAGGGCACTATGTTAAACATAGTGGGCTTTCAAACTAACCTTACTTTCAGTGAACAAAAACGCGTGTTTGGCATGATTCCAGCATTAAAAAATGCTGAATTTATAAGATATGGTGTTATGCATAGAAATAGCTTTATAAATGCTCCACTGTGCCTTAATGCTTGCAGTCAGCTTAGAGAATATCCAAACATATTCATCGCAGGACAACTCTCAGGTGTTGAGGGTTATGTGGAAAGTATAGGCAGTGGACTTGTTTCTGCAATAAATATGTATAGATATATCAATAAGAAAAACTTAATGCCACTTCCAGCAGACACATGCATGGGTGGAATTTTAAACTATATAGCAAATTCTGCCTCGCCCTTTAACTTTCAACCTATGAATGCAAACTATGGCATTATAGAGTGTAATAGAGAGTTTAAAGATAAAAAACAAAAGAGGCTTTATATATATGAAAACTCTATGCTAGAAATAGACAATTTTTTGCATAAATGTTTTTTAGTTGAGAACTCAAAATGTTTGACAAATAAACAATAAAACTATAAAATTCTTAAAAAGGAGAAAAAATGGAAGAAATGAGAGGTACTACAATCTGTGCTGTTAAACGCAATGGTAAAACTGCCATAGCTGGTGACGGTCAGGTTACAGTAGGTCAAAGTGTAATATTTAAAAATAATGCAGTTAAGGTTAGAAGAATCTATAACGGAAAAGTTGTAGTAGGCTTTGCTGGGTCGGTAGCAGATGCGTTTAGTTTATCTGAACGCTTTGAAGAGATGTTAAATAAATTCTCTGGAAACCTTATGAGAAGTGCTGTTGAACTTGCTCAAACTTGGAGAAGTGATAAGGTTTTAAGAAAACTAGAAGCAATGCTAATTGTTGCAGATAGCGACAAGGTGTTAATAATATCTGGTAATGGAGATGTAATTGAACCTCAGGATGACATTTGTGCCATAGGTTCAGGTGGAAACTATGCTTTGTCTGCCGCAAAGGCGCTTAAAGAAAACACAGACCTTTCAGCAAAGGAAATTGCAACAAAAGCACTTTTAATTGCAAGTCAGATATGTGTGTTTACGAATGACCATATCACAGTGGAGGAGGTATAATGGACTTAACACCAAAGGAAATAGTAAGCGAATTAGATAAATATATTATAGGTCAAAAGGAAGCAAAAAGGGCAGTTGCAATTGCTCTTAGAAATCGCTATAGAAGAAGTAAACTTCCAAAGGAACTTCGTGAGGAAATCACACCTAAAAATATCATCATGAAAGGTCCTACTGGCGTTGGTAAAACGGAAATTGCAAGGCGTCTTGCAAAGTTGGTTAAAGCGCCCTTTATAAAAATAGAGGCCACAAAATATACCGAAGTTGGCTATGTTGGCAGAGATGTTGAAAGCATGGTTCGTGATCTTGTAGAAGTTTCTGTTAGAATGGTAAAAGATGAAAAACAACACGAGGTTGAAGAAAAAGTTAAGCCTGTTGTTGAAAAGAAACTTTTAGATGCTCTGTATAAAACTTTGGAAAGAAAAGAGGGAGAATCTGAAGAAGAGTTCAAAGAAAAAGTTAAAAAAGATTTCGAGGCAGGCAAGCTCGAGGATACTTTAATTGATGTTGAAGTTTCAGAAGCTCCAAAGGCGCTTGGAATGGTCAGTGGAATGGGAGAAATCAATTTCAGTGACATGCTTGGCGGGCTATTTCCACCTAGCAGAAAGCGTAAAAAAATGAAGGTAAGAGTAGCAAGAGATTTAATTTTTAGTGATGAATGTGATAAACAAATTGATAATGATAGTTTAAATCAAGAAGCTATAAGAAGAGCGGAAGAAGATGGAATTATTTTCATCGATGAGATGGATAAAATTGTAGGAAAGGAGAGTGGAAAGGGTCCGGATGTTTCTCGTGAGGGCGTTCAAAGAGATATTCTTCCAATTGTTGAGGGCTCCACTGTAGCAACAAAATACGGCAATATTAAAACAGACTTTATTCTTTTTATTGCAGCAGGTGCTTTCCATGTATCTAAAATTGAAGATATGATACCTGAGCTTCAAGGTCGTTTCCCAATAAGGGTAGATTTAAAAAATCTTACTAAAAAGGACTTTAAAGAAATTTTATCCGTTCCTAAAAATGCGGTTACGCTTCAATATGCAAGCCTTTTAAAGGTAGATAATATAGATTTGGAATTTACCGATGATGCTCTAGATGAAATAGCTGAACTTGCTGAACAGGAAAACGAAACAAGCGAAAACATAGGTGCAAGAAGGTTGCATACAATTATGGAACAATTAATCGAGGATATTTCCTTTAATGCTAATGGTAAACATCCAATGGCAAAGGTTGTAATCGATAGAGAATATGTTCAAAAATCATTTAGTGACACCAAAAAGAAGTTTGACCTTAAAAAATATATATTATAGGATAGCCTATGGACTTATCAAGAATAGAACTTCTATTAGGTAAAAAAGCTATAGAAAAACTAAAAGCAAGCAAGGTTTTAGTTGTGGGCTTGGGCGGAGTAGGTGGAATTACTGCTGAAATGCTCGTTCGTTCTGGCGTTGGAAACATTGCTATACTAGATTTTGACACAATAGCCTCAAGCAATCTAAATAGACAAGTTATTACTATGGAAGAAAATATTGGAAAACTTAAAGTATATGAACTTGCCAAACGCCTGAAAGCTATAAATAGTAAATTAAATATTACAACATTTTCTGAAAGGCTAACAGAGGAAAACATACAGAGCTTTAATTTGCAAGATTATGATTATATAATTGACGCTATAGACAGTGTAAAAGATAAACTAGCACTAATAAAATATGCCAAAACAGAAAATATAAATATAATATCTGCTATGGGAACAGCCAATAAGGTTTGTGCACCGATATATGAAATAGTTGATATATACAAAACTCAAAACGATGGCTTAGCAAAAGCAATGCGAAAACTTTTAAAAGAAAATGGAATAAAAAGCCATAAAGTTTGCTATTCTAAACAAGAAAAGCTTGAAATTCAGGGTTTAGGAAGTGTTATGTGGCATCCAACGGCTTGTGCTTGCGTTTTGGTAAGCGAAGTTATAAAAAATTTAATAGAGGAGAATTAAACATGAAAATTTTAAGTTCAAAAGAATTTGAAGAAGAAGTATTAAAGAGTAATAAAAAAGTGCTTGTTGATTTCTTTGCCACATGGTGTGGACCTTGTAAGATGTTGGCACCTATTTTAGAGCAAGTGCAAGGAGAAACAGATGTTGAAATTGTAAAGGTAGACATTGATGAAAGCATGGACTTAGCTAGAAAATATGGTATAATGAGCGTTCCAACAATGATACTTTTTGAAAATGGTGAAGAAAAAGACAGAGTTACAGGCCTTCGTCAGAAATCTCAAATATTATCTTTTATAAATGAATAATATCTCTTGTTTTGTTATTTAAAGCAAATGTTTTAAGCACTTTTTAAGTGCTTATTTTTTTATTGTGTTTTAATAATTATAAAATTCACTATTGAAAAGTTTAAAAAAGTGTGATATTATTTTAATAGGGGAAAATTATGATAATGTCAGAGAAAAAACGCGAGTGTTTAGAGTCCGTAATAAAAATTTTTAGAGATATGGTAGATCATGAAAATAACCTTAAAGAAAGGTTACAAGATAAAATTCAAGAAATCAACGATATGCGATCTTATGTTGTAGATTCAGGTTGGCTTTTTAGAGAACTTGTAGAAGACGGTTTATATGCTTTAAATGATGTTACTCCTTATCCTCAAGTAGCATGTAAAAACATTAGCGATTATGCAAGCTTAGCTATGCTTTGCGTTGCAGTGTTAGGTAGTAAAACTCTTAAAAATAATGAGAGTGATTATTTTAGTTTAGTTGAGGATATGATTCCTGTTACACCTAGAGAACAGATCATAAAACCCTTAGAAAAATATGTTAGAGTATGTGATGAAAATATAAAATATTTTAATGGACATATTACAAAAATTCAAAAAGTTTTAGAAGTTGGTCATAATAAGGGGAGCGGAAAAGAATAAAATTATTATACCCGTATTGACATAATTATTTTATAGTGCTAAAATATATTTAGAGGTTGAAATGGAAAAAAGAGTTTATTTAGATAATGCAGCCACAACTTATGTATCTGGGGAAGTTTTAAATGAAATGCTTCCTTGTTTTAATGCTGTGTATGGCAACTCAAGCAGTTTGCATAGTTTTGGTAGAGAAGCACAAAACATTGTGGACCGTGCAAGAGATAGAGTTGCAAAAGCTATAAATGCTGAAAAATCAAATGAAATTTATTTTACTGGAAGTGGAACAGAAGCTAATAACTGGGCTATTAAAGGTTTAGCTAGAGCAAATAGAGCAAAGGGTAACCATATTATTGTCAGCTCTATAGAGCATGATTCTGTACTTGAAGCTTGCAAAGAACTTGAAAAAGAAGGGTTTGAAGTAACTTATCTTTCAGTAGATGAAACAGGGCTTGTAAGTCTTGCAGAGCTTTTACATTATATCAAACCTGAAACAATTTTAATTTCCGTTATGTCAGTTAATAATGAGGTGGGAACTATTCAAAATATAAAGGCCTTTGCAAAAACTGCTCATGAAAACGGAATTATTTTCCATACTGATGCCGTTCAAGCAATAGGTGCTTTAAAAATGGATGTTCGAGACATGGAAATAGATGCCATGACAATGAGTGCACACAAAATTTATGGACCGAAGGGCGTAGGTGCACTATATTTAAAGAATGGCATTAGAATAGAAAATTTAATAAATGGTGGAAATCAAGAGAGAGGTAAACGCGGTGGAACCTTAAATGTTCCAGGAATTGCTGGCTTTGGTAAAGCAATTGAAATTGCAGTTCGTGATCTCTCTGTAAATCAACAAAAACTAAAGGCAATAAGGCAATATTTCTTAGATAAAGTTGAAGAAAATATTCCATATGTTCATTTAAACGGTCATCCACATCAAAAAATACAAGGAACTGTAAACTTAAGCTTTGAACTAATAGAAGGCGAGAGCATTTTAATGCTTTTAGACCTTGAAGGAATTGCTGTTTCTACAGGTTCTGCTTGCACCTCTGGTTCATTAGAGCCTTCTCATGTATTAAAGGCAATGGGGCTTTCAAACGAACTAGCACAGGGCTCTATTAGATTCTCTTTTGGAAAGTCTATTACAAAAGCAGATATTGACTATGTGGTTGAAAAGCTTACAGGTGTTGTAGAAAAACTAAGAGCAATATCTCCGCTTACAAAAGCTGGAAGAGGCAAAAAGGGGGAATAAGATATGTATACACAAAAAGTTATAAACATCTTTAAAAATCCTAAAAATGCTGGAGGGCTACACGGAGCTAATGCTACAAGTAAAGTTACAGATAATTCTTGTGGAGATATAATTAAGCTCTATTTAAAGATAAATGAAGATGGCATTATAGAAGAAGCCAAGTTTAAAACTTTTGGCTGTACAGCATCTATTGCATCTTCTTCAATGCTTTGTGATATGGTTAAAGGTTTAAGTATAGAAGAAGCTGAAGAAATTACTGGAAATGATATACTAGATGAGCTTGGCGGGCTTCCAGCAGAAAAAGTTCATTGTTGTGAGCTTGCTGACGAAGCATTACACCTTGCTATAGATGATTATTTCAAAAGGCTAGAAAAAGAGCAAAGAAAGTTAGAAGAGAATTAATAACAGAGTAACCACCAAATATGGTGGTTTTTTTGTATAATTTCATAGAATTTGCACACAATAACTGTGCAAGGAGGGAATATGAAAGAAATCTTGTTTGGAATGGCTGTAGGTGTTGTTTTAGGCGCATTATTATATAAAAATAACGATACAGCAAAGGAAATTGTAAACAAAGGTCAAAAGATGATTGAAAAAGAAATGAAAGAAATGAAAAAAGAAAAGAAAGATTAAATATAGTAGGAAAAATTAGATTTTCTAATTTTTCCTTTTTTTGTTTGACAAAAAAGATTTTATTATGTAATATAAACATATGCAATATGGTCGCATAATGGGAATAGACTATGGCAGAGTTCGAATAGGTATTGCGCTTACTGATCTTTTAAAAACTATAGCTTCGCCTTATGAGGTTTATAAAAGTGTATCTAGGAAAAAGGATATAGAATATTTTGTAAAGCTCATTAAGGAAAAGGAAGTGGATAAGGTCGTGTTAGGGCTTCCATTAAACATGGATGGCTCAGAAGGTGAAAGAGCTTTAAAAACAAGAGCTTTTGGCGATGAACTTGAGAAAGCTTCCAATGTCCCCGTTGTGTATCAAGACGAAAGGTTGTCTTCCGTGGAAGCAGAAAACTATCTTTTAGATGGCGATTTAAGGCGCGATAAAAGAAAAAATTTAATAGATAAGGTTTCCGCTTCTATAATTTTAGAAGACTATTTAAGATCAATTGCAAAATAGGAGTTTTTATGAAAGATGATAAGAAAGATGTAGAAGAGATTCAAGAGGTTAATCTTTTGGATGTCTTATTAGACGAGGATAATGATGATCCAATAACTGTTTATGATGAAAACGATAAGCCCGTTCGTTTCGACCAAGTAGCAATAATTCCTTTTAAGGAAAAGTTATATGCTATTTTAAAGCCAATTGATGAAATGGAAGGCGTTGAGGATGACGAGGTAATTGTGTTCCTAATTGAAGAAACAGAAGATGGCGATGCAGAACTAGTTATAGAAACGGATGAGCCAACAGCAATGAAAGTATATGATGAATATTTAAAACTTTTAGATGAAGCTGAGGGAAAATAATTAAACAAGGCGATAAGCCTTGTTTTTTTTGTTAAAGTATGTATTTTATTTTAAATTTTGCACACACTAAGAATACAAGGGAAACCTTGAATCAAAGTGGAGGTGAAAAAGAAATGTTTGGTAAGAACAAAAAGAATTCTAAAAGAGCAA
>CALVYR010000014.1 GCA_944372325.1 uncultured Clostridia bacterium | reverse complement strand
AAAACCTACAAATTAACCTTGGAAAGCACAGGTGACAGTGCAATAACAGACGCTCAAGTAGCCCTAAATTTTGATATCCGCACAACAAGTGCCTATGTGGAAGAACAAAACAATTTAGGTGGTGTAACATTTACTCAGACTTCAGGTGCTATAAGTGGTGTAAGTGGAGATAACAGCACAAGCAGTTCACCAAGCTTACAAAAAGCGTTATTTATACCTAAAACTGTTGATAGTACAACTATAACTGCTTATGGAAATGGAAGCGCTATATCATTATCAAGTAATATTAATTATGTAATCTTTGAGGCAAATCTTGAAAGTATAGGAAATTATGCATTTCAAAATCTTAAATCATTAGAGGGTATAGGATTACCAAATAGTGTAACAAGTATAGGAAATTTTGCTTTTTTTAGATGTACTGGTTTAACAGAAATAGTAATACCAGAAGGTGTGACAAGTATAGGAAGTTCTGCTTTTTTTTATTGCAGTGGTTTAACAAGCGTGAGCTTGCCAAGCAGTGTAACAAGTATAGGAGGTGCTGCTTTTTCTGGTTGCAGTAATTTAAATTCAATAAATTATTTAGGAACTATAGAACAGTGGTGTGCAATTGAATTTAGCAATGCTAGTTCAAATCCCACATATTTTACTCACACATTAAATATTCAGGGAGAAGAAATAACTAATTTGGTAATCCCAGAAGGTGTGACAAGTATAGGAAAATATGCTTTTTCTGATTGCAGTGGTTTAACAAGCGTTAGCTTGCCAAGCAGTGTAACAAGTATAGGAAAATATGCTTTTTATGGTTGCAGTGGTTTAACAGAAATAGTAATACCAGAAGGTGTGACAAGTATAATAAATTCTGCTTTTGAACGTTGCAGTGGTTTAACAAGCGTAAGCTTGCCAAGTACTTTGACAAGCATAGGAAATTATGCTTTTCAAAGTTGCAGTGGTTTAACAAGCGTGAGCTTGCCAAGCAGTGTAACAAGTATAGGAGAGCGTGCTTTTTATGGTTGCAGTGGTTTAACAGAAATAGTAATACCAGAAGGTGTGACAAGTATAGGAAGTAATGCCTTTTATAATTGCACCAACTTAACAAGCCTTACAATTAATACACAAGCAGGCTATGTTTGGCAAAAGGCTTCTTCTAGTTCATCGTCTGCTAACTGGACAAATGTTAATGTCTCAATCCCAGAACAAAACGCAACTTGGTTCAAAGAAACCTCTGGCTACCATAATTACTACTGGCGCCAAGTGGCTCAATAAGTTTTAAATATAAATTAATTTAACCACACAAATTAATGTGTGGTTAATTTTCTTTTTTCCTTTGCATTTAAAAATGCTTTGTGCTAAAATGGGTTCATGACTTACGATATTGATAGTTTAAACGAAGAACAAAAAAAGGCGCTCTATGTTACGGATGGCGCTATTTTAGTGACGGCGGGCGCGGGTAGCGGTAAAACTAGGCTACTTACTCATAGAATTGCCTATCTTATTAAGGAAAAGGGCGTAAGCCCATTTAATATACTTGCCATAACCTTTACAAACAAGGCGGCAAACGAGATGCGCGAAAGGGTGGCTGGCATGGTTCAGGGCGCGGAAAATGTTTGGATTTCCACCTTTCACTCTATGTGCGCTAAAATTTTAAGGATGAACATACATAACTTAGATGCTAGCTATGACAATAACTTTACTATCTACTCCGATTCAGACACAGACAGGGTAATAAAGCAAATTCAAATTGAAATGGACAGAACGGAGGATGACAAGTTTAAAAAGAATTTAACTTTTCATATTTCAAACTACAAGAATAACTACAACGATTTAAACACCTATAAAAAGGAAAACGAATTTAGTAGAGATATAGATGAAATAGTTCCAGCAATAGTGAGGTATGAAGAAATTTTAAGGGCAAACAACGCTGTAGACTTTGACGACCTGTTAATTTTAACGGATAGACTTTTTGAAAGGTGTCCTGAAGTTTTACAGCACTATGCAGATAGATTTCACTATATTTTAGTAGACGAATTTCAAGATACCAATAAAATTCAGTTCGACCTAGTTAAGAAGCTAGCAAGCGTTCATCAAAACCTATTTGTTGTGGGCGATGAGGACCAGTGTATTTACTCTTGGCGTGGCGCAAACTTTGAAAATATCTATCATTTCAAGGATAATTTCCAAGATGTGCAAGTGTTCAAACTTGAAAGGAACTATAGGTCTACTAAAAACATTCTAGATACAGCAAATTTGCTTATTAAAAACAACAAATCGCGCTATGCAAAGAACCTCTGGACGGAAAAGGACAGTGGAAGTGAAATTGTTCGCCGTGAACTTAACGACGAGCAGGAAGAGGCGGATTTTGTAAGCAGAACTATCTATTCGCTTGTAAACAATAATGGCTATACCTATAAAGATTTTGCCATACTTTTAAGGCTTAACGCGCTCACACTTCCTTTTGAAGAGCGTCTGCTAGCCTACAATATTCCACACAAAATTTTTGGTGGCTTTAAGTTCTATGAAAGGGCGGAAATTAAAAATGTACTCTCATATTTAAGGCTGTTTGTAAACCCAAAAGATGAACAGGCGTTTTTAAGAATAATAAACTTCCCAAAGCGTGGCATTGGCGACTCTGCAATTTCTAGTTTAAAAAAAGTAGCACTAGAAAACAATAAATCTCTATTAGAAGCCTGTTTAAATATTGAAAATTTGACGGCGGAGCGCTCAATTATAAACAAATTTTCAGGCTTTGCAAGAATTTACACAGACCTTTTATCTTCCTACGAACTAGAGCCTCTTGATGAATTTACAAATGATGTTATAGAAAAGTTTGGAATAAAACTCGCTTATCAAGGCAAAAATGAAGAGGATATAGACAAGCTCATGAACATAGACTCTCTTCTTGCCTCAATTCAAACCTTTGTGCAAAAGAACCCATCTTCTGGGCTAAATGAATATCTAGAAAGCGTATCTTTAGTAAGTGATATAGATAGCTTTGATGAAAGTAACAATGTAACCGTTGCCACAGTTCACGCAGTTAAGGGCCTAGAGTTTAAAGTGGTGTTTGTGGTTGGCTTGGAGGAGAAGATTTTCCCAATCTCTAGGGCTATAGGCAGTGAAGCAGACATGGAAGAAGAGCGCAGACTTATGTATGTGGCAATAACCCGAGCGGAGGAAAACTTGTATCTCACAAATTGTAGAACGCGCTTTATCTATGGTAAACGAGATTACATGCTTCCAAGTAGATTTTTAGGTGAGCTTGGCTACACCAATATAAAGCCTAAATCTACTTTCTTCACTGAAAGGCGGGAGACGCCAAGCTATAGTCATGATATCAATTCTTTTAAAACTCAAACTACAACCTTTACAAAAGCAAAAGTAGATACAAGTATATATAAAGTTGGGCAAATGGTGCTTCACACAAAGTTTGGTATAGGTGTAATTCAAAGCATTACGGGGGATGGCAAATGTGCGGACATTGCCTTTAATGGCATTGGCACTAAAACGCTACTTCTTGAAATTGCACCACTAAAAATAATAAAATAGGGGAACTTATGGATAGAATGCAGGAGCTTGTTCAAGAGCTAGACAAGCATATTTATAACTATTATGTATTAGATAATCCTACAATTTCAGATGCTGAATATGATAAACTCTATGATGAACTTGTAGAGCTTGAAAGAAAAACGGGTATTATTTTACCAAACTCTCCAACCCAGAGAGTGGGAGGTGCAGTTTTAGAGGGCTTTAACAAGCATAGGCACGAAGTGCAACTCTATAGCTTAGATAAATGTCAAAGCAAAGAAGAGCTTGAGAAGTGGGTAAATGGCGTTAAAAAAGTTCTTCCAACTGCCACTTTTGCAGTTGAGTATAAATTTGACGGGCTTACAATAGTTTGTAAATACCAAAACGGCTATTTTGTGGAAGCCTCAACGCGTGGTAATGGCATAATAGGTGAAGATGTAACAGAGCAAGCAAAAACTATAAGAAGTATTCCACTAAAAATTCCTTTTAAAAATGAACTTATAATTCAAGGTGAGGGAATGATAACTTTGTCTAACCTAGAAAAATATAATAAAACCTCCACCGAGCCACTAAAAAATGCGCGCAACGCCGTTGCAGGAGCAATTAGAAATTTAGATCCAAAAGAAACTGCAAAGCGAAATTTAGACCTATTTTCCTATCAAATTTTAAAGATAGACGGCAAAAACTTTAATACTCAACAGGAGATGCACGATTTTCTAGTTGAAAACGGCTTTAAAACTGGTGATTATTTTAAAATTTGTAAAACTTTTAATGAAATTTGGGCGGAAATAGAACATATAGGTAATGTTAAGAAGAGTTTAGATATATTAATGGATGGTGTTGTAATAAAGCTAAATGAAGTTGCACACCGCGATGAGTTTGGTTATACAGCAAAATTTCCTAAATGGGCAATAGCCTTTAAATTTCCAGCAGAAGAGCTTTCTACAACGCTAGAAGATGTTGTTTGGCAAGTGGGTAGAACGGGCAAACTTACGCCAATAGCCATAATAGACCCAGTAAATCTAGCAGGAGCAAGTGTAAAAAGGGCAACGCTCAATAATATGGGGGATATAGAAAGAAAAAAGGTAAAAATAGGTAGCAGGGTTTTTGTAAGGCGAAGTAACGAGGTCATTCCAGAAATTCTTGGTCTTGCTGAGGATATGCCTAATTCCAAAGAGATAACAGCCCCCACTCATTGCCCAAGTTGTGGAAGTGAACTTGTTGAAAATGGCGCAAATTTATTCTGTCCAAATTCAAGTTCTTGCCCAGAGCAGATAATAGATAGGCTAACTAATTTTGCTTCTCGTGAAGCTATGGATATAGATGGCTTTAGCATAATGACGGCGGGTGAATTCTATGAAAAACTAGGTGTAAAAACTTTTGATGACATCTATAAACTCACGCGTGAAGATATCTTAAAACTTGAAAATTTTAAAGATAAAAAGGTAGATAACCTTTTAAAAGCCATACAAAAATCTAGAAATGTCACTCTTCCAAAGTCTATTTTTGCTCTTGGCATAGAGGGCGTTGGCGTTAAAACGGCAAAGGACCTCTCTAAAAAGTTTGGTAGTTTAGAAAAACTGAGAAATGCAAGTTTTGAAGATATCTTATCCGTATATAATATAGGTGAAGTAATAGCTAAAAATATTTTCGAATATTTTAGAAATGAAGATAAAATTTCAGAACTTAACGAACTTTTAAAATATGTAAATGTGGAAGTTTATAGAGAAAACATAAGTGAAAATGAGTTTACCAATAAAAAGGTTGTAATAACAGGAACTTTTGAAAGGTTCGGAAGAGTAGAGCTTACTTCTCTTCTTGAAAGCTTTGGCACTCAAGTTGTAAGTAGCGTTTCTAAAAATACAGATGTTGTTTTAGCTGGAGAGAATGCAGGAAGTAAACTAGCAAAAGCAAACGCTCTTGGCGTTAAAGTTATAGAAGAAAAAGAGTTTTATAGAATTTTAGATGGGCAAAACTAAAATTTTTAAAAAAGTTTTAAAAAAGTGTTCACAAAATTAAAAAGTTATGATATAATCTCTTGGTTAAAAAGCGAGGTGTTATTAGTATGGCAATGATTGAACCACCAATCGACGAGCTAGCAAGCAAATTTGGCGGAAATAAATATAAGCTTAGTTGTGTTTTGTCAAAAAGAGCTAAAGAACTTGAAAAACGCATTCCAGCCGAAATTGAAAAGAGCGATAAAAAAGCTATTAGCTTAGCTGCGGACGAGATTATGAGAGGAGAAGTTGTTTCCTCAGACTCAGACCAAGAATAGTTCTTGGCTAATTTAAACAGAAAGGAGTTGATAAAATGGCAGTACCAAAGGGTAAAGTTTCAAAAGCCAGAAGAAATAAAAGAAATTCTGCAAACTTCAAGGCTGGCACTGTTACACTTGTAGAGTGTCCACATTGTCACGAGCTTAAAGCTCCTCACAAGGTTTGCAAAGCTTGCGGAATGTACGACGGCAAAAAAGTTTTAGAAACAGAGAAAAAAGAAAAAAAGGCTAATTAAAGATGTGTGTATTTTGTGATATAATTAGTGGCAAACTTCCATCTACAAAACATTATGAAGATGAAAACTTTATAATAATAGACGATATAAGCCACAAAGCAAAAAAACATTATTTAATAATTCCAAAAGTTCATTACGAACATTTTGAAGATCAAAAACCTGAAGATTCAGCTAACCTTGGAAATATCATGAAAAAACTTCCAAGTCTAATAAAAGATCTTGGCTTTGAAAACGGTTTTAGACTTATTATGAATCAAGGTGAGGCTGGAGGTCCAATAGTAAAGCACTTACATGTTCACATACTAGGGGGAGAAAAACTTCCCGATGCACCATAAAGCAAAATATAAAACTAAAAGGCGGTGAAAAAAAGAATGACCACAGTTAAGGTTGGCGAAAACGAGAGCTTAGAAAGCGCACTTAAACGCTTTAAAAGAAAATGCCAAAAAGACGGCATAATAGGTGACATTAGAAGAAAAGAAGCATACGACAAGCCAAGTGTTGCCAAAAAGAAGAAGCGTGAAGCCGCTAGAAAGAAAGCAAGAAAACATATGTAATTTGTTTAAACTAAGAAGCTATAAAGGCTTCTTTTTTTATAATATAGATATATAAAGTTATATCTATATTGACTTTTAATAAAATAATATGATAAAATAAAAATGAGGAAACTATGAAAGTATACAATGGCATATTAGTAAAAGTAGATGAAAGTGATATTAAGTTACTAGAGAAAAATCCTGAAAAGTTTTGGGAAGATATTAAATATATAGATAATTATGCTTTTGGTGGTTGTACTAATTTATCTATTATAAAAATACCAGATGGCGTAGAAACCATTGGGGATTATGCATTTAATGGTTGCACTAATTTAACAAAAATAGAAATTCCCAATAGTGTGAAAAGTATTGGAAAATATGCTTTTTATGGTTGCACTTATTTAGCTAGTATAGAAATATTAGATGGTTTGGAAACCATTGGGGATTATGCATTTAATGGTTGCGCTAATTTAACTAACATAGAAATGCCAGATAGTGTAAAAACTATTGGGGATTATGCTTTTAATGAGTGTAAAGGATTAAACAGTTTAAACATTCCTAAAAATCTAAAACAAATGGGGAAATGGTCTTTTTCTGGGTTTTCTAACTTAACCAATGTTAAATTACCAAATTGTTTGACAAGTATTGAAGATTTTGCTTTTGAAAATTGCATTAATTTAACTAAAATAGAAATTCCATATGGTGTAGAGACAATTAAAGATTTTGCTTTTAATGGTTGTATAAACTTAACCAATATAGAAATTCCAGATAGTGTAAAAACTATTGGGGATTTTGTTTTTGACGATTGTAAAAAATTAATCAGTTTAAACATTCCTAAAAATGTATCACAAATGGGGAAATGGTCTTTTTCAGGATTTTCTGACCTAACAAGTGTTAGATTGCCAAATTGTGTAACAAGCATAGAATTTTTTGCTTTTCAAAATTGTCCTAATTTATCTAATTTAGAAATCCCAGATAGCTTAAAAAGTATTGGGAAAGCTAATTTTAAAGGTATAAAAAATGTTAATATACAAGGTAAAAATATTAGTGGAGATTTATTAAGTAGTGAGGTTTTTGATTTAATTAGAAATAATCCTAATATTAATTTAAAACAATTAAATAAAATTTATAATATTGCTAAGGAAAAGGGGCTTGATAAAAATAATGTTAAAGATTTTATTTCGTTATGTTACAACTTAGGTATGCTAGAGGATAAATCTGTAACATTATCAGTTAATAATAATGGTAAAATTATTCAAGTACCTATATGTGATATGGCATTTACTTTTATGCAGGGGCTTATTAATCGCAATGAAATAAACCTTAATGAGTTGCATATTTATTTACAAGATTTAAAAATTCAAAGTTTTGATAAAAATTTTGCAAAATTTGTTATGAATAAAAATAATTGGCAAGATTTAAAACAAAATCTTAAACTTGTATCTCGTGTTTATGAATGGTTTAATTTAAGAACTAATTTAGATATAGAAGCTAATCAAGATCCTTTTTTACCAAAAACGGAAGAAAACAGATATAAAATATTAGTTTATGAAACTTCAGAAAATGGAATAGATAGATTACATTGGAGAGTTCCTACATTTGAGCTCTTATTAAAAGAATTTGCAGAAAATAGACTTGTTGGAATAAATAATTTGAGAGAAAAGGAGATAGCAGAGTTTATATCAAAATATAATATTTATTCACAAAAACATTTTGACAAAGCAAAAGAAATTGATAAAGAACGAATAGATAAAGGGGTTAAAGATATTCTAACTAAACATGTTTATCAAGATAGAATAAAAAGTTTAGATGATTATAGAGAAAAAACTAAAGCAGTTCGAGAAAGAATTATATCCGATGCCTCTACAATTTTATCTGAACAGTTAGAAGATACTTCTTCTGTTTTTACTTACAGTGTTCTTTCAAAAAGTTCAGTAGAAAATTTTGCAATGGGTTGTATGACAAGTTGTTGCGCCACTTTATATGGTGCCGGCGCAGGAGCTATGAGGGCTATGATTATTCATCCTGATATTCAACCACTTGTTATTAGAAATTTTGATAACGAGATTGTATCTTTTGGTATTATATATGTTAATAGAGAAGAAGGTTATGCTGTTGTAAACAATTTTGAAGTTAATAAATTTTATAAAGGTAAAGATGAACAGCGAAAAGCGATTTATGATAAAGCAATGGAGGGTGTTAAGGCCTTTGTTAAAGAGTATAATATAGAAAACCCTAATGCGCCAATAAAAAGGGTAACCTGTGGGTGTTCACCTAATTGGCAAGCAATAAACGATTTTATTATAAAGCATCCAAAAAGTGAAATTTTAACTGCACCTGATTTTGATGATTTTAAATATGCTGGAAGTGGCTCTTGGTTAGGAGATTGGCATGAACAGCAATATGAAATTTTAAACTTGGAGGGTGGTTATGAAAAATAATCTTGAAGAATGGGTAAAAATAGATGCAATATTGCATGAAAAATTAAAACAGCTTGACTTGCTAGACATTAAAAGAAATGAAATTTTAGAAAAGGCAGAGAAAAGTGAAGCGCTTTCACCAAATTTAAAAGCAGAGATGGAAAGAAATCTATCAATGTATGAAAAGCTAGCAAAAGAGGTAGAGGAATTAAAATATAAAGCGCAATCGATAAAAAAATCAAATAAATAAATTTATAATTATTTTATGAATAAAAATCTACCTAAGCTGGTGGATTTTTATTCTTTTTTATATTTTACTTTTATTTCCCTTTACAAATAATTTTATTTGTGCTATTATACCTTTGGCTTTAAGCTGAGTTTGTTCGCAATTTTACTTGTTCTCTTAACGGCTTACTCGGTTTTTAGGGGCTAATCTATAAAAGGAGAATGTTTTTCATGAAAGAAAAAAAGGAAATTATCGAATCTTACAAGCAGTCTGAAAACGATACGGGTTCTGTAAATGTTCAAGTGGCTCTTCTTACTGAAAGAATTAATCACTTAACAGAACATTTAAAGGCTAACCCAAACGATAACCACTCAAGACGCGGACTTTTACAGCTTGTTGGTAGAAGAAAAGGGCTTTTAAAATATCTTGAAAAGAAAGATATTGAAGCTTACCGTGAACTTAAAAAATCTTTAAATATAAGATAACCACAAAAGCTTGTCAAATTGCTTCAGACTGTTCAAAAGCAAGCGAGGCAAGGCTCGGAAAATGCCTAAAAGCAGAAGTTTAGTTTCCTAAATGACTGTTTTTAGGCGTTTTACAGTAAACGCAGTATCGCGCCGTTTTTGGGGCAGGCTGATATTATGGTGGTTTTTCGCGGTTTCAAGGCAGGGTGAAATTAGATAGGAGATTTTATGAATAATAATATTTTTGAAACAGAAATTGGCGGTAAAAAGGTTACCGTTGAAACGGGCAGGTACTGCGAGCAAGCAGACGGCACCTGCTGGGTAAAATGCGGTGAAACCGTAATTATGGTCAATGTTACTATGGCTAGCGAACCACGCCCAGGCATAGACTTTTTCCCACTTGGCGTAGATTTTGAAGAAAAAATGTATTCTGTTGGAAAAATTCCGGGCGGATTTAAAAAGAGAGAAGGTAGACCTTCCGATAAGGCTATTTTAACATCTAGATTAATAGACAGACCACTTCGTCCACTTTTCCCAAAGGGCTTTTTTAACGATGTCAGCGTTGTTGCAACGGCGCTTTCAATCGACCCAGACGTAGCACCAGAACCACTTGCAATGCTTGGTTCTAGTTTTGCGCTTACTATTTCTGGAATACCATTTGCTGGGCCAACAGGCTCTGTGAATGTAGCTCTTATAGATGGCAAATATATAGCTAACCCAAATAACGAAGAGCGTGAAAAGAGCAGAATGAGCTTAACCGTTAGCGGAACAAGAGATGCCGTTTTAATGGTGGAAGCTGGCGCTAAGGAAGTTACAGAAGAAGAAATGCTTGGCGGTATTATGTTTGCACACGACATCATTAAAAAGCTTGTAGACTTCCAATTAAAAGCAAAGGAAGAAATAGGCAAAGCTCCAAAAGAAGTGGAGTATTATGTAATAGACAAAGAGTTAGAAGAAGCAGTTAGAGCTTATGCTAGCGAAAAATTAGATTACGCTTTAGATACTTTTGATAGACAAGAGCGTCAAGCTCGTCAGGATGAGGTTGATAGAGATGTTAAAGAGCACTTTGCTGAAACTTTTCCAGAAAAGGAAAGAGAAATTGGCGATGTACTTTACAAGATGACCAAGGAAAAGGTTAGAGCTAAAATTTTAAATAAGGGCATTCGTCCAGATGGAAGAAAACTAACAGATATTCGTCCTATTTGGTGCGATGCAGGCGTTCTTCCACGCGTGCACGGCACAGGTGTGTTCACCCGTGGTCAAACTCAGGTTTTAACTACATTAACACTAGGCACAATTAGTGATGCTCAAAAACTTGAGGGTTTAGATGATGAAGAACTAAAGCGCTATGTGCACCACTACAATATGCCACCATACGCAACAGGTGAGGCTCGCCAATTAAAGAGTCCAGGCAGAAGGGAAATTGGCCATGGTGCACTTGCAGAGAGAGCATTAGAGTCAGTAATTCCAAGCGAAGAGGAGTTCCCATACGCTTTAAGGCTTGTTAGTGAAGTTTTAAGTTCAAACGGCTCATCTTCAATGGCAAGTGTGTGCGGTTCAACCCTTGCACTTATGGATGGCGGTGTACAAATTAAAGCTCCAGTTGCAGGCATTGCAATGGGCTTAATCAAGGATGACGAAAGCGGTAAAGTTGCAGTTTTATCCGACATTCAAGGCCTAGAAGACTTCCTTGGCGATATGGACTTTAAAGTTGCAGGAACAACAAAAGGTATCACTGCAATTCAAATGGATATAAAAATTAAGGGCATAGATGAAAATATATTAAGAACAGCTCTAGAGCAGGCTCGTCAGGGCAGGCTTTACATTCTAGATAAGATGCTTGCCGTAATTGACAAGCCACGCGCTGAAATATCTAAGTATGCTCCTAAAATTATAACCTTTACCATAAACCCAGATAAGATTAAAGATGTAATAGGTTCTGGTGGAAAGACAATCAACAAAATTATCGAAGAAACTGGCGTTAAAATTGATATTGAAGATGACGGACAAGTATTTATAGCAACTCCAGATTCCGACATGGCTGAAAAAGCAAAACAAATAATTTTAAACATAGCTGAAGACTTAGAAGTAGGAAAAATTTATTCTGGTAAAGTTTCTAGAATAATGAAGTTTGGTGCTTTTGTAGACATCGCTCCAGGAAAGGAAGGAATGATTCACATCAGTAAACTTTCTTCAAAAAGAGTTGAAAAAGTAGAAGATGTTGTAAACATAGGCGATGAAGTTGAAGTTGAAGTTATTAAGATAGATGATAAGGGTAGGGTTGACCTAAAATTAATTAGTAAGTAAAATAAACGGCGCATAGCGTCGTTTCTGTCAAACGAGGCTAGACAGTTACGTACGTCTATGTACGCGCCTGCCTAGCCTCATTTGCCGAGCCTAGCTCTGCTTGTTTATTTTACTTACTAACAATTCTTTAAAATATCAATCTAAAAAAACAAACGGCGCATAGCGTCGTTTATTTTATCTCACAACATTTTCTTTATTGTATTGTATTTTGCGAAAGCGCAAAATTAAAGCAGGTGAATTTAAACCTGCTTTTTATAAACCTCATTAACATAATAAAATATAGTTTCTATTATGCCATAAATACTTCTTCAGGTTTAACATCAAGTTCTTTGCATATTCTTAGCAATGAAGCAAGAGAAACATTCATCTTGGCATTTTCAACTTTATGAATATAGCTTGGGTCTCTTTCTATTCTAAGTGAAAGCTCGTAAGCTGACATCCCTTTGCTTTGTCTTACTTTTGCAAGTTTTTGACCAAATTCTTTTAAATCCATATTACTACCTCTAATCTTTCCTTTATGAAATTTCGTAAACGATATTATTAATATAAATCATTTTTACAAAACTGCAATTGATTTATAATCAATATTACAACAAAATTATACAAAAAGCAATAAATTTTTTAGAAAATTCAAAGAAATTTTCTCTTTAAGCATTAAAACGACTTTGGAATCATATTGTAAAGTATGAAATTAATTTTTATGCGCCATAAAACAAATTATAATGAAGAAAAAAGTGCGAAGCGTTTTAGAAATGTTTTTGCCAATATTATTATTTCAGTTATGCTTGTTGGAGTGTTTGCTCTCACTTATGCTGGTGGAGTGTTAAATGTGTTTAGTTCATCAGGCGATGGCTTTGCTATTTATCATGGAAACACGGCAAATAAAAATGTTAGCTTAATGATAAATGTTTATTGGGGTACAGAATACATTGAACCTATGCTTGAGGTTCTAGAGGAAAAGGGTGCAAAGTGCACTTTCTTTGTTGGTGGTGTATGGGCATCTAAAAATGAGGAACTTTTAAATAAAATTCTAGAGGGTGGTCATGAACTTGGAAATCATGGCTATAACCATAAGGACCATGACAAGATCTCTGAAGAGAAGAATAAACAGGAGATATATCAAACTCATGAAATTGTAACGGCTTTAACTGGCGTAGAAATGAATTTGTTTGCCCCTCCTAGTGGAGCATATAATCAAACAACTTTAGATATAGCAAAAACTTACGGTTATCAAACAATAATGTGGACTAAAGACACTATAGATTGGAGAGATAAGGATGCTAAAGTAATCTATGATAGAGCAGTGGATAACCCTCAGAATGGCGATTTGATTTTAATGCACCCCACAGCTTGCACCTTAGAAGTTTTTGGAGATATTATAGACTTTTATTTAGATAAAGAGTTTAGCGTAGTAACTGTTAGTGAAAATATAAGCTAGCGAATAATTTTTGCGCTTTTGGCAAGTTTTGCTTTGCAAAACATTCGCCATTTACGCTTAAAATTTTTCTTATACGCACCAAACGAAAACTCCAGCCTAAAGGCTTGGGAGTTTTGTGCGTACTCTCGTGCGAAGCTTGTTCTTCGAAGGTAATAATGTTTTTTTATTAAATTTTGAGCAAAATTTGCGCCTTTCGCTTTTCATGTTTAAAAATAGCAAATATGGAAATATTTAAAACATGGAAATGTTTTTAAATTATTTATGGGTATTTTTAATTGGTGGCTTTATATGCATGCTTGGTCAAGTGTTAATTATTCGCACTAACATTACCTCTGCGCGCATTTTAGTTACCTTTGTTTTAATAGGAGTTGTTTTAGAAGCTGTTGGCATTTTTGAGCCTATTTCAAATTTTGCTAAAGCGGGAATAAATGTGCCAATTATAGGTTTTGGAGCATCGCTCGCAAAAGGCGCAATAGCGGGCGTTGAAGCTAGGGGCTTAATAGGTGCGTTTACAGGTGGGCTAGAGGCCGTTGCTGGTGGTATAGCAGCAGCAGTTGGCTTTGCATTTCTTTTTGGCTTAATTTTTAGAGCTCATACCAAAAAGAATTAAATTAACTATTGCAAAAATAATATATTTGTGCTATCATACAAGTGATAAGATTTTCGGAGGGGGAAACAATGGCAAAATTTAGTGTAAAGAAAGCGTTAGCCATAGCAGGAGCTTTAACAGTATTAGGCGCAGGTGTATTTTTTGGTATAGATGCGGCATCTGATGATTTTAATGTAGTGTTTTATCCAGATCCTATTGTTAATCCAATACCAACACCAGACCCAGATCCAACACCAATTCCAGACCCAGACCCACAACCAGGTTTAATACAGCTTGCAGCGCCAGAGATGGCATATAATCAAGAGGACAACATTTTAACATGGGAAGAGGTAGAAAACGCTAGCGGTTACTTATTAAATGTAAACGGCGTAGAGGAAACTACAACGCAAACGCAAGCCGTACTTGATATAGGGCAAAACGAACAATATAAAATATCATTAAAGGCATTAGGTGACGGGGAAAAATATTCAGATAGTGCAATATCAACATTAAGTGGTGTTCGTCAAAACCTAGACCAAATGTATTACGAGCAGATAGAAGATAATATTTATAGTTTTTTTGATACATATTTATTAACAGGTAGATACAAAGTTGAAATTCAAGATATTTTAAATATTGATTTAAAAGATAATATATTTTCGATTTTATTAAAAGGAAATAATGAAGGTAGTAATACAACATATTACAGAACTTTTAATTTTGACTTAAGTGAATATAAAGATTTTTCAAATATTGCAATAGGATTAAAAGACTTGGCTGAAGCTTCAAATATTATCAAGTCTTATGATGACTCTGTTGATGTAAAATCTAACGCCACTGAAATATATGAGTTTAATTCTGATGTATATAATAAATTAATTTCAGATAATCTTTTAATGGGAAATTTAAAAAATTATATTCTTGAAGGTTATACATTAACAAAATTATATTCGGGAACTAATATGGGTGCCGAACCTGAAAGTTTTATTGTTAATAGTTGTATAAAACTTCAAAAAGGTGATGATATAAAAGTTGTAACAGTTCAGAATATTGTTTCTCAAAAATATAATCCTTCTTTAGCGTTTAAAGGATATGTAGAAGCATATATAAATGGTACAGCAGAAGATGTTGTAATTGAGGAGACATCTTTTACAGAAGCTTCTCCAGTATCTTCACTATGGCAGGCTACGGATGAAAAATATGATGGGCAAAATATGAATTTATCAAGTAATCAAGCAAAAAGTGGCGTAAAATACCAATCTATGTCTTATTCCCAAAATGGACAAAATTATATACTTACATATCCTGTAGATGATTTTTCTTTGGAACTTTAAGCTAAAAAATGATTAGTTTTAAAACTAATCATTTTTTATTATTTTTCTAAAAGTAGATTTCAAATCTTTAAAACCAATTGTTTTATATAAATTAATAGCTACTTCATTTTTATTATAGCAACAAACTTCGTAGTTATAAATATTTTGAGATTTTAGCCACTTTTCAAACTCTAATATTAATTTAGAAGCTAACCCTCTTTTTCTGTATGAATCTTTTATAAATAATAATTCTAAACTTCCAAGACCATTTTTATAGCAATAGTTTGGAGTGTTTAAAATTTGCCCATATAAAAAGCCTATAGCTATATCTTTATCCCATAATGTAAGTAGAATAGTCCCTTCAATTCCAATTTTATTGTTGAAAAAATTATTTGGGCATTCTTGAAGTGAACTATCATATGTCATTTCATTTATAAATAATTCTTTAAATAATAAATTTACTTCATTTAAATCATCCGTTTCACATAATCTTTTTATTTGCATGATGTATAATAACATAAAATTTTAAAATAGCAAAATGTTTACTATTAATAAATTTTAATATTTTACTTGATATATTTGAAATAACTTGTTAAAATAATAACGATGAAAAAAATATTTAACACTATTTTGGTATGTTTTTTAATAGCTGTATCCTTTTTCACTACAGGTTGTTTTTATGTGCCAGGAATTAGTGGAGATAATACAGGTAGTTTATTATATCCTTATGGAACAATAGCAGGTTATAAGGTTTGCTATAAACCTGCTCAATATAATTTTGAAAGATTATTTGAAAGTTTCAGTGATAATATAATTGATGATTTATTTAATTATTTTACATTTGATAATATAAGAGATATAGATGAAAATAATATTTCTGATTCAGAATATAATACAATTTGGGAAAATCAAGCTTTAAAAGTAGATAGAATAAGATATCAACCACAATTAATACTTGAAGATGGCGTTTACTATTATACCTATGACAATGTGTCTTGGAATTGGACATTTGGAAAGAATATTGACTTATTAGAAACATATTTGCTTACTGATGGAGAAAAAGAAAAGACCAATGAGAATTTGAAAAATTTGATTAGGACTTATAAACTTTTTGAAGAGGTTAATTTAAACCAAATAAAATCTATTTATTCCACAGTTCTAGAGTATAATATTTATGAACTTGTATTAGGCAGAACTCCGACAGTACCAGTCGTTGAAATTTCAGACACTGCAACAACTGTATTAGATTCTGTTAAGATAACTTTAAATGGAGAAACCATAACAGGAGATGATACTGAAAGAGATTCTATTATTGAAGAAATAAGGCAAGAATTCTCTCAATACGGCACTTATGTTGGCTTTACTGAAAGAGATAGAGAAAATTTAACTAACTATATTCTTGAAACCGTTATTGGCGATCAAATTGTAAACAGCTCAAAATATAATAAAAATAATGAATATCAAACTAAAGTTGCTGAAATTGTATATAATTCTAACCCTACAGCTAGCTCTAGTGATGATTCTATTAGAGATTTCTTTGACCCATATCCAGCTAGTAAAATTAAAGACTTCAATGGCACTGCTTTCTATATAAATGGTGGTGTTGATGAAAATGGAAATTCAGCAAATAACGCTTTTGACCATATTCAATCTGCGGAATATCAAAGCTTTGTAATAATGCCAGAACAGGAAGATTTAACTCTTTGTGCGCTGTGGCTTGCTTTTGAATCTGAACAGCCAATAGATGCCGTTATTAGGGTTAGATACTACGATGGAGCAGGCAGGCTTTTTGAAACTGCAAGGCAACCAATATCTATGTCTGGCGATCCATTTAATGCTGTATCCGACATAATTATGGTAGATCTTGTGTATAGTGAAATAACGGATACAGAACTAGACACCTCTGTGGATATGAGCTTGGATATCTTTGACAATTCTCTTGATAATGGAATATTAGAGGCGGATGAAATAGACGGCAAATATGTTACAGGCGAGCTTGCAAATTACTATAATATTATAGAATCTGAAAGTGGCTTTGGAGCTATAGGTGTGTTAAATCATAATAGAATTCCATTTTCATATATGGAAATTGTTATAGATGTCATCAAAGATCCTAACCAGCCTCAGGCAACATACCCATTTAAAATGGGTGTTGTGGGCATTTTCCCAACGGCAGAATAACAGGAGAAAACATATGGGAATTTTTGATAAAATTTTAAAAGGTTTAGGCTTTGAAAGCGAAGAAAAACAAACGCCTAAACCTAAAAAGGAAATAAAAAGAAAAGCTGGAGAATATAACTTAGAAGAGCAAGAGGAAGATATAATAGAAGAGATGAAACCTAAAAGCCAAGAAGAGGTGGCTAAAATTGTGGACTATCTCAAAAAAGAGGGCAGAGTAATAGCTAATCTTTCAAATTTTGAAAATGCCAATTTTTATAACGCTCTTAGCTTTCTCTCTGGCGCCGTGTATGCCTTTGGAGGGCAGGTTTATAAGTTAGATGACACTCGTTACAAACTTTTGGTGGTTTAATGAAAAACAAGGTTTTCAAGAGGTACAAAAGCGGACTATATGCTTTGCTCTTCATTTTAGGCATAGCAGTATGCGTGCTTTTTGTAGATATGTTAACTAAAATTTTAACAGACGGCATCTCCGTTCGCATCTGGGACGGAGTTTTTAACTTTGTTTCCGTTCATAACACGGGTGGGGCTTGGAGCATACTAAACGAGCATACTTGGATATTAATTGTGTTAACCTTTTTATTTTTAATAGCCTTTTTCGTGTTCAATTATTTTTTCAAACAGCGCACAAACCTATATTTAGTAGGTTTTGCCCTTGTTGTGGGTGGTGCAGGTGGCAATTTAATTGATAGGCTATTTTTAGGCTATGTTAGAGATTTTATAAGTTTAGATTTTTTAGGAAATTTTCCAGTGTTTAACATTGCAGATATGTGCTTACTTGCAGGTGTGATAGTGCTATGTGTTTTCTTTTTATTTAGCTATCCAAAGCTCAATAAAGGAAAACTTAAAAAACAGGAAAAATATGTGTTATCTAAACAAATTAAACTCTATAAAAAGGGCGATTTATGATATTTCAAGTTGAGGAAAATGATGTTGGAAAAAGATTGGATATCTTTTTGCATGAAAAGTTTTCAAACCTTTCGCGATCTCACATAAAAAATATGATCGATGGCGGTAATGTGCTTTTAAACGGTAAAGTGGTCAAAGCTGGAGAAAAACTTAGATTAAATGGTGTTGTTCAAGCAGAAAAGCCTGTTTTGCAAGAGGTTAAAACAAAGCCAGAGGATATTCCAATTGAAATTGTCTATGAAGATGACGATTTAGCCGTTGTAAATAAGCCTCAGGGCATGGTTGTTCATGCTGGGGCAGGAAACACTTCAGGAACTCTTGTAAACGCGCTTCTTTACAGGCTTAAAAACCTTAGTGGCATAAATGGAAAACTCAGGCCAGGAATAGTGCATAGGCTTGATAAAAACACTTCAGGTTTACTGCTTATAGCAAAAAATGATTTTGCTCACAATAGCCTTGCTAAGCAAATTGCAGAAAAAACTTGTAAGCGAACCTACATTGCACTTTTAGAGGGTACTTTAAAAGAGCAAGAGGGCGTAATTTCCACGCATATAGCTAGAGATAAAAAGCATAGAACACTTATGAATGTTTGCCCAGAAACGGAGGGTAAACTTGCTATAACGGAGTATAAGGTACTAAAATATTACAAAGGTTACACTCTTGTGGAATTTGACTTAAAAACGGGTAGAACGCATCAAATAAGGGTTCATGCATCTAGAGTTTTACATAGACCTATAGTTGGGGATAGAGAGTATAACCCTATAACTAAAATAAACGGACAATTGCTTCATGCTTACAAACTAGAATTTACTCAGCCTAGAACGGGCAAGCAAATTGTGGTAACTGCTCCAGTTCCAGAATATTTTGAAAAAGTCCTTAAAAAATTGCAAGAAAAATAGTAGACAATTTGCAATTTTGAATATATAATTAATAGGTTAAAAGGAGTATGTATATGGCAACCAACAATAATGGTAATAAAAGCTCAAGCAGTTCAAACACTCAAAAGAGAAACACTTCTTTAAAATGGGTTTTGAATATGTTATCATTTATTGCACTTGTTTTAGTTGGTGTTTGTTTGCTTTTGCAAGTTATCTTCAATGCAATAGATGCAAGCGGTCTTGCTAGCGCTACAAATGCTATCAGAACAGTGGGAGAGTGTATTGCTTACTGCGTAATCGCGGTGTATGCCTTCTTCTTTATTAGGCATAAAAAGAACCCAGTTTGGGCAGTGTTATATGCAATTGCACTAACAGCAATATTGATATTAATTATATTTAGATAATGGCAAAAAAAATCGTATTTATTATTATGCTTACATCGCTTGCACTGGGCTTTGCGTGTTTAATATTACAGCTTGCTAGCCCAGTGTTTGTCTATGTATCAATAATGTTTTTAGCAATATTTTCTGCTCTTTTTGGTGTGTATCAAATTTTCAGATTTATAGAGCTAAAAAATCAAATAACTTACGATTATCCATCTTATCTAGCAGAACTTTATGCACGCGGAGTTATAACTAAATTTCAGGTTGAAAGCGTGGACAAGGCTTATTTTAAAGAACACAAAAAGAAATATTTGTCATTAAGACTTGTAAACTTAGGTCTAATTATGTTAGGCTTTTCTTTGATGATAACTCTTCTTTATGTGTTTTTTGCCAAAGTTTAACAAAAAATTATTTGAAAAGCGCGGGAGACTGTGTTATACTCTCGCAAGTAAAAGGAGACAATTTTATGTACACAGCAGAAAAAATTGAGGGTGATAAGTTTAAAATTAAAATTTCACTTACCTCAGAAGAATGGAACGCTTATGTAAACGAAGCGTACGAACAAAACAAAGGAAAATTTAATGTTCAAGGCTTTAGAAAGGGAAAGGTTCCTAAAAAAGTTATAGAGCAAAACTATGGAGCTGATATCTTCTACGATGACGCACTTCAGCTTGCATTTTCTAAAGAATATGGCGATATGCTTGCTAAAGAGCATGAGATAGAGCCAGTAGACCACCCAGAGGTAAACCTTGAAAAGTTTGATGCAGACGGTCTTGTTTTAGATGTTACAGTTCAAAGTATGCCAGAAGTAAAACTTGGAAAATATAAAGGCTTAGAAATAGAAAGCGCTAAAGGTGAAGTTAAGGAAGAACAGGTTGAAAAGGAACTTAATCAAGTTCGCGACCGCAATGCAAGATATGTTGAAGTTCAAAGAGAGGCAAAACTTGGCGACTTTGTTACAATAGACTTTTCAGGCAGTATAGACGGCGTTAAATTCCCAGGTGGAGAAGCTAAAGACTACCGCCTAGAACTTGGCTCTAAAAGCTTTATAGAGGGCTTTGAGGAACAAATAGTTGGAATGAAAATTGGTGAAAATAAAACTATTAAAGTTACTTTCCCAGAAAACTATCACGCAGAAGATTTAAAAGGAAAACCAGCAGAGTTTGAAATAACACTTAAAGGCGTGGAAGAAAAACAACTTCCAGAGCTCAACGATGAATTTGCATCTAATGTAAGTGAATTTGAAACTCTAGATGAATATAAAGCTGATATTAGGAAACACTTAGAAGAGACTTTGCACGAACGCCTTGAAAGAGAAACTGAAAATAACATAATTAAGACTGTTGTAAAAGAAGCGCAAGTCAATATTCCTGAGTGCATGGTTGAAAGTCAACTAGATGCATATATGAAGGATATGGAAACAAGGCTTTCTTATCAGGGTTTAAAACTTGAAGATTACTGCTCATATATGAATACAACTCCGGAAAATATAAGAAAGGAAAACCACGATCACGCTTTAGAAACTGTAAAAACAAGGCTTGCAATAGAAAAAATTATTGAGGTAGAAAATTTAAAGGTTACTGAAGAAGAACTAGATAATAAACTTGAAGAAGTAGCTAAAAAATATAACAAGAGTGCGGAAGAATATAAAAAGGCTCTTGGAGAAAAACAACTTATCTATTTTGAAAATGATATCTTAATGGATAAACTTGTAAAATTCTTAAAAGAAAATAATAAATTAATTTAGAGGTGAAATATGTTAATACCTATGGTCGTAGACCAAACAGCTAATGGCGAGCGTTCTTATGATATTTACTCTCGTCTGCTTGAAGATAGAATTATTTTCTTAACTGGGGAAATAAACGATGCTATGGCAAATATCATAGTAGCTCAAATGATTTATCTTGAGGGCAAAAACCCAGATAAGGACATATATCTATATATCAATAGTCCAGGTGGCAGTGTAAGTGCAGGAATGGCTATTTACGACACTATGAACTATTTAAAATGTGATGTTTCTACAATTTGTATTGGTCTTGCTGCATCTATGGGTGCGTTTATATTAAGTAGCGGAGCTAAGGGTAAGCGCTTTGTGCTTCCTAATAGTGAGGTTATGATTCATCAACCTTTAGGTGGTGCACAGGGTCAAGCTAGCGACATTGCAATACAAGCAAAACATATTCAACATATAAAAGAAAAAATAAATAAGATTCTTAGTGAAAACACGGGGCAACCTCTTGAAAAGATTGAAAAAGACACAGATAGAGATAACTACATGACAGCAGAAGAAGCTAAGAAGTACGGCCTTGTGGATAAAATTTTCGTTAAAAGAGCAAACGAAAACAAGTAATCTAAAAGAAGGTGAAATTTGAAAGGAAATAACGACAATTTATTCTGTTCATTTTGTGGTAAATCGCAAAGACAGGCAAAAAGGCTTATAGCAAGCCCAGATGGTGAAAGTTATATCTGCGATGAGTGCGTTGAGGTCTGTAAGGATATAATAAAGCAAGATAAAGTTAGCACAGTTGAAACTAGCATAGATCTTCCAACGCCTCAACAAATCAAAGAGCAGTTAGATGAATATATCATAGGTCAAGAGGATGCAAAGCGTGTATTATCTGTGGCTGTATATAATCACTATAAAAGAATTAACTACAATCTTGTTGCTAAACGCAGTAAAGATCCTCAAGAAACATCAATAGAGCTTGAAAAGAGTAATATCTTAATGGTTGGACCAACAGGTTGTGGAAAAACATTGCTTGCTAAAACGCTTGCTAAAATTTTAAAAGTCCCTTTTGCATCTGCCGATGCAACTACTTTAACTGAAGCAGGCTATGTAGGTGATGATGTTGAAAACATTCTTTTAAAACTTATTCAAAATGCGGACTACGACATAGCAAAAGCACAACGCGGTATTATCTATGTAGATGAAATAGATAAGATTGCCAGAAAAACTCAGAATGTATCAATAACTCGCGATGTGTCAGGTGAGGGCGTTCAGCAAGCTCTATTAAAGATAATAGAAAGCACAACAGCTAGCGTACCACCACAAGGTGGAAGAAAACACCCGCATCAAGAGATGATTCAAATAGATACAACAAACATTCTTTTTATCTGTGGCGGAGCTTTTGTAGGGCTTGATAAGATAATAGAATCTAGAATGAACAATACAAGCCTAGGCTTTAACGCAACTATCAACACTACAATAGAAAAGAGCCAAATAAACTTTGTAAAACATCTGCAACCACAAGATTTAATAAAATTTGGCTTAATTCCAGAGTTTGTAGGTCGTCTTCCAGTTGTAGTAGGTTTACACGATTTAACAGAAAATGCATTAATTAGAATTTTAACTGAACCAAAAAATGCAATTTTAAAGCAATATAAAAAGATGTTTGATATAGATAAGGTAGAACTTGAATTCGAGCCAGAAGCAATACGCTCGGTAGCTCACAAAGCCATGGAATTAAAAACAGGTGCACGCGGGCTCAGAACAATCTTAGAGGACGGAATGCTTGAACTAATGTATGAAATACCAAGCAGAAAAGATGTGGCAAAGGTTATTATTCCAAAAGATTATTTTACGAATTCAGATCCTAAACCTATATTAGTAAGTAAGGAAGAAGAAAAGAAAGGTGAGGATGTTGGATAAACTAAAAGAAGCTTTAAACGGCTTCTTTTATTTTTAAAACAACATCTTTTGTGTACTATTTATTTAATACCACAATTTATTGTGGTATTATGCATTAATAACTGTAATTTTAAAACTTTATAATTTTTTTTTATTTATTTGACATAATTATTTATAAGGTATAAAATTACAATAAGATAAGGAGTTGGGTATGAATAAAAATCCACCAGCTAAGCTGGTGGATTTTTATTGTATTTGGTAAGTAATTTCATATGGAAATTATTTTGCATAAAATTTTTCTTATGCTAAAATACTTTAGAGGTAAAATATGCAAGAACCAAATATTAAAATTAACTGCCATAGCAGTATTTGTATTGATGATAACATCTTTATAGATCCGTTTAACATAGCGGAAAAGCGTGAAGCTAGGATAATTTTTATAACTCACTCACACTTTGACCACCTAGATATCAATTCTATAAAAAATATTTTAACGCCAAACACTGTTATAGTCTGCACTGAGGATAGCGCGGAAATTCTAGAAAAGGCTGAGATAACTAATAACATAAACATTGTAACGCCAAACCAAACAGGCAAGGTTTTAGATATAAGTTTTCAAACTTTTCCATCCTATAACTTTGGGCATCATCATTTTAAAAATTTAGGTTTTGTGGGCTATACATTAGAAATTAATGGTGTTTTCTATACCGTTTGTGGCGACACTGATGCAACACCAGAACTTGAAAGCTTAAACACCGATGTCCTTTTAATTCCTATAGGTGGCAAATATACTATGGACGCAGAAGAGGCGGCTAAAGTTACTAATAATATCAAACCTAAATATGTTATTCCAACTCATTATAACTTTTTAGACGACACCGCAGGCAAAAAGGGAGAAGAGCTCTTTTCAAAGCTAGTTGACAAAAGTATAAAAGTATTAATAAAAATAAATTAGAGGTAATTATGAACGATACAATTAAAACGCTTATAGAAAGAAGAAGTTGTAAAAAATTTAAATCTGAGCAGATTAAGGATAAAGAACTAAATTTAATCTTACAAGCAGGTATGAACGCGCCAACAGGAAAGGGGATGCAGTCGCCTATAATTCTTGTTTTGCAAGATAAGAAAAATATAGATAAATTAAGAAAGCTTAATGCTAAAATTCTTGGCGCAGATGTTGACCCGTTTTATAATGCTCCAACAGTGTTAGTTGTAATGGCAGATAAAAATATGTTCACTCATGTTGAAGACGCCAGTTTAGTGCTTGGCAATATGATGAATGCGGCTTTCAGTCTTGGTGTAGGCTCTTGCTGGATACACAGGGCAAAGGAAGAATTTCAAACCGAAGAGGGCAAAGCACTTTTAAAGGAATGGAATATTCCAGAAAATTACGAGGGCGTTGGGCACTGCGTTTTAGGTTATCCAGCTATGGAATATATGCTACCAAAACCACGCAAAAAAGATTATATTTGGTATATAAATTAGCTATGCAAAAATTTTAGTTTATGATATAATAAAGAATATGGAAAACACTAAACGACCACCACTTGCAGAGAGAATGCGTCCTACAAATTTTGATGACTTTGTAGGTCAAGAACACATAATAGGAAAGGGAATGTTACTTAGAAGAGCTATCGAGGTTGGAGAGCTTGGTAGCTGTATTTTTTATGGCCCGCCTGGCACGGGTAAAACAACTCTTGCTAACATTGTAGCCAAACAGTTAAAAGGTGAATTTAGAAAGCTAAACGCAGTATCCAGTGGCGTCAGCGATGCTAAAGAAATTATTAGAGAAGCAGAAAATTTAAAAGCCATGTTTGGCACTCAAACCTATCTGCTTTTAGACGAGTGTCATAGGTGGAGCAAATCTCAAAGCGATTGCGTTTTAGAAGCAATAGAAAAGGGAAGTATTGTCTTTATTGGGTCAACAACAGAAAACCCTTTTACCAGCATGACAAGAGCTATAGTTTCAAGGTGCAGAGTGTTTGAGTTTAAAGCGCTTGAAGATAGTGATGTCATTAAAGCCATGAAGCGCGCACTAGAAAAGGATGAAGTGCTTTCTAAAATGCCTTTAAAGGTAGAAGAGGAGGCTTTAAAACATTTTGCTTGGGCATCTAGCGGAGATGTTAGAATGGCATTAAATGCGCTTGAACTTGCCGTGCTTACAACGCCTTTTAATAAAAATAAGGAAATAGTTATAACAAAGGATATAGCAGAGCAATCTATCCAGAAAAAAGCACTCTCAATAGATGAAAATCAATATTATGATATGCTCAGCGCCTTTTGTAAGTCTATACGCGGTTCAGATACCGAGGCGGCGCTATATTGGTCGCAAAGAATGCTTTTAGCAGGCATAGATCCAATGATAATAGCAAGAAGATTAGTGGCTCATTCTAGCGAAGATATAGGAATGGCGGATAGCAATGCGCTTTTGCTTTCAACCAGTGCAATGTATGCAGTAGAAAAGATGGGAGCGCCCGAGGGGCTTATACCATTATTTCATGCGATAATTTATGCGTGTGAGGCAGAAAAATCTAACTCTGTAATTATAGCGCGTGACCTATCACGAGCGGACGCAGAAAATGTAAAGGATGACAATGTGCCAGATTATTTAAAGAATCATCCAAGCACAAACGATACAAAGCATATAAAATATAAATATCCGCACGACTATGGCGGATATGTAAAGCAAAGTTATATGCCTGAAAAGTTAAAGGATAGGGTATATTATATTCCAAGCCAAAATGGAAGGGAAAAGAATTTGGTTAGGAAGAAGAATAGAAATAAATAGCAGGTATGCCTGCTATTTTTTATAGATTGGTTCTACCAAGTAAACAGTTTTCTTTGTTCTAAAAGTCTATCT
Organism: uncultured Clostridia bacterium; assembly: GCA_944372325.1. GTDB lineage: Bacteria > Bacillota > Clostridia > Christensenellales > UBA1242 > Caccopulliclostridium. The sequence goes on along the minus strand of CALVYR010000014.1, from coordinate 50 downwards.
TGAAAAATTTTCATAATTTAATTATTTCCGCTTGACAAATTATAGCTATT
>CALVYR010000013.1 GCA_944372325.1 uncultured Clostridia bacterium | reverse complement strand
GCCTGTGTTGGTTTGGCCTCACTTTCAGTTTCAGTCTTTCTTGGACGGCCACGCTTTGCTCCAGATTTTACCTCTGTTTCTTCAGCTTGAACTTTTTTAGGTCTGCCAACCTTTTTAGAAGTTGCCGTCTTTGCTGTAGAAGGTCTGCCTACCTTTTTCTCTTCGGTATCTGCCTTTCTAGGTCTACCAACTTTTTTCTTTTCTGGTTCTTCAGTTTCAGTTTGAACCTTTCTTGGCCTTCCTCTGCCTCTCTTTGGAGCTTCTGTTGCTTGAGCCTCTGTTTGTGTTTTTCTTGGGCGACCACGCTTTTTCTGTCCAGTCTGCTCTACTGGTTTTTCTTCAGTTTGTACTTTTCTTGGACGACCGCGCTTTCTCTTTGGCTCTTCAATCTGTTCTACATTTTCTGTTAAAATGTTGATATCATCTAAGTTATTTTGGTTTTCCTCTTCAGTTTTTTCTAACACAATTGGTTTTACCTGGTCGTTTTCAGAGGTTACTATATTGATATCTTCAACAGATTTTATTTCAGGCTCTTCTTTACTTTCCTCCTGTGCCTCAACTGGAGCTTGCACTTCGGCTGGAGCTTCTTCCTGAACTTCAGGCTGAACCTCTTCTTTTACCTCAGGGGCTTCAACCTGAGCTTCTGGTTGCTCCTCAACTACAGGTTGTTCTTGTACTTCCTGAGCTTGTTTTGGAGCTTCCTGTACACCCTCTGAAACTTGAACTTCTGGTTGTTTTTCAGTTTCTATGTTTTCAGGTGGGAAATAATTTCCTTGTGGATCATAATACCCACCAAATTCATCATGGTAGTTACCTTGTGGATCATAGTAGGTTCCATTAGCATAGCGATAGTAGCCTTCTGCATCGTAGTAGCCACCATACTCATCGTATACAGGCTCTGCGCTTTCAGCTTGAGGTTCTGCAGGCGCTGTTTCAGCTTCTGTTGCAGGCGCTTCTACTTGCTGTTCAACTTGAGGCTCTTCTTGGCTTACGGCTTCTTCTGCCACAGCTGGGCTTTCAGTTTCCTCTAAAACTACTGGCCTTTCGTCTTCTTCAGTTTTTTGATTTTTCTTTCCTGCTTTTACTTTCTTAGCTTCCTCTCTTAAGGCTTCGTTGTAATAATCGAACTCTCCTTGAGGAACGCCAGCTTTTTCAAGAGCTTTTCTTAAATCGGAAATTTCTTTCTTTTGAGCTTCAATTGTAAAGTTAGCTTGTTGAAGTTCATCTGCTATGCCATCTTTCATATTGATAATAGCTTGCTTTTCTTCGTTGACCCTTTCCTCTATAGATTTATCAACTTGATCGTAAACCTTTTTAGAGAAAGTTTCATACTCTGCATTCATAGCATCTTCTACAACTTTTCTATGTTCTTCAAGCTCTGCCCTCTTTGTAGTTATATCTGTTTGAAGAGTTTGAATTTCATTATTAAATCTTGCTGTAGCATCATCAAAGTCACGCTCTAACTGTTCTTGCTTTTTAACTTCATCCTGTTGTTGCTTCTTTATGTAGTTACTTTCAATACGGTTGGTGGACTCCTCTTGTTGCTTTCTGAGCCTATCCACATTTTCCTTACTAGCTTGAAGTTTTCTTTGATAATCTTTTTGCGTGTTTTCGTAGTTACGCTTTAAGCTATCAACCTCACTTTCGAGCTGTTGGATATCACCTAAAGTTCTTTGCTTAAAGTTTAGATAGGTTTCAGTTTCTTTCATAGCTCTTTCAAGCACAAGACTTCCATCTATACCTGCTTTAGAAAAATCAAACACCTCATGTTCAACGGCATTGAGCCTTGCCTTTTCAAGCTCTTCTTGTTCTTGACGAGCTCTCTTTTCAAGATATTCATTAAGAACTGGTATTCCGCGCTTGATTTCTTTCTTAGTAAATAGAACTTCAAAGTCTACATATTCTGGCATGGTGGTTACAGCCTTATCCATTTTTCTATCAAAATAATGGAAATATAGGTAGAACTTACTTAAGTTTCTATCCTGCCTAGCCCTTAAAAGCATTACAAAAATGACATTTAATATAACTATTATTGCAGGAATAATTAAAACTTGAGCTAACTCTAAGGCAGAGAACGCCGATGAAGAAATATATGCAAGCCCTATAACAAAGCTTATAGCTGCAATACAATAGTTAATTGCACCTAAATTTTTTATGTTAGATGAAAAGGAACTTGTTTTAAGTGGCTTCTCAATACAGTTATATGGTGACATATAAAAGCTTGGATCTTTTTCTCTATATAGCATATATTGATGCCAATGATATCTTAAAAGCTTAGGTGTTTTCTTCATTAAAGAATTAAATTCAATCAGATTATTTTGGTCTATAAACTGATTTGTATTTAACCACCTATTTAATTTATAAAGAATTCTTTCCATTCTCATTTCATAACTATAACTAGATTTAATTATGAAAAAGACGATCATAAGAAGTTCAAAGCCTATGGCAAGATAAAATAGAATATCCCATGTGATAGTTCCAGCAAGCCCTGTTAAAAACCTTCTTATGTCTACAACTATATCTGCTAACGCTGACATAAATCCCCCTTTTAAAACAAAAAGTTTTTAAATTCTTTGTTAGTATAACACACAAAAATTATTTTAACTAATATTTTTTAATAATTTTTTAATATTTTTTTAAATATTTTTTTAAAGCATTATTTCTATCATTTCTTCAGTATTAAAATTATATAAATAAACACTATCTACACTTATATTAAAAGCATTTATTACAGCTAGCTTATATAGTTTTAACTGTGTTTTGTAAATCTCTGCCAGTTTATTTACATTTTTTATAGAGGATAGTTTGTAATCTATTATAATATTCTTTTCACCTAAACTTAAAAGGTCTATTATGCCTTGAATTAGTATTTTATCATTACTTCCCCCGCTAACCACCTCACATTGAGGTACATACATCATAAACTCTTGTTCCTTTAAAATGCGCTTACTTTTAGTTTGATTTAATATTTTTTTAACATTTTTAATTGCCTTTAAAATTTTATCTTTATTTACGGTTTCTGGAATTTTAACTTTAACTTCCTCATTATTAAAATCTACACTCTGCATTACATTATGATATTCAGTGCCTATAATTGAAGCGTCACCAGAAAGATGCTCTTTAATTTCAAAATTTTTAGGCTCTAAGTTTTGACTATAGCCTTCCTCCTCTTTTACAATACGACTAACAGAATTTTTTAAGGCTATATTGCTTTCTTTAATAAAAGGATATTTATAGTTAAAATAATTATTAAAAATGGTTTTTAAGTTGTCATCCGCTTGCAAGACAGGTTTTTCTTTACCCTCTATGTTAAAATTAAATTTAGAAAACATTTCCACTCTGACGCCACTTTTTGTAACTAAGTTTTCTAAAGAATTTAATTTTTCTAAATCAGATTTATTTAAACTGCCAAGAGTTAAATTTAAAAAGCTTTTTTGTTTAAATACATCATAATCATTATCTATGCTTTTAAAATTTCCATAAGATGAACCTACAATAAACAAATGGTTTTTAGCCCTAGTGAGAGCCACATAAAATAGCCTTAGTTTTTCAGCAAATTCATCTTTTTTTTCTCTTTCAATTAAAGTATTATATACAAGCGAGGGTTCTTCCTCTGGCATATCTTTTAAACCCAAACCTAATTTTTCACTTAAAACTAACTCGTACTCCTTTTTACCCTTTGTAAAATCTGCCCCAGCATTAACTAAAAATACTATAGGATACTCCAGCCCTTTGCTGGCATGAATTGTTGTAACATTAACGGCGTTTAATTCTGAAGTAAAGGCAGGCGCCAACACTAAATTTTTTTCTGCAAAATTTAAAAAGCCTAGTACATCGTTATTATAGCCATTTTTTAAAAACTCGTTTGTAAATTTTTTTACTTTAAGCACATCTTCAGCTTTTAATTTTTTTATAAAATTTGTAGAGTCATACAACCTATTTAATGCAGTAAAAATGCCCTCGTTTAATATGTTTTCCTTAAATTTTTGTAAGATATTTAAGAAATTTTTTACCTTTTTATCCTCTAAAGATAGTTTATCATAGAAATTTTTACCCTCTTTGGAAGCAATTTTAAAAAGTTCATTTAAAGTAAAATCTCCAAAATTCAACATTGATGAGGCAAGAGAGATATCATCTATGCTGACACTTAAGGATAATATATTTATTAGAGCTTTAATTAAATTGTCTGAATATAACATCTCGCGCGAATTGGCTTGAACGGGTATATCAAACCTTGAAAGCATGGCACAAAACTTATCTAAATAACTTCCTCTTGAGGCTAGTAAAACTGTGATATCTTTAAAATCTACTTTTTTTACTTCACCATTAACAAATATTTCTTTGCCTAAGAGTTCGGAGATTCTCAGTGCTACAACTCTGGCCTCAAGCTCGGCATTTTCCTCAAGCTCCTCTCTAGCAATATGATTTTTTACGCTATAAACTTTTGGAGGCAAGGAAATTTTCTCTTCTTTTTCTCTTTTAACAATATCTATGCTCACGGCTGGAACATCAGAATTTACTGCCCTATATTCCGCCCTTGCTTGAAAGCGTGAAGTGCCTTTATAGTCTATTCCTCCTGTAACTGAGGTTAAAATTTTATCAAAAACAAGGTTTATAAAGTCTAAAATTTCCTTTCTGCTTCTAAAATTGGAATTTAGGCTTTTACTTTCACTAAACTCATCTTTTTCATATTTTTTTTGAATATTTAAAAATATATCTGGGTTAGCCTGCCTGAATGTGTAAATACTCTGTTTTACATCGCCAACCATAAACCTATTGTTGCCATTTGAAATTTGACTTAAAATTTGCTCTTGAAGTAGGTTTGCATCTTGGTATTCATCTATATATATCTGCTTAAATTCCTTTTTTAAACTTTCTTTAATGTCTTTATGCTCTAAAAGCTTTAGCATATTTCTTTCTAGGTCATTAAAATCTAGATAATTTTTTTGCTTTTTCAAATTTTGATAAGTTACAGCATAGCGCTTATACACATCTATTACTGAAGAAGATATTTCTTTACTTATTTTCAAAAGGTTTTCCGTTCGCTCAGGAGAAAGATTCATTTTAGTTAAAAAAAGTTTGTATTCGTTAATCTTTTTTCTAAGTTCAACAATTCCATTATAAATAGGGTTTTCTTCATCTTTTTTTAAATTTTTAAAGGAAATTTGTGTAAAAACAGAGTAATTATCAAAAAAAATAAATTTTTTATCAATTAAAGAAAGAGTTGAAATAAGCGTATTTAAATATTCGACATACACCTCTTGACCTTCTGCCAAAACAAGAATTTTATTCCCCTCAGCTAAAAAACTTTGCACTTTAAAGCAAAGATCCTCATTCATAAGAGTGATTAAAAAAGTTTGATCGTTATAAAGCTTTAGCGCGATTTCCTCTATCCAATTTTCAGGGTCAGCAAGCGACATACAAAATTCATTTATACTCTTCACAATTCTTTGGAGTTTTTTATCCGTTCTATCATTTCCGTAAAGCGTTAGAAGGTTTTCATAGTCAGCAGGGTTACTTTCAAAAAATTCCTGCATGGCATCAGTTAGAGCTTTTGCCTTTAAATTTTCACTCTCCAGTTCATCTATAAGTTTAAAAGAAGGGTCTAAGCCTATATAGTAAAAATATTTTTTTAATACCTTTTGAAAGAAACTATGAATAGTAGAAATATTTGCGATTGGTAAATCATCTATCTGAGAAAGCAAATCTGGGTTATTTTGCACATTTTCATATATGGCAGAAAGAAGCCTCTGTTTCATCTCTTCAGCAGCAGATTTTGTGTAGGTTAAAACTAAAATGTCTTTAACTCCAACACCATTTTCTATCATATTTTTTATTATTTTTCTAATCATAACAGTGGTCTTACCACTCCCAGCAGAGGCAGAAACGATAAGATTTTTATTAGAGGAGTTTATAACCTCTTCTTGTGCACTATCCTTTATCATCTTCCCCTCCGAATGTATTTTTATCTATTTTATATTCCCTTGTTCTGTATGGGCTTTTTGAAGAAAATTTACATAACGCCCCAAAGGCGCAAAAATTGCACGCGCTTTCCGTTGGATTTGGTGAAATATTCATCTCTTCAATTTCACAGAGCGCACCTTTTGTAACCTCTTCAGCATAACTTTCTAGTTTATAGAGTAACTCAGGCGTTATCCCTGTGCTATAATATTCTATAATTCCGTCCTTTTTATTTTCTTTATTTGTCTTTATTTTTAAAGATTTTACTATATCGCTTGCTGGATGTTCAAAGTTTAAACTTGTGTCTAATGCATGCAAAACTTCAAAATTATCTATAAAAAAGCCATTGAGCTTTTGCTCATTATTTTTAATTTTAAAATAGAAAACCCCACAAGGAATTAATTTTAATTCTTTTTCCGCACTTTTTAAATATAAAAATAATTGCAGTTTTTCGCCATAATAAAGCTCAGGATAACCTCCTAAATCTCGTCCTCCTGTTTTATAATCTATAATTCTAAAATAGTTTTTATATGTATCTACTCTATCTATAACGCCTATTAAATTATATTGGTTTTTATTTGTAGAAATTTTATAATTTACTTTTTTTTCACATAAAAAGGGTTTAAAATTAGATAAATTTTGCGTTTTAATTAAAAAATCTGTTAAATTAAACATTTCTTTAATTAATATTTCTTTATTTGGCTTATTTTTCTTTAAATTAAACTTATAAAATTTTTCTTTAGAAAACAGCTCGTTTAACACGCTTTGAACATCAACGCTTTCAGGACTAAATATTATTTTTTCTAAATAGGCATGCACAAAGTTTCCTATATCTGCAGGAGTTAATTCTGAGGTTTCCTTTTCCTTCAGTTTTAAATTATAGCTAACGAACCTTTTAAATGGACAGGCAAAGTAGGTTTCTACCTCAGTTACAGGAACTCTTTCTTTAAGTAAGGCCCCAGTTAGCTCTTCCCTTTTTTCTTCAACATGGTTAAGCGCCTTAAAAGTTCCCGCAACTATTGGGTTAAATTTTTCTGTATTCAAGTTCATGCTATTATCTATAGCAAGATATGCAAGCATCTCCGCCTCTTTTTCTAAGTTTTCCCCTGTTGAAATATAGTCATCAGTTAAAATAGGAAGAGGTCTACCACTAAGGGTAAACATATTTTTTAAATCTTTTATGATAGATGATGGCAAATTTTGCTTTTCATCTAGAGCGGATTCTGGATAACTTACAATAAGTTTTTTGTTAAATGCCGTAAATACTGAAAGAAGTTTAAACTTATTTCTTCTATTTATCATTCTTACAGTTGGCTCTATCTTGGCGCTTATCTTTATTTCATCTATATCCTTATCTGTTATAACTCCACAATCTGAAATATAGCTAGGAAGACTATCTGTAGCCCCAATTACAAACATAAACTCAGCAGTAGTAAAAAAACCTGAAGTAGCATCTGAAATAACAATGTTATCTACAGAAGCCGGAACGGTGGAAATTTTAAGAGAAGAAAACGCCGTTTCTAAAATTTTTATAAAGTCGAAAAGCGTTTCATTGATGTTAAAGTCTTTTAAAGTGTTTAAAACATCTACTATTTTTTCATAGAGTTGTAAAAATGTCTTTTCCAGTTTTATTTGATTATTTTTTGCAAAATTTTCCGTAAAATCTATAATTTTTTCCTCAAAATTATAAATTTTTAATATATTTTCTGTAAATTCAATTAAATTCTTTGTATTTTTAAATATTTTAATAAGGCTAGCAAGCTTTTCAAAATTTTCTTCTACATAGCTTTTATTTTGGTCTATATCATACTTTATTATATAATTTATCTTTTCGTCTTTATTTTCAACTTCGGAAAATGGAGATAGAATGTAAGAAATTAAATCTTCCTTTTTAAAACCATATAAAAATAAATTTAATACATTTAATGTGAATTTTATTGGGAACAAGTCTATTAACGGCTTACTATCATCTATATAATAGGAAAAGCCAAACTTATCAAAAAGCCTTTCAATAAAGGGTTCGTAAGTTTGAAGTCCAGCTACTGCAACGCTTATATCCTTATATCTATATCCACTTACTATTAAGCGTTTAATTTTTCTTGCAAGCATTAAAACTTCACCCTCAACATTGGGCGCAGAATATAGTTTAACCTTATTTGTTTCCATTACGCTTGTTCTAAAGGCAAAAAGGTTTTCTAAAATGTGTTTGTTTTCACCTGTTAAAGAACAAGGAATTTCTAAAACACTAACCTCTTTATTTAAAGCCCGAACTTTATTAAAAAGGTCACGCTCATAAACATAGCTATTTGGTTGAAAAAAGGGCTCAACAATAGATATCCACACATCTTTTGCTGTATCACAAATTTTACTTAAAATGCTCATGCCTTGCTTTGTTAAAGAGTCGAAGCCAACAAAAAGGACAATTGTATCCTTTAAATCTATTTCATCTAATTTTAGTTCGAGCTCATTTAAAAGTCCTGCTGAATCTAATCTACCCTCTAACAAATTTTCATATTCTCTATAAATTGTAAATATATCTTCAAGCTTTGCTTTTAAACCTTGGCTTGATACATTAAAGCCCTCTTCACAGGATATTCCTGCCGATTTTAATAGTGAAATTGTGTTTTTAATTTCTTCACATAGCCCAAAATTAATATCTTTAAAACACTTTAGTTTGCTTTGCACTCTTATTATTGCCAGCCTTACAAGAATTAAAGTTCCAAGTGCGGAAACACTTTGCTTTTCCGTGCTACTGAGCATCTTTTTAGCAAATCTAGATATGCCCATTACTGACACATTGAATAAGCTATCAACCTTTAAAATATCAAATATATTTTTTTCCAAATTTAATGAATATCTATCTGGCGTGATTACAATATATTTTTCATGCAAAGAATTGGGTACAATACCACTTATTGCCCCAATTTCAGCATCCTTAAAATTATTAGCTTTTATAATCTTCACAGTGCTATTTTATCATTTTTGCCTGCCACTTGTAAAGATTTTAATCACTTTATATCATTTTCTAATTTTTCTTGTTTATATAGCTTTTCCACAAAATTTTTTAAAGATGAAATTTTTTCTCCTCTCATCTTTTTAGAAAGCAAACTTGCAGTTTGGCTTCTTAAATTTTTAAGCTCTTCTTTTAGAAGCAATCTTTCATTTTTTAACATCTCAAAATTCTTTTTAAGAGAGTCTAGCTCATTTTGTTTGGTAGCAAGCTCTTTTACTACATTTCTTAATTCCTCATTAGCATTTTGAGTTTCATAGCCTATTTTTTCCTCCGCCTGTTCTTCAGCACACTTTTTAATTAACCTTACAAGGCCCATAAATAGCGAATTAATCTCACTGTCTGTAAGCCTACTTTTCTTTGTTGGCATCTTTACAACTTTGCAACTTTCCACTTTTTCAAGCGTTCTAAATTTGTTTTGATATCTAAGCATTTTTTTTACATCTCCACCCGCTAACTGCAAACACGCATTTCTTAAGGAAGTGCCACTGTTTATTAACCTTTGTATTGCTGGCATAACCTTTTCCTCCTCTTCTTTAGTAAAGCTTTTAGACACTGTTACTCTATGCATTTTTAAATTTATTTTTAAAGGGTTTTTCTTTGTAAAAACAATTTGCTTTAAGATTTTATAATAGTAGTTACGAACGCTATTTTCCTTTCTTCCACTCTGCTCAGCATATGCAGAAAACGCCTTTTTTAAAGGAATATTTTTCTTTTTATAATTTTCTACCAAACTAAAAAGTTTTAGCGTTTCCTCATCTTTCCATGCACACATAGCAATTCTCCTTTGAAGAAATTTTTGACACAATTTATTTAATTTATACAGTAATTTTTTTATATTCAGTTTAGTAAACTATACTATGACATATCAAATTTTTTCAGATGTACCTTGCGTTGCAAAAATTGACAACGAAAGCTTTGAGCTGGATGAAACAAATGTTTTAGAGCTAAGTGAATTTTCAACCACTTATCTTTACCCCTTAATTAAGGGCTATCTTCCTACAATTATAAAAGAAAATTTCGATAACGCCAGCACTATAAAAGATAGTGGCGTTACATACATATTTCCAGAGTTTCTAACAGTTTCTAGCGGTGAAATATTTTTAAGCAAAACCTTTGGAAACAAACTAGCTCTTCTTACAGGACTTCCCTATAAATTTACAATCTCAAGTGATGACTCTTCAAAAAGCTATAGCATTAAAAAAAATATCTCCTCTCCAGAAATTATTAGTTTATCTGGGGCCCCTTGTGTGAGTGCAAACTTTAAAGATAAAAGTTATCTATTAATTTACACGGAGGATAGTTTTATAGAACTCTGTGGAGATATTGATATAAATAAAAACGCAGTTCAAAGCATTGAAAACTTAGAGAGTTTATCAGGCCATGGAAAACTGACAAGGCTTGAAATAAACTTAGGAAAAGCTAAAATTTTAGAGGATGAACTGCTATATTTAAATGAAAAACCAATAAAACCTAAATTTATTGGAGCAAAAAATTATGCCTTTTTACAAAGCATAATGCTAAAAGATTACAATTTAGCAAGAAGCTATTTAGATGAAAATTTAAGTAAAAAACTTTCCAACGAGCATTTTTTAAAGTTTTTTCAAGAATTTGATGAGATATTAGCAATTTCCACAGAAAAATTTTGTTTAAAAAATAAAAACACCCCAATAGGAGTGTTTACATTAAAAAATGTGAATGGAAAGATTGTTGATGTAAATTAATTTTCATCATTACTAAATAAATTATTAATTTCATCTAAATCTTGGTCTGTAGGGATATCAGAGTCATCAGAGAATATCATATCCTCTGCAGGCTCCTCTTCAGGTGGAGGAAGAGCGTCATCTACTGAGATGCGTTTAGGAACTTTTTTGTCAAGGTCCATAAAAGTAGTGTATTCGCCATACCACCTAAGCTTAACTGTGCCTAAAGAACCATTTCTATGCTTTGCTATAATAACTTCACACACGCCAGGTTCATCCTCACTAACAACATCGTTATACATATCTGCTTTATAGATAAATATTACTATGTCAGCATCCTGTTCAATGGCGCCAGATTCACGAAGATCGGAAAGAACGGGTCTGTGGTCCTTTCTAGCTTCAACTGCACGAGAAAGCTGAGAAAGAAGGAGTATTGGCACATCTAACTCTTTAGCTGCAATCTTTAAGTATCTTGTTATTTCACTTATCTCCTGTTGACGATTATCTGAATTAGATCTTCCACCGCTATTCATAAGTTGAAGATAATCTATCATGATAAGGTCTAGGCCCTGTTCGCGCTTTAACCTTCTACATTTTGAGAGAATATCACTAGGTGTATTCATGCTGGAATCATCTACATATATTCCCGCCTCTGCCAATTTTTTATTAGCTTGCCAAAGCGCTTTCCATTCATTAGTATCCAAATCCCCCTTTAAAGCTTTAGACATGCTCACGCATCCAACAGAGCATAGCGAACGCTGTGCAAGCTGTATTTTGGGCATTTCTAGTGAAAATATAGCACACTTTTTCTTTTGATTTATTGCAACATTATTTACAATGTTCATTGCAAGACTTGTTTTACCAACGCCAGGACGAGCTGCAATTAAAATTAAGTCGGAGTTATGTAAGCCATTTAATATATCATCAAGGCCTTTAAAGCCAGTTGGCATACCATTTACTAGTGTGGGGTCTTTGGCTATCATATCAAATTTATCTATAACACCCTTAAGCGCTCCACCTATATGCTCTAACGAAGAGATATCTTCTTTTTGAGCAATATCAAATATAGTTTTTTCAGCAAATGAAATTCCAGCTTTAGCATCGTCATCATCATACGCCTTTTCTATAATCTTTTGACCAGCGTAGATTAAACTTCTTAGCATTGAATCTTTTTTAACAATTTCTACATAGTGGTCGTAGTTTGCCGCGCTTGGAATTACATTTGTAAGCGAGGTTATATAGTCTATTCCACCTATTGAATCTAGCAAGTTTTTCTTTTCAAGCGCTTCTGTTACAGTTACAAAGTCTATAGGAACACTTGTTTGATACAATGAGGACATTACATCGAAGATATTTTGATGTGATTCTGCGTAAAAATCTGAGGACTTTAACTTGCTCATAATATTGATTGAACAATCGTTATCTATAAGCAGACAGCCAAGCACTGCTTGCTCGGCTTCTAAGCTATGTGGCATTATCTTTATATTTTTTTGTTCTTTCATATTTTCCTCTTAATCTGCATAAGGATCGCGCTTTTTAGGCTGTTTTTCTTTTTTTTCTTGAACTTTTTTATAAATTAGCTCTAAAATTAATACACCAAAACCACCAATTATAACTAATAAAAACACATTTAAAACATTATTCATATTTAAAAAATAACTAAAACAAAATGTTATTACAGCTAAAATTGGAAGCATTATTAAAAGCCAAATAAAAATTCGCTTTACATCCTTTTTGTATTGTTTTTTTACATCCTTTTGCATAGATAGAATATATCTCACCTTTTAATAAAATCAAAACTATTTTTCTTTTTTCTTCTTTTTCTTTCCTTTAAAGCCAAACAAAATTAAAAGCAAACTTGTGCAGGTAATAATTAAAGCTATTGCAGTTATTCCTCCAGCGCTCATGCCGTCTGGTGAAATGGCAGTTGTAGGAACATAATATGTTAGCGTTTCTTCACCTATTTCAAAGGAAATTCTAGTATATTCAAGCGAGTTATCTATGCCATCTAAAAGTTTAACCCTCGTGCCCTTTTCTAGAGTTATATCTACTTTGCTATAAGTTTGATTTGCGTATTCAAAAACCTCGGCGTTTTCTCTGAGCACAGCATTAGTATCTAGTTTAACATTATTAGAATCTATGTTAGTATCAAGCACATGAGCTTTTAAAATATAGGCAGACTCTCCTGCATAAGAAATTTCATAAAAACTATTTTCACTTACAACTAAACTTAAAACTTCAAATGTGTCGCCATGAACTGCCCTGACCTCTTCCTCGCCATTTAGCATTGGGTCGGAAAGGCTTGCAGAGTTATAGATTCTTGTGCTTACTGTAATAACTCTAACGCTAGCAGGAAGATCTTCCGCTTTAGCTGAAGAGCTGGGAACACAAAAAATAAAAAGCGCCATAACTAGAAGCAATAACTTTTTCATAACAATATATTATAACAAATCTAATTTTAAGTCAAGGCTTTAACACGGCAAGGCCTAGTGGCATATATTAAAATTGGAGATTTTTATGTGTGGTATATTTGGTTATGTAGGAAAAAAAGAGGCAAAGCCCTTGCTTATTGAGGGGCTTGAAAACTTGGAGTACAGAGGTTACGACTCTGCTGGAATAGCAATTTCAACTAATAAAGGAATAAAAATAGTTAAGCGCGCAGGCAAAGTTGAAGAGTTAAAAAAGGCACTAAAGGAAGAAAATATTGATGGCAGTGTTGGCATTGCTCACACCAGGTGGGCAACGCATGGTTTGCCAAGTGAACTGAACGCTCACCCACATACCGATGTTTTAAAGAGTGTTACACTAGTACATAATGGAATTATAGAAAATTATTTAGAACTAAAAAATGAGTTTAACTTAAAAACTCAAACTGAATCGGATACAGAAATAATAGCCGGGCTTATAGCTATCATGCCTGAAAAAAATAATTTAGAAAAGCTTAAAAGCGTAGTTAAACTTCTTAAAGGAAGTTACGCGCTAGCTATAATATTTTCTAATGAACCAGAGTGTATCTATCTAGCCAAAAAGGAAAGCCCGCTTATGGTGGGTAAAAGTGAGGATGATATATTTATTTCCAGCGATGCCAACGCCTTTAAAAAATATTGCTCAGATTTTTACATTTTAAAAAATAATGAATTTGCAAAAATTAAATATAATAATATTGAATTTTTTAATAAAAATAAGAAAATAAATAAAAAAACAAATAAATTTTTAAATACTTTCGCCTTTGAAAATAAAAATAAATATTTAATGCAGGATGAAATTGCTCAAACCCCTGATGCTTTAAAGGAAACTGCCATTTTTTTTGAAAATTTTAAAGATATAAAAAATTATTTTAAAAATATAGATAAAATATATCTAGTTGCATGCGGAACGGCATATCACTCCTGCCTATTTGGAAAAAAATATTTGGAGTTTTTAAATGTACCAATATTTACAGAAATAGCAAGTGAATTTAAATATTCTAAACATCTATTTACTAAAAATACGCTGTGTATATTTGTGTCGCAGAGCGGAGAAACTGCTGATACCATTGCGTGCGTAAAAAAATGCAAGTGTAAAACTTTAGCTATAACCAATGTACCTAACTCCTCAATAACCTTTGCTTGCAAAAAAACAATTTTAATGAAGGCTGGCTGGGAGCGCGCTGTGGCTTCAACAAAAGCTTACTCCTGTCAACTACTAATATTCTATTTATTAAAATGTTTGCTAAAAGATGAAAAACCCAAGATTAAAACTTTAATTCGCCAAAGTAAACAATATTTAAATTCCTTAAATTTAACTCAGCTTGCTAAAAAGGTGGCCACCTTTGAAAAGGTGATGTTTATAGGAAGACAAGATGATTACATAACTGCAAAGGAAGGGGCTTTGAAATTAAAGGAAATTTCCTATATCAATTGCACTGCTTGCCCTAGCGGAGAACTTAAACATGGCACACTTGCTTTGGTTGATGAAAATACACTAATAATTTTAATTTCTACAAAAAATAATCTCATTAGTAAAAACCTTTTGACCAAAGAAGAGATTGAGGCGCGCGGAGGGAAATGTTTAATTTTAGGAAATTTTGAAAATGCAGATATAAAGCTTCCTAAACTTTCAGCCGATTTAATGCCAATATTATCTATTCTTCCACTTCAAGTTCTCGCTTGCGAGGTTTGCATATTAAAAGGCTACAACCCAGATAAGCCTAGAAATCTATCTAAATCGGTTACAGTGGAATAAATTTTTGAAGTGAGCGCTTTTGTAGAAGATTTAAAATATTTATTAGGTCACACACCTATATTAAATGGTTTTGACGAAGAAAAGGATACTCCTAAACTACTAGAATATGTAAATTAAAATCAAACCTCAAAGGGCATTAAATTAAATCGTAGATTATTTGCCTTTGTTTTAAAAAAATAAAACCTTCAAATTAGAAGGTTTATTTTTATATTAATTATGCTTAATATTTTAAAATTATATTTTATCTCTCTGTTTGATAAACTGGAGCATTTTCTCTTAAGCGCAAAGAAGCTTTTTTCCAATATTTTCCTCTCTGAGAAGTTAAAATATCATTTAATCTATCCACTTCAGCTTGAGTTGTAAGTTTTGCACCATGCTTTGCAAGTTTTCTAACAGCCTTTAAGTTTTTAGCATTTAAAGCAATTTCTAATATCGTCTTGCCACTTTCATCTCTTGTACTTGCATCTACCCCTAGGTCTATAAGTTCATCTACTTTTCTAGTGTCATATTGCTTAATAGCCTCAACTATCATTAGCGTTCTGTTGTTATGTGTGGTCAATGTAGTTGCATCCACTCCAGCCTGAGCAAGCTTTCTTGCCAACTCGCGCTTTTGTAAATTGTTTACCCCTTCAATATAGTCTCGGTTAACCGCAGCGGTAAGCATAGCTCTAGATACTTTTGCAAACTGTGGATCTGCTTGATTTAAAGCCCTAACTACATTTAGGTTATTGGAATCTAACGCGTTATAAAGAATGTTAAACGCCTCGTTTGGAGTAATATTATTTAAAACTCCAGCTTTTTGCAAGCTTAATAGCGCTTTGGTTTCTCCTCTTTTTGCAAGTGTAAAAACTGAAGCTTCAATATTTTTAAAGTCAATTTTAAATTTTTGCTTACTGCTTGCAAGTATTGTTGAAATAATTTCAGGATTCCCAGATTTTATTGCCTCTTCTACTACAGGAGCTTCTATTTTTGCACCTAAACCTAACGCATACTCAGCCATTTCACTGTTACCCTTTTTAGTAGCTAAAGTGAGCATGTCGTCTACAAATTTTTCTTCTAATGTTGCAACCTCACAAAGCTCTTTAACAACATCTAATTTTCCTAATGTTGTAGCATTTATTAAGGACTGAGATAATTGAACTTTTGCACTTCCCGCTTTAATCTTTTCAACTACCACGCTTATAAACTCTCTATTATCATGAGAAACGGCATTAGCTAAAACATCGTCTATACTATAGGCTCTTGGGCTTTTTAAAAGTGAATCTATAAGGTCATATTTTTTGCTTTCAATTACATAATTTGAAAAATCTATTTTAAAATCGTAGTTTATGCTTGTATCATACATTAATTGTTCAATCACATAATTATTTTTGCCGTTGAATAGATAATCTCTTGCACATTCCATGCCTTTTTTAGAAATGTTTACATATAGATCTGCGCCCATATCTAAAAGCTTTAAAGCCCTTTTGGCATCACCCTTTTTAAGTGCATTTGCAAGTTCACTAGATTTTTTATCTACTGTCATAGAAGCAAAAGCAATCAACTCTCTTGTAGAAAAATTTCTATCTGGCTTTAATTCTGCTCCATGGACAAAAAGTAGTTGAACGGCATTTAGGTTAGAACTTTTAACAGCAAAATCTATTGCAGATCTTCCATCAATTGTTTTTGCCTTAATGTCGGCACCTATTTCAATTAATGCTTTAGCAATGTTTAAGTTGTTATTCTTTATCGCTTCAATTAAATAGGTTGTTCTGTTTTCACCAAATCTAGCATTTACATCGAACTCACCTGTCGCGAAAAGCGCCTTTAAACTTTCAATTTTGTTATTAGCTATAGCATAGCTTATAGGGTCTTGCATTAGATCTGTAAATTTTACATTGGAACTATTTATTGCTTTAATAGATTCTGGAAGTTCTAGATCTAAAATATGTTCAAAGTAAGTTTTTTCACCCAAAATCTGCTTTAAATCTACAAGATTTCTTTGTATAATTAACTTAACTAAGTTATCTCTATTTACAACTCCGTTTTCATTTGAAAGCAACTTAGACATTACAGAAAATTCTGGAGTTTTATCATCTTTAGATATAAAGTACTCTAGTTTAGCACCATGGTCTAACAACTTGCCCACAATTTCTACAGAGTTGTCTCTATCCATTGCAAAAATAATTGGAGGTATACTACTAAAGCCAGCTATTCTAACATCATGATAATAAAGGTTTGGATCTGCGCCATTTTCTAACAATAAGTCTAGGACTTCTACATTCCCTGTATTTATAGATAAAGTAAGAGGCAATTCTCTTCCAAAATTTACAACAGATAAAGTTGGATCTCCAGTTTTGGAAGAACCTTTTTCTATCATAAGCTTTAAATTTGCAAAAGCTTTTTCTTTATTTTGATAGTCGCCAATTAAATAATTAGTTATTGCTCTTTCAAAAGATGTTTGAGCCGTATAATTAAGAAGATCAACATTAGACCCAGCGTTTAAAAGAGTTTCTACAATTTCCTCTCTATTATTTTTGGTATGCGCTACGGCAAAGCCAATTGGATAAAAATCTTCACCATCAATCTTTTGATTAATATCAGCGCCATTTTCTATACATCTTTTTAGAGCTTGTACATCGCCAACTCTAATTGCAAGTTCAAAAAGGTCTTTAAGCACTTTTTTATTTGATAAGTCTAAATCTTTACCTAAAAAATATTCAGAATAATCTGAATCAAGTAAGATGGAAATTGCAGACTCACCATTTGAATTTGTATAATTTATATCTACGCCTTGTGCAACTAAATAATCGGCTATTTTATCAAAATCTTCTTTTGGAAGATTTCTATCGTTTATGGCATTTTTTGCAAGGTAGGTAAGAGCATTATCGTTTTCTGCAGTAGTAACACTGCTTAAATCTCCGCCTGCCTTTATAACAGCGTCTAAAATTGCAAAGTCCGCTCTATCTAAAGCCACCCTTACAGGATTGTTTACTTTGCCATTTACCTCGTATGCTGTAACTGTGGCACCCTCACCAATTAAATAGTCCACTATTTCTCTATTTCCAGATCTTATTGCCTCTGTTAAAGGAAATGTAGTGCCGTAATCTAACTCTATAGGTGCATCTATAGAAATACCTTGTCTGACATAGGCTTTAACCTTAGATAGTTTTCCCTCTCTAATAGCTGAAATTAATTTTTCATTATTTGTTGCCATATATCCCTCTCTTTAGAAGAAATTTTATCATTATTACACATTTTTGTCAATATTTATTTAAACTACATTCCTATAATTAAGCTAAATAAACTAATTATGCTCTAATTAACAAAATGATGTTTGATTAAATTAGTTTTTGGTAAAAAAATCAAAATTATAAATAAAAAAAGCATGAAAATTTCATGCTTTTTACCAGCTTCCACCGCCACCACCGCCGTGACCGCCACCAGAGAAGCCTCCGCCACCACCGAAGCCTCCGATGTGCCCAGCAATTGAGCCAACAGATTTAATTAAGCTTGCACTTTTTGCAAAATTAGCAATTTGAAGTGTGGAAGAAAAGTTTATCATAGTGCTTCTAAGAAGAGATGTTATAACAATAAAATCTAAAACATTTGTGTCTGAGGTGTACCAATCTGGCATTTTTATAACAATATCTTCAAACTTTTTACACCAAGTTTCATAAATTCCAAACACATAGGCATATGGAAGCACATTGTAAAATATTTCAGGGTTATCTTTGGCAAGCATTTCTAGCCTATCTTTTTCTGTAACTTCAATAAATGTTTTTAAGCCTATAATGTCACCAAGTTTTTTCATGCCTTCTTCCGTTCTAACATTAAACTTTCTTACTATAATGCAATTTAACAGAATCAAACCAAAGCTTATAATTAAATTTCCAAAGCTATCTAGATAGAAATCATAACAAAATATAAATTCACAAACTATAAAACCCACTAGTAAGATGATTAATAATATTGATATCCATTTGCGTTTTTTATTTACAACTTCATCTAGGTTTGCCATTAAAGATTTTAAAAGCAGATAGCAGAGCGCTCCGCCAACAAAACTTAGAATTGTAAAAAGAGTGCTCACCGCAGTATACGCAATTTTAAATAATACGCTTGTAAATACAACACTTGTAATTATTGCTATTATCTCTCTAAAAGTTATTGCAGACTTATTAAACGCACTCTTATTTTCAAGGTCAATTTCCTGCATAACAGTTTGAATTGTGGCAGAAAGGTTTGCACCTAAACTCTTTAAGTTTACTTCATTTCCCTTTTCAAAAATTTTATCAAAAAGCACTCTTTCATATAGTTTTAAACTTTTATCGGCATCTTTAACTTTAATAAGCGTTGTAGTTTTATTTTCTTCCTTAATTTTTAAAAACCCCTTTTGTGCCCATAAAATTACAAGAGATGCTATATCCTTATCATGCACATATCTATCTATTAGATAGCCAACATCGGCAGAAGTTGTACCGTCTGAAAGTTCAAATTGAACAACAGGAGTAAGCGGTGTTTTACAAGATTTTTTCATAAATATTACAAGGCTTATTCCAGCTACTGCCAATACCAAAATTAAATTTATAATATCCCAAACATGGCTTGTAACTGGGCTAAAGTAACCTTCTTCAAGTTCCATTCTAACAGTTATACCTTCGCCCATATCAAGCGTAGAAGTATGAGTATAATTTAAAGTTTTTCCATCAAAAGTAAAATTTTCACCTAAATTTGTTTCGCCATAACCGCCATAGTAAACTACAGGCGTTACATCGCTTACCGCTTCTGGTAAAATTACTGTGATATCTGCACTCAATATTTCTGTATCCCAAAAACTGCCTATTAGATTATAGTAAAAAGTGTCTTTAGAGCTATCTCTATCATTCCCTAGGTTTATTGTATAGCTTATGTTATATGTGATAGTTTCACCAGAAACATTTTCATAGGCGTTTCCTATTTGAATTACAAGAGTGCCACTTTGTGTGTAGACCTCGTAATTTATATTGCAATCAATGTCAGAGTAGGAATATCTATAATTTTTATAGCTAACATTTCCCTCACTATCCGTTTCTCCTACACTTGAGGTTAAGGGCAAGGTTCTAAAAATTCCATGCTTGGTGCGAAAATCTCTAAAACTTGCAGTGATTGTTTCATTTATTGCTATAGTGTTATCTTTATTTACATTTGCTAGTACTGAATAGTTGTCTATTACATAATCGTAAGATCTAACAAGTGTACTAGAACCAGAGTTTATTAAAGCAAAAAGCCCTGTTACGATTATCGCAACAAGGTATAATGCTATGATAGCTCCGGTTACACTTTTACGCATTAAAATTGAACCTTAACATTTTTCCTTTCTTCTTCATTGTCAACTTCATAGAAAGGTTTTTCTTGAAATTTAAACCATTTTGCAATGAGGTTAGATGGGAAAACTTCACGCTTGTTTTCGTATACCTTAACCACACCATTATAGTATTTTCTAGAATTAGCAATTTCCGCTTCAAGTGTTTTTAGTTGATTTTGTAGATCCATAAAGTTTTGGTTTGCTTGAAGTTGAGGATAAGCTTCTGACACTGCAAATAGGCTTTTTAATGTGCCTGTAAGAATGTTATCATTCTTCATTTGCTCTTCAGCAGTGGCAGAATTCATGGCCATATTTCTAGCCTGAATTACTTTAGATAAAGTTTCCTCTTCGTGTTTTGCATATCCCTTAACTGTTTCCACAAGGTTTGGGATAAGGTCGTATCTTTTCTTCATGTATACATCCATGGTAGAAAAACCTTCTTCAACATTGTTGCGCAACCTTACAAATGCGTTGTAGGTTGAAATTATCCAAGCCACTATTGCAATAATTAAAATTACAACAACGGCTACAATAACTATGCCAACAATTGCACCAGTTGAAATAAATCCTAACATAGTTTAATCTCCTTTTATTAGTATATGATACATTAATTTTAAAATTTAATCAAGTAAAATCGCCCATGTTTACTTACTATCTTTTTTAATAAGCTCTATAGTTCCATCTTTAAAAATTTTTACGCTATCGCCCGTTTGAGCGCTTTCTAAGATCTCTTTTCCAATTTTATCTATTGCAATAAGTTTGGAGTTCTCCCAAATTTTTGCTAGTAACACACCGCTTGCTGCAAGCGAGTCTATCTCCTCAGAAAACAGCATGGCAGCAGGAGCAATGCCCATCTGACATATTGTTTGAATTACAAGTCCACCAGTTGTTGAACCTATTGTTTGAGGAAGAATTAATGCCACCCCTGTTAAATTTTTTCCATATACATCGGGGTTGTTTTGGTCTGAGCCAATAACCTTTTTAGCATTTTTTAGTGCGCTCTTTTGAAAAGTTGCTAAGGTGTTTACACCTTGCCTAGATACAACACATTCAAATTCGCCCTCGCCCTCATTTATAACTCTACCTTTAAAAGTTGTTTTTTTACTAACCATTACGCTTTTCCTCCCGCTACAATTTTCACTATCTCATCATCTTTATAATATCTAGATTTTGAATAAGTTCTAAGTTTATTTGAGTTTGTAATAATTGGCTTTCCTCCAGCAATTGGGTTATTTGTATACATTAACGGACAAATATTTGATATCTTAACGCCCATTTTTATTAACTTTTTATATTCTGGAGTAGCTTTAAATTTTTCCTCCACATTTGGTGAAGTGGTCATAATTGTTCTAACTTTAACCTTCTTTCTTCCCGTCTCATTGAGTGCAGTTTCAAGTTTATTCGTCCAAGAAATGAGCTGAGAATATGTAAGATGAGGGCAACCTATAAAACATAAACTTGGCTTTGCGTTTTTATCTTTCCACATTATAGGATAGCTTTTATAAACTCTTTCAAGCTCGTTATCATCTATAACATAGGTTTGAGCATCCTCTAAGATTAATTTTTCCTTAAGTTTTTTTGCTTCTGGGGTTAAATTTTCAACATGATACAATCCAACCGCACCATTGGATGCGCTAGCTGCGCCCATATCTTTAAGATAGGCAACAACATCATCCGTTAACTCTTCTCCTAAAAATTTATCTAACCCTTTAATATAAGGAACGGCCTCCATAACCTTTAAGCCTATTGCACTTCCAAGCACTTGAGCTTCTGGAAGTTTAGTGGTCTTCACTTCTATTATAAAGCTAGCTTTCCTTCCCTCATCGGTCAAAAGTCCAAATTCTGGCACTTTGCCAATAATTGCACCAAATATATCTAACATTCCACTATTTCTATTACATCTTGAACCGAGCACAGAATTTGCAAAAACCACAGCAGAGCTTTCCGCCCAGCTTAGAATATCGCCATATTTGGGCGTATTGCCAACTTCTGGCAAATAGTTTGTGCAAGTAAAAGATTTTTCATCCCTTAGGCCTATCTTTTTTAATTGCTCTTCATAATATTTTTGTTTTGAGTACATGATTTTACTAAAAATAAGTTTGTTTAAAGGTCCGCATTTAACATTTTCATAATCTATAGGTCTTGGGTCCACTGTAAAAGGATATTCAGTTTTGAGCCCTGCAGAAATTATCTCGTCCATAGTTCTAAACACGGGTTTTAAAAGCCCAATACCAAACGAGGTTACAAGATGACCTTCATGCGTTACTTTAACAAGCCTTTTAGCGCCAAAGAGCTCACCAAATTCTACAAGTGTACGCATAATTTTGGCTTTGGTTTCGCCCTCTTCTCCATCTAAAATTTTCTTTTCTTCTGCTGTTAATTCCATTTAACACCCTCCTAATAAATAGTTTAGCATTTATAAAACATAAAACAAAATATTTTATGCTAAAATTTTAAAAAATAGGTCTTGAATTAATAATAGTTATATGTTACACTACTAGTGATTAGGAGTGAAATATGGATAAAATAATAGGCGCAAAAATTAAAAAAGTACTTGGAGAATCTAACACCAAGGGTATAGAACAAAAAATTAATTTTATTGGCAAATTTAGCCAAACAGCTTTTTACGGAGACATATATGTGGCTAATGTTATATACACAGGCAAAGGTTTACCTTCAAAAGGTTTGAGCATAGATTACATAGTAAAGAATAGCTCTAAAGACTTACTTGTATGTGTGGAGAAAACTCAACTTTCTAATCTTGGACATATTAAAGCTTTAAAAGGTGAGGAAAATGACCCTTTTAAAGAACTTCCTAATGGACTAATATTAGATAGAGCTCTAACAAGAAAAATACAACATATAACCTCAAAAGATTTAGGTTTAGATAGATAAGAATAAAAAAAGAACGCGCAAGCGTTCTTCAGTTTGTAGACAAATTAATCAGACTGTTCAAAAACAAGCGAGGCAAGGCTCGAAAAATGCCTAAAAGCAGGAGTTTAGTTTTCTAAATGACTGTTTTTAGGCGTTTTTCAGTAAACGCAGCAAGAAAAATTTTAAAAAATTTTTCGGTCGCGCAGTTTTTCAACAGTCTGAAGAACGCGCAAGCGTTCTTTTTTATCTAAATTCAAAATAAAAATCTTTATTCTGCTAAAACATAGCTGTAAACAACATCACCATGTGTGGCTTGAATAGTCAATTTATTATCCTTATATTCCAAACTTGTTGTTTTAAATGTGCTAAGTGCTAAATCTGTGGTTGAAGCAACGCTTCCTACAGCTTTTGTTATCTCTATTGTAATGTTACCTTCATCGTATTCATAATTACCAATAAAATATGTGTAACTATCCTGCCCCGCATTCATTTCAAAAATAAATGTTGAATCGTAAAATTTATAAGTTACATTGTCTTTATATCCAGCTGATATATCTGTTTCACCAGCTGTCATGCTTTCAACGCTAAAGGTCTTGCCTGATATGGGCGTAGCTCCTCCACCGCAACCCACTAAGCAGGTTACCGTTACAAAAGCAATTATAAGTAAACTAAAAACTTTTTTCATAATAACTCCATAAATTATTATAACAACAAAACAAAGTTAAAGTCAATCATTTATTTTAATTAAAGCTAGAGGTGTTCTCATCCCAAAGCATATTTTTGATATGAGGATAGCCGTCATTGATTGCAGAACTTACTGCCCAAACTGAAGATGAAAGCGGAGTAGAACTTAAACTTTTAAGTTCCGTGGTGGTTTTAACAGTATAATTTCCCTTTTTAGGATCCCATGTCAAACCTGAATACAAAGATTTATCTCGAGTAGTTGTTTCATCTTTCCCTGATTGCCATGTATACTTTATAGAAACGGCAAAACTATTATCTTGAAAGTTTATTATTGCGTCAACATCTATGTATGGATCACTATTTGAATAGGTATCATATGTATAACTTCCTGTGGTAGACTTTGTGTCTATATTAGTATAGGTACCCGAATAGTTGACCCTTCCTGTACTGCTAACGCCATAACCCGCTAGGCTATAATTTAATGTTGTTGCTAAGTTTTGGTTTATTCCAAAAGAATTTGTTACACTCTGACTAGTTTTACCATTAATAGATTCATAATAATAGTTATCAATAAAGTTTAAAGTTATTCTTCTAACCCTAACTGAATTTTTAGGTACCATACCACTTGAAGAGTTCCCACCTCTAGGTTCAGAATATTTAAGTGAAAAATAATAGTAAAGCGTTCCCGTTCGAATACCACCTGACACAGAACTTGTGTTATAACAATCATTTACTGTAGCATTGCAATATCCAGAAATTCCGCCTGCATAAGCATATTCAGTGTTATAACGAATGTAACTTTTAAAGTTTTGGTCAAAACTTGAGCTATCTTTAAAACTATTTAATTGAAAGCTTTTTGTTGTGTCTGCAGTTAATAAAGTTTCTTTATTTGGAGTTGTTATAGTTGAATCACTTTGCTGAGTTCTTGCGCTTGAACTGATACTCCCTCTATTATAGCAGTAATTAATATTATTCGCAGAATAACCGCTTATTCCTCCAACATATGATGTTGAAGCATAATTATCTCCACCTGTAATACTTGCTAAATTTCCACAATAGTTGACAGGATTTAAAGCTCTTCCTGCAATTCCTCCCACATAATGAACAGCACTTGAATAATTTCCAGATAGAATAGAAGAAACGCTACCATAATTTAAACAATATGATAAGCTTCCAGAAAAGTAGCCTACTATTCCGCCCACATAATAAGTGCAATTAGCGCCACCACTTATTGTTACGCTTGCATGATTTATACAATTTTCTATTGAAGTAGTGCCATAGGTATAGCCCACAATTCCTCCAATTCTTGCATTTGTAGTAGAAGTATAAGTTCCAGATATAGTAGTTTTATCGTTTACACATTTAGTAATTGTACTTGTAGTTGCATATCCAACAACAGCGCCACATCCACTAGTAGTTGAAACCTCAATACTGCCCTCACCCAGAACAACTTCACTTATAGTAGCTCCGCTAACATAGCCAAACAAGCCTTGATATGTTGTTAAGTCTGTATCTATATTAAGCCCAGTTACCGTGCAACCATCACCCCAAAAAGTTCCTTTAAAGGAATAACTAGAGTTTCCTATAGGTGTCCAAGTTAAACTTGTGCCATTATATCCGCTTACATCAATATTTTGAGTAAGCTTATAATATTTCCCAGAGGTAGAAATACCTCGATTAGTATCATAGGCAAGCCTTGCTAATTGCAAAGGTGTTGAAATTAAATATGGCGAAGATAAAGAGCCGTTGCCCCCTGCATATGCTACTGTTGTTAAACCATTATTTGATAAATATGTAGACCAAGAAGTTAGTGCTGCCGAAGTAGGCTCACTAAAAACAAGAAATAGTGCAACAAAACTTATTAGTAACACTACAGGATATAGATATTTAAAGAAATTTGACCTTTTTTCATACACTTTCATAATGTTATTATACAAAAAAATATAGTTTTTACCAAACAAATAAAAAAGTTTACTAAAAAAAGTAAACTTTATTTATTGATTTTTAAAAACGCTCTTAGCAAAATAAGGTCATCATCTTTTAAAGTAGTTTTATCTATTGGCATAGCAGAAGCCTGATTGATATATAAAAATATATATTTTCCAATCTCTTTAACCTTTACTAGATCCTTATAATAAATTTTTGAATTGCCAATTTCTTCACCATTTCTTAAGGTTTTAACATTAAAGTAATCTTGTTCAAAAGTATAAAAATTTTCATGCGTTTGAGAAGAAACAGTTTTTATATTCTTTCTTATAAGATACAAATATCCTATCCCAACTCCAAGAGGCAGACAAAACACAAGTAGATAAGTGGACCAAATGATATCTAAAACACTTAAAACAATGTAAGTCACGGATCCTATGCCACCAATAATAATTAGAATTAAGGAAACAATAAACAGTTTTTTATTTAACTGTTTTTGCACAGAAACATCGATCTTAGTTGAACCCTCAAACATAAAACACCTTTTTAAAAAAGAGCCTTAAATTAACTTAAGGCTCTCTCTGGTGGAGAATATCGGAATCGAACCGATGACCTCCTGCTTGCAAGGCAGGCGCTCTAGCCAGCTGAGCTAATCCCCCATGTGCTTTGGCATAATAGCATAATTTAACATGTTTTGTCAATGATTTTTTCCAATTTTTCTTAAAAGATTTTAAAAATTTTATTTGACTTATACCATTTTACTTATTAAACTTATCTTATGATCAATATTTGGCTAGGCTATACCCTTCTTCAAAAAATAACTATGGTTGTTGGAATTGCAGGTACAATTCTATTTGTTGTGTACCTAGTTTTAACTTGGGCTGGCTACTATAATTTAAAGAAAAACTACATTTCCGATGACATTGATATGCCAAATGAAGTGAACGAAACCTTTTGGGGTTTTATGTTTTCCGCGTTAGCTATTAGAGGTAGCATTATTATGCTTGCCTTTGGCGGTTGGGCTATATTTGGCTTTAGTTTCTTTCTTCCAGAAATTCCCGCAATAATTATAGGAATTGTTATTGGTTTACTTGCCTCTGTTATTGCCACATTTATTTTAAGACGCCCTGTAGTTCATGCTGGGCAAACCGCTGTAGTTAGCGTAAAAATTTCAAACAAAGATAAAACTGGCAAAATCATTTTAGATGAAAACGGCACTGAAGTTGATGCAATTTGCGAGGGCTTTAGAAGCATAAAAAAAGGAAGGTCCGTTGTGGTGACCTCCTATGTGAATGGCAAGGCACTTGTTAAAAAAATTAGTAAGAAAAGTACGAAGATTTATGAATATCTCCATTAGAAAAATTTCTGCGCTTTGGGCGGGTTTGCCATTCGCAAACGCTCGCCTTTATCGCTTGAAATTTTTCTTTTACGCACCAAACGCAAACTCCAGCTCCGCTTGGGAGTTTGGTGCGTACTCTCTTGCGAAGCGAATGCTACGAAGTCTAAGCGGATTTAATTTTATGTCTCTGCGCTTTGGGCGGGTTTGTCATTCGCAAACGCTCGCCTTTATCGCTTGAAATTTTTCTTTTACGCACCAAACGCAAACTCCAGCTCCGCTTGGGAGTTTGGTGCGTACTCTCTTGCGAAGCGAATGCTACGAAGTCTAAGTAGATTTAATTTTATATCTCTGCGCTTTGGGCGGGTTTGCCATTCGCAAACGCTCGCCTTTATCGATTATTGCTTTTTAGATAATACTTTCCATAAAACTATACTTTATAACACTTTATTAACTGTCAATTTTAAAAATAGCAAAAATATGTTCAAAATTAGTTGTTTAGTTTTGAAATTTTGTGATATCATTTCTCTGTTTTTACGGGAGATAAAAGGTTATGAAAAAAGCTAAATTTATTACC
>CALVYR010000012.1 GCA_944372325.1 uncultured Clostridia bacterium | reverse complement strand
TATCAAAAAAATTTTAAGGTAAGGATAATATTTTAAGTAGCCTTTTCTAGAGCTCGTTTCGGAATTTTAAAAGAAAGTAAGGCTATGAAAGAATAAAATTCCTCAAATACCTCTATAAAAGGCCACTTAAAATATTTTTTGATAAGGTGGAGAGTAAAGCAAGGGCTCCGAAGTGGGACTTTGCAAGAGACTTCGAGGAAATAACTGCGCACGAGAGTGCGTCGAAACAAGCTCCACCCTAGAAGTTGCTAAACGCAACTGTCTAAAAGGTTACGCTGTTTCTCCTTTCCCCAAAAATCATTTTGATTTTCGGGGACCCCAGAATAACTCCCAGCGTAAGCGGAGTTTGCGTTTGGTCGGTATAAGAAAAATTTCAAACGATAAAGGCGTGCTTTTGCGAATAGCAAAACCGCCCAAAGTGCAGAAATTTTTCTAGAGCTGTAAGCTAAGTTGAAAACTCGGCAAGGCTTACATAAAAAATTAAAAAATATAAATAATAATCAAAAGGAGTAAAAAATGAAAAGAGCAAAGTTAATAGCAGGACTACTTAGTTGTATGATGTGCCTTGCTATGCTGACCATAGGTGTATGGGCAGTGGCAAGCGTGGCAACACTGGATATAAACGGAAACTTAAAGTTTTATCCAGAGGGCTTATTTGTTCAACTAAGTGGAGAGGTATATAGAGGAAATTCTTCCACAGAGTCTGAGATGACGAAACTAACAGATCCTAGATTTACTTACGGTCCAGTAGCAAACTTTGATAATACCCAAGATGAACTAAGTGGAAATTTCCCACTAGAAGCGTGGGAGATAGGGAATGTTGCCTTTATACCAAACCAAAGGTTTATAAAGATAAAAGTATACATAACAAACTACTCCGACTTTGCAATTACTGGCACTCCAACAGTAACCATAGGCGGGCAAGATATCTCGGAAACAATAACAGGTTTAACTGTCACAAGTAATACAAGTGAAATATGGAGTATAACCTCAAATACAACAGCTACCTATGAACTAGTATTAGAGGTGACAGGAAATACAGAGTTTAGTAAAAGCGTGAATGTTAGCTTTGAGTTTATTGAATATGAAGCTAAATACTATACATGTAATTGGTCTACATCAAGTAGATATGCAAATATCGGTTTTCAAATACTTGTAGACAATGAAGTGAAAATCAATATAGATGGAACTTTAAATGCTAATGGAAGTTTTCAAATTTTAGAAGGTTCAGTTATAACTTACATTTCTGGGGTGGATACCCAAACTCTTTCTATTGAACCTAGATCTCCTACTGCTGTGTTTAGTTTGTCAATATATGATGCGAGCACTTATGAACGGTTAGCATATTATATTTATGTGGGGTGGAGCGATACAACTACTGTAGAAGGTTTTCCTTTAACTGTAACATCAGATATTAATATTATAGTTGAGAAAAGTTCTGATTAAAAAAGTCGCGATGTAAATATTTGCATCGCGACTTTTTTTGATTTTTAATCTTATTTTTACTCTCCCTTAAATGGTAGAAGCGCCATGATTCTTGCTCTCTTTATTGCAACGGCTAGTTCGCGTTGGTGTGTGGAACATGTGCCTGTTTGGCGTCTTGGAAGAATTTTGCCCTTTTCTGTTATATATCTTCTTAATTTTGCAGCGTCTTTATAGTCGATAACAGAACTTTTATCTGTGCAGAATGCACATACTTTCTTCTTAGAAGGGCGTTTAAATTTTTTTGCCTTTTCTTCTTTTACTACTTCTGTCATATTATTCTCCTTTTTAGAATGGTAGGCTGTCATCGTCTACTGGTTCAAGTTCGGCAACATCAGCCTTCTTTGGTTGCACTGGAGCACTACTTTGATATTCAGCTCCACCCTCGGAATTTCTTGTGCTTAAAAACTCTACTTCATCAGCTATAACTTCTGTAACATATCTTTTAGTGCCGTCTTGTGCGTCATAACTTCTTGTTTGAAGAGTTCCAACAACCCCGCATTTACTGCCTTTTTTAAGATATTTGTGACAGTTTTCTGCCTGTCCGCGCCAAACTACAATGCTAATAAAGTCTGTTTCTCTTTCGCCCTCAGCGTTTTGATATCTTCTGCCAACTGCTAAGGTAAATCTACATACTGAAACACCGCTGTTTGTAGTGGCAAGTTCTGGGTCTTTGGTAAGATTTCCTACTAAAATAACTCTGTTCATAAAATCTCCTATTTTGCAACAAACATCTGACGAACGATGCCATCAGTTATGTTCATAAGTTTATTCATCTCATTTACAACATCTGGTTCTGCTGAAAAGTTCATGAGAACATAGAAGCCTTCGTTTTTGAAGTTAATTGGGTAAGCAAATTTTTTCATACCCCATCTGTCGATGCCTTCAACTACGCCCTTTTTGTTTTCAACATAAGCCTTGAATTTTTCAATTAAAGCTTCTCTAGCTTCTTCGCTTGTGTCTGCTGAAATGATATACAAGAGTTCGTACTTATTCATAATTTTCCTCCTTTTGGTCTAATTTCGGTTTTCTTTCGAAAACAAGAAGTACTTTAATTTTTATTAAAGACGGGCTAATTTTAGCACAACAGAAAAGCTTTTGCAAGTGTTTATTGCTAAAATATTCATTTTTATTTAAAGTTTTTCCTTTACATTTCTACTAAAGTATATTATAATAATATATATAATTTAGGTAAATGGAATTTCTTAAGCTTCGTTTGTTAATTAGCGAGGTTTGAGGGCTTTTTGCGCCTAATTAAACTTAGCAATAAAAAAGGATATTTTATGGACGAATTAGACCTTACCAAAAGTAAAAAATACGATGAAACAGATATCCAGGTGCTTGAAGGCTTAGAGCCTGTTAGAAAGCGTCCTGGCATGTATATAGGCTCAACGGACGAGCGCGGGCTTATGCATTGCGTTATCGAAGTTGTGGACAATAGTATAGACGAGGCATTAGCTGGCTATTGTACGCAGATTGATATAACCTTAAACGCAGATGGCTCTTGCACAGTTGCAGATAATGGAAGAGGTATTCCTACAGGCGTTATTGCATCTGAGGGAAAAAGTGCGGTAGAAGTTGTTTTAACCAAGCTTCATGCTGGCGGTAAGTTTGGCGGTGAGGGCTATAAGATTTCAGGCGGTCTTCACGGCGTTGGTGTATCCTGCGTAAACGCACTCTCAAAATGGCTTAAGGTTGATGTTTATCAAAATGATTACCACCATTTTATAGAGTTCAGGCGCGGTAATGCTGTAGAGCCACTAAAAAGGCTTGAAAAGGTGGATAGGCGCGGAACAACGGTAACATTCCTTCCAGACGACGAGATTTTTGAAACGGTAGAGTTTGATTATGACCTTATGCGCAACCGCTTCCGCGAGATTGCATTTTTAAACAAGGGGCTTGTTATAACTCTTGAAGATAGAAGGTCGGAGCCGGTAAAGAGGGAAAAGTTTGAGTTTAAGGGTGGAATTATAGAGTTTGTGGACTATTTGAATAAAAATAGAGATACACTCTTTCCAAACCCAATATATTTTAACAAGTTTAATGATACCAATGAGGTGGAAGTAGCTTTTCAGTATAACGATGGCTATACAGAGGTCATTCACTCCTATGCCAACAATATCAACACGGAAGAGGGCGGAACGCACCTTGTAGGCTTTAAAAACGCGCTTACAAAGGCTATAAACGACTACGCTCAGAAGAATAAGATAATTAAGGAAAATGAAAAGCTTTCTGGTGATGATTGCCGTGAGGGAATAACCGCTATAATCTCTGTTAAACTTATGAACCCTCAGTTTGAAGGTCAAACAAAAACAAAGCTTGGCAACAGCGAGATGCGTGCAATAGTGGAAAAGGCAGTACTTGAAGGGTTTGGCGACTTTTTGGAAGAGCATCCAAAGGAGGCAAGAGATCTAGTTTTAAAATGTATTACAGCTCAGCGTGCGCGTGATGCTGCAAGAAATGCCCGTGATTTGACAAGAAGAAAGGGCGTGCTTGAAAGTACTACTCTTCCAGGAAAGCTTGCAGATTGCTCGGAAAAGGACCCTACACACTGTGAAATATATCTTGTTGAGGGAGATTCCGCGGGTGGTACAGCCAAGCAAGGTAGAGATAGGCGTTTCCAAGCCATTCTTCCACTTCGTGGTAAAATTTTGAATGTAGAGAAGGCAAGGCTAAATAAAATTCTTGAAAATGCAGAAATAAAGGCAATGATAACGGCGTTTGGCGCTGGAATTCATGACGATTTCAAAGAGGAAAAGCTCCGCTACAATAAGATTATATGTATGACGGATGCCGATGTCGATGGTTCTCATATTAGAATATTGCTTTTAACATTCTTCTTTAGGTTTATGCGCCCACTCATTGAAAAGGGACATGTGTATGCCGCACAACCACCACTTTACAAACTCACTCGTGGCAAAGATGAACTATATTTCTATTCAGATGAGGAATTAGAGGCAAACTTAAATGAATTTGGTAGAAAGGGTATAACTCTTCAAAGATACAAAGGTCTGGGTGAAATGACGGCTCAACAACTTTGGGATACAACTATGAACCCAGAAAACAGAGTGCTTCTTCAAGTTACAATGAAAGATGCAATAGAAGCAGACGCTGTATTCAATCAACTTATGGGTGAAGACCCAGAGCTTAGAAGACAATTTATTCAAGAAAACGCAACGCTTGTTGACGAGCTTGATGTATAGGAGGAAATTATGGATTTTAAAGAATATTTAAATAAAAATAAAATAGAAAAAATTAAAGACGATGGTAAATTTGTTGAAGGTAATACTTCTATAATTTCTAATTGGAATGTAAAGAAGACTATCTACATGGTTAGACAATGTGAATATGAAAGAATTAAACAACTATATTTTTATTTGCAAAATTTTAATGTAAATGAAGTATTACTTTATAATGAATTATCTTCCGATTTAGAGTTAAAAGATTATTTTAAAATTATAAAATCTCTTCCAGATCCTATTTGGCAACTAGAAGAATTAAAGTTAGAAGGTCCAAAATATACGCTTGGGCGCTTGGAAGCTCAAAGACGATATTTGAGTATTAAAGAAGTTAATTCCTTGTCTTACGACGACATACAGTTGTTTAAAGATTATAAAAGATATTGCAAAAATGTTAAGTTGAAAAGTAGTGGCTTAGATCGTTAAAGGAGTTTGTATGAAAGAGGAATTTAGGCCAGCCTATAAGAAGTTTTTAGAAGCTTGGGGCGAGGACGCACAAATTATGATGGCAATTGAAGAGATGAGCGAGCTTACCAAAGAACTCTGCAAATATCTTCGCTATAAGGGTTTTAAGGAAAAGGACGCAGAAAGCGTTGTAGAAAATATAAATGAAGAGACGGCGGATGTGTTAAACTGTGTGGAGCAATTAGAGCTAATCTTTAATGAAAAAAAGATTAATGGAATTAGAAAAGAAAAAATAGATAGAACTTTAAAAAAGGTGTAATATGGAAAAAGACAAGAAGAGCTTAGAAGAGTTATTTGAAAATACCACTGTCAAAAAGATAGAGGTGGAGGACGAACTTAAAAAGTCCTTCATATCTTACGCTATGGCAGTGAATGTGTCGCGTGCTATTCCCGATGTGCGTGATGGTTTAAAGCCAGTGCATAGAAGAATACTCTATTCCATGGGGGAACTTAATAACTTTGCAGATAAGCCATATAAAAAATGTGCAAGAATAGTGGGTGAAGTTATGGGTAAATATCACCCTCATGGTGATAGCTCTGTTTATGATGCGCTCGTGCGTTTAGCGCAGGATTTCTCCATTCGTGAACCTCTTGTAGACGGGCACGGAAACTTCGGTTCAGTGGATGGTGATAGCCCAGCTGCTCAGCGTTATACAGAAGCAAGGCTTTCTCCAATAGCTGCTGAAATGCTTAAAGATATAGATAAGGACACGGTAGACTTCTACCCAAACTTTGATGAAACTTTAATGCAACCGCGCGTTCTTCCTGCAAAATTTCCTAACCTTCTTGTAAATGGTGCAGATGGCATAGCAGTAGGTATGGCTACAAACATTCCTCCACATAACCTTGTAGAAGTTATAAACGGCGTTCAAGCGCTCATAGATAACCCAGATATAGATATAGATGAGCTTATTAAAATAATTCCTGCGCCAGACTATCCAACGGGCGGAATTGTAATGGGAAGAACTGCTGTGAAACACGCATATAGAACGGGTAGAGGCGGAATTGTAGTGCGTGGCAGAGCGGAAATTGTAGAGGAAGGCAACAGACAGCGCATCATTATTACAGAACTACCATATCAAGTTAATAAAGCGCGCTTTATCATGCAAATGGCGGATATGGTAAAGAACAAAAGGCTTGAAGGAATATCTGACATCAAAGAAGAGTCTGACCGTGATGGCATGAGGGTAGTTGTAGATGTAAAAAAGGACGCCAACGCTCAGGTAGTTTTAAATATGCTTTATAAGCATACAATGCTTCAGCAGAGCAGTGGAATAATCTTTTTAGCCCTTGTTGGCAGAGAACCTAAAATTTTAAACTTAAAGGAGATACTTTACTACTATTTAGAACACCAAAAGGATGTTTTAATTAGAAAAACCAAGTTCGATTTAGCTCGCGCTGAGGAGCGTGCTCACATCGTTAAAGGCCTTGTTATAGCACTTGCAAATATTGATGAGGTTATTAAAATAATTAAAAACTCAGCTGATAAGCCAGAGGCTATGCAAAAACTTATGGAGAACTTTGAGCTCTCTGAAAAGCAAGCAAATGCAATTCTTGAAATGAAACTTTCAAGGCTAACAAGCTTAGAAGTTGAAAAACTTAATGAGGAATTAAGAGAACTTGAAGCAACTATTGCTGAACTTAAGAGCATTTTAGATAGCCCAGCAAAGGTGCTTAGCATTATAAGGAATGACTTAGAGGAAGTAAAACAAAAATACGGCACTCCAAGGCGTACAGAAATAAGTGTAGATATGGGTGGAATAGATGTTGCCGACCTTATTGAAAAGGAAGAAGTTGTAATTTCTATGACACATCAAGGCTACATTAAAAGAATGAGCGCTAGCGAATATAAAGCTCAGCGCCGTGGCGGTGTGGGAGTAACAGCACACAAAACTAAAGATGAAGATTTTGTAGAAAAGGTATATGCAACCAACTCTCATGCAGACCTTTTGATGTTCTCAAATCAAGGAAAGGTATATAGCATAAAGGCATACGAAGTGCCAGAGGCATCTCGTCAAGCTAAAGGTAGGGCTATGATAAATCTTCTTCAAATAGCGCAGGACGAAAAGATTTCTGAAATCGTGCCTATTCCAGAGGAGCGCGACCTTGAAGGCTCTCTTATTATGGCAACCAAAAACGGGCTTATTAAGAAAACTAAGGTTTCCGAGTATGAAAACATTAGAAAATCTGGTAAAATTGCAATTAAACTAAACGAGGGCGATGAGCTTATTGGCGTTGGCTATGTAAAGGAGGGTGGCGAGATATTAGTTGCATCCTCAGGCGGAAAGTGCGCAAGGTTTAACGAGCGCGATGTTCGTCAGGTTGGCCGTGACAGTATGGGCGTTAAGAGCATGACCCTTGAAGAGGGTGAAAGCGTTGTAAGCATGGCAGTAGTAAAACCTGACAGCATGATTTTAACAATTTCAGAAAATGGCTATGGTAAGCGCACTCCAGCAAGCGAATTTAGGTTAACTGCTCGTGGCGCAAAGGGCGTTAAAGCAGGCGTATTCAATGAAAAGACTGGCGGATTAGTTGGTCTTGTTCAAGTTGAAGAGGATGAAGATTTAATGCTTATAGCAGACACAGGAATAAGCATTAGAACACCTATTAAGGATATAAGCATAATTGGCAGAGTTAGCCAAGGTGTTATAGTTATGAAGCTAAAGGACGGCGCAAAACTTGTAGCCTTTGCAGTAACTGAACATGAAGAGCAGGATGAAAGTCAAGCTGTAAGTGAAGAAAATGAAGTGCCTCAACAAGAAAATCAAAAAAGTGAAGTTACAGTAGAAGAGAATAATAATGAAGAAGAGTAAGCAAAATTACTTACTCTTTTACAATTGACAGTTTAGAAATTATTTAATATAATAAACATATGTCACGGAAGAAAAAACCATTTGCTAGATATTTTAAAAAGACATTTAAGCAAAATAAATTTTTATTATTTAAATATTTATTATCATCAATTTTATATATAATTATTTCTGTATTATCTAATTTATTGGCGGTTAAGGAACTCACATATTTAAACGCCTTTTTAGTTATTGGATATTTTTCAACTATGATTGCTTTTGGTGTCTCTACTGGCATAAGCATTATGGTAAG
Source organism: uncultured Clostridia bacterium (assembly GCA_944372325.1). Taxonomy (GTDB): domain Bacteria; phylum Bacillota; class Clostridia; order Christensenellales; family UBA1242; genus Caccopulliclostridium. The sequence goes on along the minus strand of CALVYR010000012.1, from coordinate 19,717 downwards.
TCAAAGCATTTCATCTCATGCAAAAGTTGAAAAATATATAAAAATTGGTTTTGAAATAACGCTTTTAATTTCAACTATAGCCACAACACTGCTTGCATTGTTTCCATCATTTTTTATGGAAACCATAGGTGGTTATATGCCAGACGATTATACCTTTTATTATATAATGTGTGCATATTTCTTTTTAACTTGTTTGTTTGAATATATGGCCTCAATGATAAAAGAATTTAAACTTATGAAAATAAATATGCTTGCATATATTTTGCCTTTAATTATAACCGTTTTAGGATTTTTTATATTATATTTTGCAGGAATTTATTATTTAAATTTAATTGCTATTATTTATGTAATAAGTGCATTATTTGGTGTAATTTATTCATATTTTGCGTTATTAAAAAACAAAAAAATAAAAATAAATATTTTAAAATTTAATTTTTCAAAATTAACTTCAAAACAATGGATAATTATTTTAAATAATTTTGCTATACAAATTATTTGGGAAGTTGGATATTATGCTACAAGTGTGTTCCTTTTAAGGATGAGCGATAGTGCGTTTAACACTTACTCCTATCTTGAAAATGTTTTATATACTTCTATCCCTCCAGAAAGAACTGATGAATATGTAGGGGTGTGGCCGTCTGATTATGCTGCTAGTGATGTAAGAAAATTTATAGTTGGAAATGAGGAAACAGATTTTATCAAACTTTTCAATATAGATGAAAACCCAATTTACAATGCAATTGAGGGTAGGACATTAGAAGATTTATATAAGAAAGGTGTATTTTCCGAGAGTGATATTTATAGTTATGAAGATTTTCCTGATGTTGAGTATAGTGATATACTTAATGACAAAATACCAATTACAACAAGCGATAAATTTTGGCTTATTTCTGCGTATGAGTTATATAAAACATCTGGTGTAGAAAACTTTCGAGATGAAAATGGGTATTTAAATTATAAAGTTCCTATTAGTATGTCCGCATCTTTCGGAGATGACTATTGGTTAAGAGGGTTATATGGTAGTAGAAAAGATGAAGCTTTGAATGTGGGTTATGATTATATTGTTGGTGAAAATCCTTTCCTAAGATGGGAATACGCCGCTCGTCCTTGCTTTAAAATATCATTTTAAATAAAAAAGACTACAAAGCTTGAAGTAACCTTTGCGGGTGATTTCAATACTCTGTAGTCTTTTTATTTATATTCAATTTTTTTGCTATCATAATTCCGTCACCATCATCAAGCAAGGTGAGGCTAGGAAAAAGCTCTTTACATTCAGCTATAAATTTTCTGAGCCTTAAAATGGCTGTTCTATGTTTGTGTGCGGGGTAGGCATCGCCTTTAACCCAGCCATGATAATAGATGTCATCTACAAATAGCGTACCTGTGCTGGAAAGAAGTTTGTAAAGGTCGGGTAGTTCTTTTAAATATTGACCTTTAGGTCCATCTAAAAATATAAAATCAAATTTTTTGTCTAGAGTTTTTATAACTATGTTTGCATCACCTAAAATTTGTGTAACTCTATCTGTTAAATTGAAGTTTTTAAAGGTATTTTTTGCAAAGGTAAAGCGTTCTTCGTTTAACTCTATGGTAGTTAAATGGGCGTTAGAGTTTTTAAGTATCACACTGCCAGAATAGCCAATGGCAGTGCCAATCTCAAGCACGGTTTTAGGTTCTTCACTTTTTAAAAGTGATATCAAAACCTTTTCTGTTGGTGGCCTTAGTATTGGAATAAACCTTTCTTCAGCGTAGGCTCTCAGTTCTTCTAAATTCATTTTTAGTCCACAAGCACAATGGCAAGTGTCATTGGGCGCCTTTTTGTGCGTTTGAATATGAAATTAGACATATATTTTCTTACTTCGTTTTTAAGAAGGCTTGGTTCTGTGTTTGCTACATCTAGCCCTTTCATAAATACTTGAAGATTTGTTTTAAGGTCGCTTACAAAGCTATCAGCTTCATCGTTGTATACAACACCTCTTGTGATGACAAATGGGTCGCCAATTACATCTCCTGTGCCTGAAACATTTATTACAGCAATTGCAAAGCCGTCTTCAGAGAGCTGTTTACGCTCACGAAGCACAGAACTTTCAAGGTCACCAACGCCAATGCCGTCCACAAGCCTAATTCCAGCCTTTGTATAGCCAAGTTGCTTGATATAGTTTTGTGAGAGCTCAACCTGCATTCCTAGGTCGGCTATAACTATATCACGAGCATTCATGCCCATGTTCATAGCAAGTTCCTTATGTTGCTTTAAATGCCTGTATTCACCATGAATTGGTATAAAGAACTTTGGCTTTGTAAGTGCGTGAATAGTTTTAATTTCCTCTTGACAAGCGTGTCCAGATACATGCACATCGGCAAGTTCATCATAGATTACATCTGCTCCCTTTTTGAAAAGTTGGTTTATAACATTATACACGCTCTTCTCATTACCTGGGATAGGTGAGGCGGAAATAATTATGCAGTCGTTATCACCAATTTGAACTTTGTTAAATTCACCAGCTGCCATGCGGGTGAGGGCACTCATAGGTTCGCCTTGGCTTCCAGTTGTTAATATTAATAACTCATTATCTGCGTATTTATCTATTTTATCTATGTCTATAATGTTGTTTCTATCAAAGAATAGCTCACCAATCTTAAGTGCAACTTCGGAAACATTTATCATGCTTCTACCAGTGAAGGCAATCTTTCTTTTATATTTTTCTGCAAGGTTCATTATTTGTTGCAAGCGGTGAATGTTGGAAGCAAAGGTAGCAACAATAAGCCTATTATTTGGGTGAGCTTTAAAGATGTTTTCAAGCTCCTTACCAACGCTAGATTCGCTCATAGAATAGCCTTTTCTGCACACATTTGTGCTTTCGCACATCAACAAACTAACCCCGCGCTTTCCTAGTTCGCCAAAGCGAATTAAGTCCGTCATTTCTCCGTCTATTGGTTGGAAATCTATCTTGAAGTCGCCTGTGTGAATAATGTTGCCCGCTGGCGTGCCAATGCAGAGCGCTAAACTTCCTGCAATAGAGTGGCTGACCTTTATAAATTCAACTGTAAAATCGCCAAGCCTTAACACATTTTTAGGCTTAACTGTTACCATCTTTGCTTTTATTTTAGGGTATTCTCTTAGCTTATTTTCAACAAGAGCTAATGTAAGCCTAGTGCCATAGATTGGAACATTTAAATCGGATAGCACAAAAGGAAGAGCTCCAATGTGATCCTCATGGCCGTGGGTTAAAATTATAGCCTTAAGCTTTTTCTTGTTGGCAATAAGGTAGGTTATATCTGGCACAACGGCGTCAACGCCAGGCAAATCTTCACCAGGGAAGGTCATTCCAGCGTCCACAACAATCATCTCGTTGTCCGTTTCAAAGGCTGTCATGTTTTTGCCAATTTCACCAACTCCGCCTAGGAATGTAATTTTCACTTTTTTGCCCTTACTTTCTTTTACCTCAGGGATCACTGTTTCAACTGGTGCCTTAGGTGCTTCTTTTGATTTAACTTGCTTCTGAGGTTTAGGCGCTACTTTTCTTTGTAAAATTTTAGTTCTTGTCTTTTTTTCAACATTTGCGTTGAAAATTTCTTCATCGTTCATTTTTTACTCCTTTTAATCACATAAATAATTTGCCACGCTTTAAAGGTGGCTTTAAACTTTTAAATTGAATTTAAAACTAAATTAAATCTTTAACTTTTTTAAGTTTATCTGTCTGTTCAAGCTTTTTAGGTGAGAGTATTGTGTCTAGGTCTACATAATATCTCATACCTTGGCTTCCAAAGAACATAACCATTTGGAATACAAGCACTATCATAGAGCCTAATGGCACTGTTATTATAAATGAGAAACTTCCGAAAAGTAAGTTTATAGCAAGTATTACTGCTACAATAATAATTGAGGTAGAAAGCACTTTAAAGAACCTTCTCATAACAGCCTTAAAGCCAAGTTTTAAGCCCTTAACTACATTGCAGTTAAAAACAACACACGCTGGCATCCAACCTGAGAAGAAAGCCATTTTTAACCCTGCTAGAGCGGAAATATATATAAAGATTAAAAATGGAACCAAAATTGCCGTAAAGCCACCAAAACTAACAAGCGTTAAAATGCCATAAAAGCCTGCAATTATAGCAAAGTTTATTGGAAGCATTATTGCAAGGTTCAAAAGGCTATAGAGGCAGGATGTGCCAAGCTTTCGGATCATAGCTCCAACAAAGCTATATTTTGTAAGGCTAGCCATATAGCCATATAAGGTTTCCCCAGTAGGGATGTCGGAAAGCCTCCATAAAAATGGAAGCAAGATTAGGAAAATAAATATATAAAGTATAAATATTCCCGTGCCGTTTACTGCAAGGTCTAGGGCAAAAACAAAAAACTCTTGAAAAATGTTAAGCCCTGCTTGTAATAGTTCTAATATACTAGCGCCAACATTAAAAGAGAAGATAAAAGAGATAACGGAGTCCCAAAAAGCTAAAAACGAGTCCATTCCTCTAACGAATGAAAAGCCGATAAAAAATAGACCTGTTACAATTCCAAGTACTAAAATTTTATAGACCAGAAGCTTCCAAACTGTGGCAAAATTAGCCATTAAAAGCTTTATGGAGTTTTTAAACATCATAAAGAATTTATTTCCCTTTTAAAAAATATTTAAAACGCTTTGGCGTATAGCCTTAGCTATTACAAACAATTAAGCTTTAAATAGTTTAACGCATTTAAAATAAAAAATCAAGGCTTTAAAACAATTTTATTCAATTTGAATATAAATTATTATATGAAATGCATGAATTCGGAGGAAATTGCCCTTGCAGGAACTGCAATTGCTATGGAACTTGCAAAAAATAAAACTAAAGATGAGATAAAACAAATAAAAGCGTTGGTGCAACAGGTGCACTCAACGCTTGTAACGCTTATTGGAACTAGTTAAAAGCAAGTTCTGTAAGCCTTTCTATTTCCACTTTTCCAGTATTAGATTTTATTTTTAAAATGCTGTTTGTAAACTCATCCGTTCCGCGCAATTCTCTATAAACTATATCATTATTTACTTCTGTTTCATCCCAAAGAAGAGAAGTGGTATTTTTTGTTTCGCTAATTAGGTCATAGGATGCGCTTTGAGCTAGTTTTACATCTATTGAGCCATTTTCCGTTGTTATGTTTTTATGGCCATTAGAGGTTGCTATATAAGCTATAATTCTTCCACTAGTTGTAGTTAAATTAATTAACTGATTGTTTGTGCTTGGAACAAACACCTTAATTTCACCAGAAGTGGTGGAGATGTTAGCCCTTGAAGATAGACCTTCCTCTTCTGAACCGATATAAATTCTTCCGCCTTCTGTTACAATGTTTACAAAGCCGTCTACCTTATTCGCTTCAAGAATAACGCTTGTTGCTTGAGGTATTCCAAGCTCACCAGAAACATTATTTAACCTAATATCTGTTCCGTTAAGTTTTTCCGTGCCTATAACATTGCCGTTTATGTTTCCTAATCTTACAACGCCCATTTTAGTATCTAGTGTAAGATTACCATTTACATTTCCGCCGTCAATTGTGCTCTTATCTGTAACTAAGGTTAAAGTTGAGGTATTTATCTCGCTTGGAAGAATAATTCTTCCAGATTCAGATTCTATTGTAATAGTTCCAGTAGTTAGTGTTTCAGGATATATATTAACTCTGCCAGAGCCCGTTTTTAAGTTTATAGATTCAGAAGCTGTTGTAAGCTCTTGCATAACTATTGAACCGCTTGTAGAGGTTGCAGTAATGCTTTTAGTTTTTAACGCAACAGGATCGGAATCTCTGCCCGCACTTCCGCCGAAATCTATGGAGCCACTACCTGTGTTTACAATGAAGTTTGTGTTAGAAATATCTTGGCTAGCTGGAATATTTAATGTAATTTTACAAGCGCTAGTGCTTGCAAGCCAAGTGTTAGCTTGCACTACATTTACATAAAGCCAGTTAGCGCCGTCTACTTGTTCTTCATTGAAACTAACATTAAACTCAGTTTTATCAGAAGTTTTAACTAAACCTTGAATCATATTTTCAATTACAATATTAGAGTTTACTGCATCTCTAACACCAGCCCTTATATCAACATTATAGTAACCATAGCCAACATTGTTGCCATTTGGGTCGTTATGCAATGAATTTATAACCACTGTATCATAGTTTGAAATTTCTTTAAAATAGCCTTCATAAGAAGCGTAAGTTCCAGTAGTGTTTTTGCTAATCCATTCCAAACCAAAAATGCTTGTTCCAGGGCTGAATATCATAATGCATAATAAAATAAGTATAACGCCTACAATAATTCCAAGGAAAGCAAGCAAATACATTAAAAAACCACCTTTAACTTTCATAATTACTCCTTAAAATTATTTTAGCATAAAAATTAAGCTATTTCAAGTAAAACTATATAAAATCTTTAGTTTAGATAGTGTGAAAAGTGGCTATAATTTTTATGTGAATTCTTTTATCTTTCCATGCTTTAATGGAAATTTATGCTTTGTACAAAATAATGCAGTGCTGTGTTTGGTAAAAAACAACGGCTCTATTTTTGTGCAGAGTTTTAAAACAAAATATAAGCCCATTCTTCATTATAAAATTCCCTTTTTAAGAGGGGTAGAATACTTAATTTTTGGCACATACTACTTTTTCTGGGGGTTATACTTAAGTTTTAAAAACACTCCAGTGCCAAAACTAAATCAAAAGATGTCGGATAGTTTAAACATTAAGTCTAGTTACATTTTTGGCGTAGTGGCGTTTTTACTAGCCATATTTTTGGCTGTAATACTTCTTGGTATAGTGCCAACGCATTTAGGCTATCTATTGTCTGGAGCAAGCTTATCTATATTTGTAAAAAAACTAATTATTTCCATAGTAAAAGTGGCAATGTTTTATTTGTTACTATTATTTTTATACTCATTTTCTTCAATGAGAGCACTATATAAATTTAATTCTGCTGGGAATATTGCTTTAAATGGGCAAACCAAATTTAATATGCACAGGGCAACAAATTATTTAAATTTCATTGTTTTTTGTTGGAGTTTAAATTATTTTGTGGTATCACTACTAGGTATAGAAGTTTCTGTGTGGCTAAAGGCGTTTGTAAATATTGCAATCTTTGCGCTAATTGCAATGCTTAGTTATGAACTTTTATATCTATTTGATAGATATTTTAATAAAATTAAATGGGCTATTCTTGTAACCAGCTTTTTTGTTACAGCAAAGCCCGCTAGCACAGAACTTCAAACAGCAAACACTGCACTCAGTGAGGGGAATTTAATGTTAGAGAACATAAGAAGAGAGGTTATAAACGAAGATAGCCAAGGTGGTAATGTAGCATTTTCTCTTTGCTACTCCGAGGTTAAAGAGAGATTAAAAAAGGCTGGCATAGAAGATGTTGCAGAAACTGACTGGCTAATTGCAAGCGTTTTAAATAAAAATAGGGCGGAAATTAAGCTTTTAACTCAAATTTCTAGAACGGACTATAAACAAATTCAAAGAGTTTTAGAAAGACGTGTAAAAGGCGAACCCATAGATAAAATTTTTGGTAAAACGGAGTTTTATGGCTTGCCATTTAAGGTAAACAGAGATGTTTTAACCCCAAGGAAAGAAACTGAAATTTTAGTAGAAGAGGCCTTAAAGTTGATTGGAAAGGAAAAACTTGAGGTTTTAGATATGTGTACAGGAAGCGGAGCCATTGCAATTAGTATAGCAAAAAATTCTAACGCTAAGGTTACAGCTTCAGATATAAGCGAAGAGGCTTTAAAAGTAGCTAAATTGAATGCTGAAATAAATGAGGTTAAAGTAAATTTTTTAGTATCCGATTTATTCAATAATATAAAAAAGGGCAAAAAATTTGATGTAATTACTTGTAACCCTCCATATATAAAAAGTGATGAAATTAAAACTCTAGACAGAGAAGTTAAAGATTTTGATCCTCATATCGCGCTTGACGGCGGGGAGGATGGGCTATATTTTTATAGAAAACTTAGCGAAGAAATAGAGGCATTTTTAGCCCCTAAAGGTAAGATTTTATTAGAAATTGGCAAAGGGCAGGAAAAAAGCGTAAAAAAACTGTTTTCAAAAAACAAATTTAGTGTTAGAATAGTAAAAGACTATTCTGGGGTACAGAGAGTTATAATTATAGAAAGAGGTTAATATGCTTGATAAAACTAGTAAGATAAAAAAGCGCTATGATGAGCTAACCGAGCTTATAGCAAAGCCAGAAATTATTGCAGATAATAACGAGTGGAAAAAACTTGTTAAGGAAAGAAATTCAATAGAAGATATAGCCTTAGCTCATGATAAGCTTGAAAAACTTGTAAAGGAAAAAGAAGAGGAAGAAAAGGTTATAGCTGAAGAAAAGGACCACGATATGAAAAAGCTCTTTGAAGAAGACCTTTTTGAAACTAAAAAGAAGATAGAAGAGCTTGAAGAGGAAATAAAAGTTTTACTTCTTCCTAAAGATGAAAATGATGAAAGCAATGTTATTGTAGAAATTCGTGCGGCAGCAGGTGGCGAGGAGTCCGCACTTTTTGGCGCTGTGCTCATGAAGATGTACACCCGCTTTGCAGAACGCAAACACTGGACTGTAGAGATGATAGATGTTTCAGAAACGGAACTTGGTGGCATAAAGGAAGCTGTATTTTTAATTAAAGGCAAAAATGCGTATAAGTTCTTAAAGTATGAAAGTGGCGTCCATCGCGTTCAGCGCGTGCCAGAAACGGAAACACAAGGTAGAGTTCACACTTCCACAGTAACAGTTGCCATACTTCCAGAAGTTCAAGATGTAGACTTTGAAATCAATGAAAAGGATATCAAAATAGATACATACAGAAGTAGTGGAGCTGGCGGACAGCATGTAAACAAAACGGATAGTGCTATTAGAATAACTCACTTTCCAACAGGAATTGTAGTAGCTTGCCAAGATGAACGCTCTCAAATAAAAAACAGAGAAAGAGCTATGAGCATTTTAAAATCTAAGCTTTACGATTACTATAAGACCCAACAAGATAAAGAGTACGCAGAAAACAGGCGCAGTCAAGTGGGTACTGGTGATAGAAGTGAAAGAATAAGAACATATAACTATCCACAGGGAAGAATAACAGACCATAGAATAAATTATAGCATCTATAATATGGACGACTTTTTAGATGGAAATATAGAAGAGATGTCTAACGAACTTCAGCGCGAAGATCAAAAGAGAAAACTTGAAAAGGCAGGGAATTAGGAGGAAAAATGAAAACATATTCACTATTTATTTTAAAACCAGGTTTTGTAGACAAATTTGATGAGTTAAAAGCTATTTTAGCTCAAAATGAAATAAAGATAGAAAAATTCAAAGAGGGCGTTTTGCCACTAGATAAGATTGAAGTGCACTACGAGGAACATAAGGGCAAGAGCTTTTATGACGGACTTGTAAGATATATGACACAAGGTGATGTTAAAGGCATTTATAAGTTTGACCCAAATACAATAACTATGTTAGTTTCCTCTTTAAAAGATGAGAGTGAAGAAGACTTTATTACAAGAACGCGTGCTTTAGTAAAAGAGGTAATAAGGCCAAAATTTGCACTAAAAAGAGAAGGTTTTAAAGCCTTGAGTGATGAAGACTTTGAAGAACTTACTAAAACTGCAAATGTTTTGCATGCTTCAGATAGCCCTGTTTCTGCAGAAAGAGAAATAAAAAATTTATTATAAATTTATTATCATTGCTGATAAATAAACTAATTTTATAATGATTATGAAAGAGGAAGAAAAAATTTTAAATGCTGTAAGCCCTAACTTTTCCTTCACAGGGGAAACCCGAGTGCTACTTGGCAATAAAAAACTTAGGAGGCTTGATAGAATTAAGCCCGACACTTTTGTGCTTTCTATTGATGCAAATAGTTTGGAACTTATTCCTGTGAAGGTGACAGATAGTGATGCTTTGAAAGAAATAAAGGTGCATCCATCTTTTGATAAGTGGACATTTTCTGACAATTCTTTTTTTTTAAAGACCGTGGGAAAAGTTAAGGTATTTAGCATTGAAAAACAAGGCTTTGACTTTTTAGAAAACTGTGAGATAGGCGAACATATTTTAAAAGCGGACGGCAGTGAAGTGAGGCTTATAGAGCACAAATGTTATAAAAGGTGCGTTCACTATTTTAGCCTTGAACTATCTACCAATAATTTTATAGCAAATGGCTTTATTGTAGGCTTAAATGAAGCTCAAAATTTTGACTATAAAAATTTAAACTTTCTAAAATAAAAAACTGCCTTAATTTTAGGCAGTTAAAAAAATCACTAGCTTAAGCTAGTGATCTTTTAATTTATTCTGTAACTTGAACTGATTGAACTTTTACATCTTGAGTAGTTCTAACGCACCATAGGTATCTTAAACCAGTGATCATATCCTCTGAAACAACTCCGTCATATTGTGTGGAATCAATAACATTGAATTCGTTGTCTGCTGATCTATAAACTTCTTTTCCGCCGTTGTCTTTAAGTGTAACTGTAACTTTAACAGTGCCGTCTGTATCAGTGTTAAAATCGTAACCAACAGTGTAGTAGCCTGTTGAAAGAGTAACAGCTTCATCTGTGTTTACAAGAGCTACATAGTCGTCTTGGTCAACGCCTGTTTCGCTATAGATGAATTTAACACCATCATTTGTTCCAACAAAGAATACAGGAAGTTCTGTTAAATAGTTGATATCTTCAGAAGCTTCTGTTCCTGTAGCTTCATCTGCTTCAATAACATACTTCTCATTTAAAGCTAAGCTCCAAACTGTGTATTCTCCGTTTGTTAAAGCTTCACTGTCTACATATACTTTGAAGTTTACAGCCATTCCGCCTTCAACCCAATCGTAGTTTTTGTCTGCTTCTTCAAAATATGTGCTTCCAGCTGTAGATTTAGTGTTGTGTATTTTTGGTTTTAATGTGATGGTATTGTCGTTGTTTTCAACAATCTCACCATAAATTCCAAATACTTCACCATTTCCATTTGAAAAATCTGACTCCCAAAGAACTCTTGGACCACCGCAAGCGGCGAGTGTAGCGCAAGACACAAGTGCCATTGCACCAAGTGCGATACCTTTTGTTAATTTGTTCATGTTATAATTACCTCCTAATTTTTTTGAACTAGAGCTAGTATACAAGATATTTTTTAATTTCCAAAACGATTACGCAAAGCTTTTGCAAATTTTGTATATTTTGCTCAAAATTCAAAAAATTATGCACTTTTAAAATTATTAATTTAATTTAACTTCTGTATTTAACTTGTTAGTAATATTTTGAATGAGGGAAATGGTTTCAAAAGGTGATGAAATATCCTCTAAAACAAGCACTTTTGTTTGACTAGTTATATAAATATCTCCAACCTTATATCTTCTATCAAGCCAAGTTATATTCAAATTTACTTCCTTTATATCTTTATAATATATACTGTCCACACTAACGCCGTTTTGTTTAGTTTTAGAAAGTATACGCTTTGAGGTTATAATGTACTCTATATTTTCACAATCTTTTTTTGAACGAATTAATCTTGCAATCCATAACCATACTGGGGTTAAATGCAATATAAAGAATATTACAATAAAAATACTAACAAACAATGGCATTTGGCTAAATGCATTAAAACCTATTATTAGCCCTAAAAAAGTTAAGTCGAAAACAAGCCAAATAACAACTATTTTAAACATACTAAAAAATTTAGCCCAAAAATAAGATTTTGGGTTAGGTTTTCCTTGCCACAATATTTTTTCATCGTCAGAAATTAGGCTTTTTAAGTCTAAATTATCGTTATTTAAGTATTTTTTATTAATTTTTCCCATTTATTTCACAAAATTATCTTTAAAAACTATTTCAGCATCCAAAATTTTTTTAATTCTATTCATCTTCATTCTATTAGTAAAGCGTGAAAACACAAACACATCAACAAACTCCCAAACGAATACCCAAGCGATTATTTCTAAAATTAAAGTTATGGCATAAGGCGCGGATATTCTCTCTAAGAAAATAAGAATGCCTATAAGAACAATTCCTATCAAAAGTAGGGCAAAAGAGATAACGGATAGCTTTAAGTTTTCTTCTTTAAAGTCGTTATAATCATTTAAAAAGTAGCGTTTTATAGCTTTTTTGCACTCTAATTTTTCTTCATTATTGCAGGCTTCATCTAAATATATTTCAAGCGTTTTATTGCTTCTTTGTTTCATATCTTTAAAACTTTCGCTAATATAAGCGCCAGCGCTGTCATCCAGCACCTTATTTGTATCTGTAGAAAATTTAGAGTAGGCGTCACCAATGCGTTCAAATTTTATGCTTGCAGTTTCATGTATGGTAATGTTTTCCTTCATAAAAATATGCTAACAAAGCAGAATTATTTTGTCAAATAAATTAATGAATAAAAAACTTTTAATTTTGCTTGACAAAAATGCGGGGAAATGGGGTATCAAAAAAATCTTTCCAAATGGCTTTTTAGAAACAAGTTACATTAAAAAAACTTTAAGCGTTTTTGCTTAAAGTTTTTATTTTCTACAAGATTTTAAAATTTGCTCCGCTATATTAAAATCGGACACTTCATGGAAATATTGTATGTTTGCACTTGTGTTTACTTCGCACACCACTGGGCCGTTTATACTCTTTAAAATATCCACAACTCCAAACTCACATCCAACAGCTTTGCAGGCGTCTAGGGCTAGCTTCTGTTCAACAAAGGTTGGAATGTGTTTTTCCATAACGCCACCAAAATTTGTGTTAGAACGGAAGTCCTCTTTGCCAGCAGTTCTTCTAAGAGAGGCAAGAACTTTGTTTTTAACTACATACATTCTTATATCTGTTCCGCTGGCTTCAGAAATAAACTCTTGAAAAAGGAGTTCTTTTCCTTCAAATCTATCCACAATTTCATAGGCTTGCTCGCGAGTTTTAGCTAAATGCACACCTCTGCCCAAATCTCCAAACCATTGTTTAATAATTATTGGAAGTCCTAAATCGTCTATTGCTTGGTCTATAAATGGGCGAATTGTTGATGGTGAATATGTTGTTAGTGCGGCAGGAAGAATTACAGTTTTAGGTATGGAAACTCCGCATTTAATGAGTTGTTGATACATATTTGCACAGTTCTCGCAAATATCTATAGCGCGTGAATTATTAAAAACCTTTACTCCTAACATTTCAAGATTTCTAGCTAGCCAAACATCGTCATCTAAAAATAGTGCAAAATCATAATTTGCGTAAGATTCAAAGCTTTTAACTTTGTTGTTATTCAAAATTGTGTAAATATCTACGTTAGATTTTGTGTTTAATGTTATGCCTAATTTCTTTGACGCATCAAAAAGAAGCTTTGTTTGAACTTCAAAACTATTTTGGTCAGCGTTGGCATCGTATACTATAAGTGCTTTTTTCATAGCTATATGATAACATAATATTTTTTAATAATCAAGAATTAAAATTTCAATGGTTTTATAAATATCATAATTTTGGTAAAATGGTTGCAGTGTAGGGAAATGAGCTATCATTTTCATCCTTGCCACTTATAAAATTATTTGAATTAAAAGATATATTAATTTCTTTATTATATATATTTAATATAAAGCTCTGTTCTAAATTTTTGTGAATTAGCTATTGAAACTTGCGCGGTAGAGGTATTTTTGGTCGGTAATAAAAATGCTAGCCCTATGCCTAAAGCTATCAAACAAATCAACGAGCAGATGATGTAAAACTTTTTCACAGTAGTGTTTTAGCATATTTTGTTATATTTTAAAAGAAAAAGAGGCATTTTTAAATAAATTTTGTGAATTTATAATAAATTTTTGCTAAATTGCAAATAATATGATATGCTTACTATGTAACTAAAAATTTAACCTTGCATTTAAGCAAGTATAAGGATATATACATGAATATAACAATCGTTGCCGATGTTTTTGGCAAGCAAAATAACGGCACTACAATAACCATAAGAAGGCTAATAGACGGCCTTAGAGAAAGAGGACACAGCGTTAAAGTGGTGAGCTCTTTTAAAACAGATGAAGAGGGTTTTGTTAGTTTAGAACGCAGACACTTTGGAATATTTGATAACTATATATATAATAAAAACCAAGTTGAGCTTGCAAAGCCAGATAGAAAAATTTTAACAGATGCAATTAAGGGAAGCGATGTAGTACACATAGTGCTTCCGTTTAAAACTGGAATAATGGCAAGCAAGATATGCAAAGAGCTAAACATTCCTTTCACAACAGCCTTTCATTGTCAGCCAGAAAACTTTTCTGGCAATATTGGTATGCAAAACTTTGGCTTACTTAATAACTATCTATATTCCAGATTTAAAAACAGATTATATAAAAGAGCAAACAGGGTGCATTGTCCAAGTTTATTTATTTCAGAACAGCTTAAAAAACACGGCTATAAAACAAAAAACTATGTAATTTCTAATGGTGTGGTTCCAGCTTTTAAAAAGATGAAGGTAGATAAACCTGAAAATTTAAAAGATAAGTTTGTTATTTTATTTTCAGCGCGTTTTTCAAAGGAAAAGATGCATAAAGTGCTTTTAAGAGCAATAAAATTTTCAAAATATAAGGACAATTTGCATCTTATTTTTGCTGGATGTGGGCCAATGGAAGATAAAATAAAAGCTTATGCCCAAAAACATAACATAGATGTTGAACTCAACTTCTATAGCAAAGATGACCTTGTAAAGGTTATCAACTATTCTGATCTTTATGTTCATCCAAGCGAAGTTGAAATAGAGGCTATCTCTTGTTTAGAGGCAATGACCTGTGGGCTTGTGCCAGTAATTGCCAATAGTAAAAAATCTGCCACCACTCAGTTTGCTTTAACCTATGATAACCTATTTGAAAACAAAAATAGCATAGACCTTGCTTCTAAAATAGATTATTGGATTGAGCATCCAGAGGAAAAGAGTGAGCTTTCAGAAAAATATCTAAATTATACTAAACAGTTTAGTATAGAACACTCTATAGATAAGATGATTGAAATGTTTAAAGATGAAATAAAGGAACATTCTTTAAAAGAATAGTAATTTTTCAAAAGCAGACAAAAAATTTGTTTGCTTTTTTTTTCTATTTAGTATATAGTTAGTTGAATTTTAATTTTTATTGGAGAGGTTATGGGACTTTTTACATCGCAAAATAAATCTAGTTTAAAAAAGTTAAAGAAAATTACGGATAAAGTATTAGAAAAGGAAGACTTTTATAAAGCAAAAACAGATGAGGAATTAAAAGAAACTACAAATTTATTAAAAAAGCGCCTTCAAGATGGCGAAACTTTAAACGACATCTTGCCAGATGCCTATGCTCTAGTGCGTGAGGCGGCATCTAGAGTTTTAAATATGCGTCATTTTCCAGTTCAAATCATGGGAGGTATTGCACTTCACCAAGGTAGAATTGCTGAAATGGCGACAGGTGAAGGTAAAACTTTAGTGGCTACACTTCCAGCATATTTAAATGCTCTTGCTGGAAAGGGCGTACATGTTGTTACAGTGAATGAATATCTAGCAAAGCGTGACGCAGACTGGATGGGGAAAGTTCATAGGTTTTTAGGGCTCACCGTTGGTGTAGCGCTCAGTGGTATGGAGGAAAATAAAAAGCGTGAAGCTTATAACTGTGATATCACCTATGCAACAAATAACGAACTTGGCTTTGATTATCTTCGTGATAACATGGTGGTTAGAAAGGAAAGCCGTGTGCAACGCGGACACTATTTTGCCATTGTGGACGAAGTGGATAGCATATTAATTGATGAGGCAAGAACTCCTCTTATTATAAGCGGTAGAGGAATGAAGTCTAGCGAGGCCTATTATTCTGCTCAAAAGTTTGCGCTTAGCTTAAAAGCTGAAGAGGACTATGAGATAGAACCAAAGCAAAAGAGCATTCACTTAACGGAAGCAGGGGCAAGCAAGGCGGAAAAATTCTTTAATGTAGATAATCTTTCCGATGTAAATTGTATTGAACTCAATCACTATATAATGAATGCCTTAAAGGCTAACTATATAATGAAGAGAGATGAAAACTACATTGTAAAAGACGATGAAATCATAATTGTAGACGAATTCACAGGTCGTTTAATGGCAGGAAGAAGATATTCTGATGGGCTTCACCAAGCAATTGAGGCTAAAGAAGGCGTTAAGATTCGTGATGAAAATAAAACTTTGGCTACAATTACCTTCCAAAACTATTTTCGTTTGTACAACAAACTTAGCGGTATGACAGGTACTGCTAAAACAGAGGAAGCAGAATTTAACGGCATATACAAACTAGATGTTGTTACAATTCCAACAAATCGTCCTAATATTAGAAAAGATGAAACCGATGTAGTTTACACAACAATAAATGGTAAAACAAATGCTATAATTGAAGAGGTCAAAGAAGTTCATGCAACAGGCAGACCAATTCTAATTGGTACTATCACCATTGATAAAAGTGAGGAGCTTTCTAAAGCACTTAGAAAGGAAAAGATAAACCATGTAGTTTTAAACGCTAAAAACCATGAAATGGAAAGTGAAATTGTAGCGCAAGCGGGCAGAAAAGGCGCAGTAACTATTGCAACAAACATGGCTGGCCGTGGTACTGACATTTTGCTTGGCGGTAACCCAGAATTCATGGCAACCAAAAAGATGCGTGAGAAGAACTACACAGATGAAGAAATTTCTTTTGCAACTTCATATTTAACCTCAGAAGATCCAAAATTAATGTCTGCAAAGGAGGAATATAATAAGCTTTATAGCGAGTTTAAAAAGACCACAGACGAGGAAAAGAAAGAGGTGGTTGAAGCTGGCGGTTTGCATATTATAGGCACGGAAAGGCATGAGTCTAGGCGTATAGATAATCAGCTTCGTGGCCGTGCTGCTCGTCAGGGTGACCCAGGCTCTAGCATCTTCTTTGTTTCCCTTGAAGATGATTTAATGAGAAGATTTGGTGGGGAATACCTAAAGAAAGTTGCAAGCTTTTTAAGGGTAGATGAAAACACTCCACTTCAAATGAGAATGCTTTCTAAGCAAATAGAAAGAGCTCAAAAGAGAATAGAAAACCAAAACTATTCTGCAAGAAAAACTGTACTTCAATTTGACGATGTTATGAACAAACAGCGTGAAATTATCTATACAGAAAGAAACAGGGTACTAGACGGCGCAGATGTTCACGAACAAGTAATGAACATGTTCCCAGACTATGTTACAGAGCTTGTAAACAACTATCTAGACGCCAATAAAGCATATTTTGATTGGAAGTTAGATCCTCTTAACAACGCATTAGAAGATAAGCTCTTCCCAAAAGGTACAAATTTAATTACAGAAGAGTTTGTTGATGAGTGTGAAATTCAAGATGTAATAGATAAAATTTTAAAAGTTATCTACACCAAATATGATGATAAAGTTGAAGAAGTTAAAAAACTTGGGTTAAATTATGCCGATTTTGAAAGATATATCCTATTAAAAGTTGTAGATACGCTTTGGATAGATCACATAGACCAAATGACAATTCTTAGAAATGAAATTGGCTTGCGTGCTTACGGAAATCAAGACCCAATTGTAGCCTACAAGCGTGATGGTTTTGATATGTTCGATAACATGATAGACAAAATTAGGCAAGACACTTGTTCAATACTTCTCAACGCAAAAATAAATGTAGAAAGAAGGGAAGAGCCTAAACAGCCCGTATATCAACCCGTTGAAGTTATAGAAGGCTCTAAAAAGAGTGATAAAACGGTTGGTAGGAATGACCCATGTCCTTGTGGGAGTGGGAAAAAGTACAAGAATTGTTGTGGCAAGTAGTCAAACCACATAAAAACTTCGCGGAACTGCGTTTACTGTAAAACGCCGCAAAACAGTCATTTAGGAAACTAAACTCCTGCTTTGTGGCATTTTACGAGCCTTGTTCCACTCGCTTTTCTGCGGTTTGACAATTCTTTGAATAAGCGTATTATTGGCATACGCCTTGCTATGCTCGCTTATATTCGTTATGACGCGTTTCTATCTTAGAGCCTTGTTCCACTCGCTTTTCTGCGGTTTGACAATTCTTTGAATAAGCGTATTATTGGCATACGCCTTGCTATGCTCGCTTTTATTCGTTATAACGCGTTTCTATCTTAAGTTTTATCTTGCTTGCTTTTCTGTGACTTGACAGTTCTTTGAATAAGCGTATTGTTAAAATATACCAATATGGTTTGCAAAGTTTCAATAATTAAACACAACTAAAATAATTAATAAAATGTGCGTCAAGCCTACTTGACGCATTTTTAAAAGGAAAACAATGAGAGAATTTATTACTAAAACAAGCGGAAAACTATCAAAGCTTATTTTAAAGGAATACCCAGAGCTTAGCTTTGGTGATGTTTCTAAAGCTCTTAAAAATAAAGATATAAAACTAAATGGAGCCAGAACAAATAAGGATGTTCAAGTTTTAGAAAACACCAAGGTTAGTGTATATATAGATTTTGATAAACTCGTTTCAAAAATTCAACGCGTGTATGAAGATGACAATATTCTTATTGTTTTTAAACCTTATGGAATAGAAGTTTTGGGCAATGATAGTGACCTTGTAAACCTATTAAAGCGAGAGGGCGTAGATGTAAAGGCATGCCATAGAATTGATGTCAACACGGAAGGGCTTGTTATTTTGGCCAAAAATAGTAGAGCTGAAAGCGTTATTTTAGATGCCTTTAAAAAACATAAAGTTAAAAAATGCTATACAGCCTGGGTATTGGGGCATATGCCTAAAAACTCGGATACGCTTCATGCTTACCTTTTAAAGGATGAAAATGCGTCAAAAGTTAAAATTTTTGATAGTTTTATGCCTATGGCAAAGGAAATTATTACAGCTTACACCGTGAAAGAAGATTTTGAAACTACAAGTTTATTAAATGTAGAAATTTTAACTGGCAGAACGCACCAAATTCGCGCGCATTTAAGTTATATTGGTCATCCAATAATCGGTGACGATAAATATGGCAACAGAGAGCAAAATAAAAAGTTCGGTTTAAAGTGGCAAGCTTTAACCTCAACTGAAATTAGCTTTGATTTTTCTAACAGTTTTTTAAATTATTTATCAAATAAAACATTTAAAGTTAAACCCACATGGCTTAAATATATTAAATAATTATATATCGTTTGATTTACTAACGATATCAATTTAAATAATCAACCATTTATTCCTATAAGTGTAAATTATAGTTCCAATGGCTATTTTAACGGAAATATAGATTTTCTTCTAAAGAGGTGACACTATACAATATAACAACTAAAAAAACTTCAGTTTCAAATTCTAAAGTGATTTTAACTGTGTCTGCAACATCTGTTAAAATATCTGCAAGTACAACCGCTAGTTGGGATGAAGGAAAGGATGGTACAGCTAATAAAGCTTTAAGTAGAGATATAGTTTCTGTAACCTTAAATAGAAAAAATAATTTTTCTATAGATGCCTTAACCAGTATTCCTTCTGGCTTTTCAAATAAAAAATGGGCGATTAGTGATGTTTTAAATGATGGCTATCCATATATAATGTCAATTTTTTGGCAGGGTGGAGAAGAGCCAATAGCGTAAAAAATTTTTAAAAACTTGTCTAGTTTATGGCAAGTTTTTTTGTAAAACTTTAAAAATATGGCAAAGTTTACAACTTTTTAAAAAAAATTTTTATTTTCTTTTCTTTGAGTTTTATATGTTTTTCATGTATTTTTAGCCTACTACTTGCGGGGTGTTCGTGAACACGCCGTAGGGTGTTGATTTTTACCAAAAAAAAGTTAAAAATTTTGTAATTT
>CALVYR010000011.1 GCA_944372325.1 uncultured Clostridia bacterium | reverse complement strand
ACTGTGCTACATTAGCATATTTAGTTTTTGAGTTAAATTTTCTTGTTTTTCAAGTGGTAAAATTTGGCATTTTTTATTTTACCAAGGCGGTGCACTACCGACTGTGCTACATTAGCATATGTGATTTTTATTAAATTTTTAAGTGTTTTTTGAGGTGCAAATTTGGGCTATTTTTATCTTACCAAGGCGGTGCACTACCGACTGTGCTACATTAGCATATTCAGTTTTTGAGTTAAATTTTGTTGTTTTTTGAGGTGCAAATTTTGGCTATTTTAAAATTACCAAGGCGGTGCACTACCGACTGTGCTACATTAGCATATTCAGTTTTTAAGTTAAATTTTGTTGTTTTTTAAGCGGTAAAATTTGCTATTTTTTATCTTACCAAGGAAGTGCTCTACCGATTGAGCTGCATCAGCATATTCAATTTTTTAGGATAATTTTTATGGTAAATCCGTATCTTGCCAAGGCAGCCCTCTACCTACTGAGGTATATCAGCAATATTAATTGTTAAATAATGTTTTCTTTTGTGCCTTTGTTGTAAACTTAGCAAAACTAATTGAGCTAAAGCTATGGTTATATAAGCCATTTATTTTTCCTTACCCGATTTTTTATACCATTTACCCTGAGAGATGATTTTCTTTACTTTATAAAGAAATTCATGACTTATATAACCTTAAGCTCCGCTTACGCAAGTCATTATATTTTATATGCTACTTTTTGTCAAGAAATTTTATCATTCTTTTTTTCAAATTAAAAATTTTAGTTGCTTTACTTGCTTTTTAATTATATAATATTACTATAAAATTTGTTTATTAATCTATAAAAGGAGGTTCTATGGCAGTTATTGATGTTGAAAACTTAACTCAAGACTATGGGCATGGTCGAGGAGTGTTTGATGTTTCCTTTAGCGTGGAAAAGGGCCAAGTTTTTGGCTTTTTGGGCCCTAATGGCGCAGGTAAATCTACAACAATTAGACATATCATGGGTTTTTCTAAACCTCAAAGTGGCTCTACAAAAGTTTTTGGCATGGAAAGTTTTTCAAATTATTACAAAATCTTAGCTAGCGTTGGTTATCTCCCAGGTGAAATTGCTCTGCCTGAAGGCTTGACTGGCTGGGAATTTATTAAAATGATGTCAGACTTAAGGCATATACATAACAAAGAACTTTTAAACAAATTGCTTGAAATGTTTGAACTAAACCCAGCAGGGGAAACTAAAAAAATGAGCCTTGGGGATAAAAGAAAACTTGCTATTGTTACGGCTTTCATGGGTGACCCAGAAGTGCTTATTTTAGATGAACCTACAAGTGGGTTAGATCCTGTTATGCAACAGGTGTTTATAGATTATGTTAAGGAGGAAAAGAAGAGAGGTAAAACTATTCTTCTTTCCTCGCATATGTTCAATGAGGTTGAAGCTACTTGTGATGATATAGCCATAATTAAAGACGGCAAAATTATATCTAGGTTTGCAACAACTAAAATTAAGCACAATGAAAATAAAAACTTTGAAGTTGAACTTTTAAATAAACAAAACTTTGTTAAGCTTTTAGAAGAGTTCCCAAAGGGCAAAAAAAATACAAAGGATATTAAAAAGATTGAAATTTTATCTTCAAACCCAGAAAATTTAAAAGTAACAATTGGCGTAAATGATAAGGACGTCAACGAGCTTATTGCTAAACTTTCAGAGTTTAATGTAAAGTCCTTTAAAGAGAATAAATTTACCTTGGAAGATTACTTTATGCAGTTCTATAGAGAAGATAAAGATTTTGGAGGGACGCAATGGAAGAAGAAGTAATTGTTGTTCAAGATTTAACTAAAGATTATGGTGAAGGCAGAGGTATATTTGATATTTCCTTTAGTATAAAAAAGGGTGAAACTTTTGGTTTTGTTGGAACAAATGGAAGCGGTAAAACTACCACCATTCGCCATATAATGGGGTTTTTAAAGCCTAGAAGTGGTAAGGTTGAGGTGCTAGGCATGGATGCGTGGCACGACTCGTGTGAGATAAAAAAATATGTTGAATATATCCCAGGCGAAATAGCTTTCCCAGATTTAAAAGATGGCACCACATTTTTAAGAAACCAGGCAGAGCTAATTGGCTTAAAGAATATGGATAAAGCAGATTATCTTATAAAGCGCCTGCAACTAGACCCATCTGCTAACCTTAAGCGTATGAGCAAGGGAATGAAACAAAAAACGGCAATTGTGGCGGCTCTTATGGCGAATAAGGATATCTTAGTGCTCGATGAGCCAAGCACTGGGCTAGACCCATTAATGAGAGAAACTTTTTTAGAGTTAATTTTAGAAGAAAAAAAATCGGGCAGAACTATACTTATGAGCAGTCAGATGTTTGATGAGCTCGAGCTCACCTGCGATAGAGTAGCTTTAATATTTAATGGTAGAATTGTTGATATAGCAGATATAAATGCTCTTAAAAATTCAGATGTGAAATATTACAAAATTGAATTTACAAACAATCTTGACTTTGAAAAGTTTAAAAAATTAAAATACGATATAACTAGAGTACAAGAAAAGTATAATCAAGTGACCATTAAAATTTTAGATAAGGATGTAAACAAACTATTCAAAGATTTAAAGAAGTTTGAAGTTAAGTTTATTTCCGAGGTTAAGCACGACCTAGAAAAATATTTCAAAGAGGTGCTAAAGAAATATAAGGAGGAGAAAGATGTTTAGTAAAGCGCTATTTAAACAGACAATGAAAGCAAACTGGGTAAAATGGGTGGCAGTAACTGTTGCTACTTGTGTAATGCTTGCAATAGTTATAATTGTGCTTGGGAATTTAGGTATCAATGATATTAGAGATTCCTTAAAAGATGTTTTCACTCAGGCAGACCAGGAAGCATATTTGAAAGATAATGCTGTGGATATGTATGAGCTATATCTTACTACTGCTGAAACCAATGACCAAATGACAACATTTTCAGGCGTTGGCTCTACATTTATAAATAATTTAGTATCAGATTTTGATAACGCATTAACGGACTATGAAACTGAAAACAACGCTAAACCAGATGAAGAAACAGTAAAACAAATTGCTTCTGAAAAGGCAGATGCTTTTATAGTTCAATATGAAAGTTTAATTGAAATGTTTATGCCTGATGTAAATATTGAAGACTTAAAAATTTTACTTAACAATGTTTTACTTGCTCATAATGAAAATGCCAGTCTTACTGGCAAAGACCTTCTTATGGAAGGCTATTATATAACAGTCTATGATAACGCTTATGCATTAGCTATTGAAGAAGAAAAAACTGAAGCCGATGCTCTAAGTGAGGCCAGTGAAGCAAAAGAACAGGCTAGAAAAATAGTAGTAGAACTTGGTACCATTGGCACTCAAGAGGACTATTCAGATTATGCTACAACTTATGTAAATACAGAAATGTATAATATGGTATATGATATGCAAATAGAGGAAGGAGCAACTGAAACTGAGGCAAAACAATATGCCGTTTCTGTAAAGGTTATTTCAAACACTGCTATCAACACCTATCAGTTGTGGCTAGAAGAAGGGGAAACTGCAGAAAAGGCAAAAGCTGAAGCAACTAAAAGTATATCCGACCAAATTCCAGAAAAAGTTGCCGTAGCACTTGAAGAACTTGGAGATATGGATATGTATGGGTTAATTATAGGCTCAATCTTTTATAGAATAGCGGGCTTGCTTCTACCTATGGTGTTTGTAATCATGGTGGCAAATGGCTTACTTGCAGGCCAAGTAGATTCTGGTTCTATGGCATATGTACTTTCAACGCCAACTAAGCGCCGCACAGTAACCGTTACACAAATGGCTTATATGCTTTGGGCACTCCTATCTATGTTTGCAATTGTAACCGCGGTAAGCGTGGTATCCGTGTTCATTGTTGGCGGAAATAATTTTGCAATAAATTATGCGGAAATTCTTCTCTTTAACCTTGGGGCATTCCTAACCATGTTTGCCTTTGCAGGTTTCTGCTTTATGTGTTCTGCAATATTCAACAGAACAAAATATTCAATGTCCATAGGCGGCGGCTTAACAATATTTATGTTAGTCTGCACAATTCTAGGTCTTTTTGGCTCCGATGTCGTACCGTCAGCTATGAGAATTGAAGCCATGAATTTCTTTAACTATCTTTCAATTATCACATTCTTTGATACAACCTCAATTCTAGCAGGTACATTATCCTATCTATGGAAGTTTGCAATTCTCGCAGGCATTGGAATTATTACATTTATAGTGGGGGTATTTACTTTTGATAAGAAAGACCTACCGCTTTAATTGCATAAAAACTTCGTCTGGCTGTGTTTCTGTCAAGCGCGCCCAAACAGTCATGTACATTTAGGTACACTCCTGCTTGAGCGCACTTGCCGAGCCTTGCCATACTTGTTTTTATGCAATTAAAGTATTCTACTAAACTATTTTGCTCCACTTGCTTTTATGCCGTTTGACATTTTCTATCATAGGTTAGTTGTAAACTTAACAAAAACTTCGTCTGGCTGTGTTTCTGTCAAGCGCGACCAAACAGTCATGTACATTTAGGTACACTCCTGCTTGGGCGCACTTGCCGAGCCTTGCCATACTTGTTTTTATGCAATTAAAGCATTCTTACTAAACTATTTTGCCATGTGTATTTTTTGACTGCTAGCAGATAAGAATACTTTTTAATTAATAACTAAAAAGATTTAATTTTTTAAATCTTTTTTATTTATTTTATTATTTTACTTTACAGTACTTGAAAAAATATAATATTTTTGATATATTTATTTTAAAGGAAAAAATTATGAAACCTATTTATAAATATTATAAAGAAAGATTAATTGAAATTAGTGGTAAAAATAGAAGTTTATATTCAAGAAAAATAAGTAAAAAATATTCTTATGATATTGGAAGGATTATAGCTGACGATAAAGATGCCTTTGATGATTTTTTTACTTTTATTTGGAAAGGTAAAAAATTAAGTTTTCCTTTAATTAAGAAAGATATTAAAGATAGAATTTTTGTAAACTTTAAATTGGAAGACAACATTAAACCTCTTTTTAATAATGCTAGAAATTTAAGCTTAGAGGAAAAACGCAATGAAAACTTGAGGCGTGAAAGGTTAAAGCGTGAGGAAATTAAAAAGGTAATTGGGCAGGAAGTTTCTAATTTAAAAACTTTAAAAAGGGAAATTGAAGAATTTAGCAAGGAAACGGGAAGATATGAGCTATTTGTTGGTTATCCTTTCGTGGTAGGGCAGATTAATAAGGATATTCAAGTAAAAGCTCCGCTAATTCTTTTTCCTGTAACAATAAATATAGAAAATGATACTACGGTTAGTTTGGAACTAAAACAAGATGATTATGTTCAATTCAATAAAGTCTTGCTACTTGCCTATGCTAAAGAACACAGAATAAATAGTGATGGCATGCTAACTGAGTTTGATGGGCTTACAGACTATAAATTAAAGAGCGTTAAAGATGTGTTAGCATATCTATCTGCGTTTGGCTATAAATTTGATTTAGATGATAAATTTTTTGAAAAATTAATTAACTTTGAAAATGTTAAGGATAGCATAGATAGAGATTTAAAAGTTGTAAATGCCTGCGTACTAGGTAGATTTCCTCTTGCTAATGCTATTTATAACGACTATACTTTGCTTGAAAAGAAAAGTCTTTCTTCTTCTGCAATAGACCAACTATTGGAAGGCAAGAAATTTAAAAAGTTAAAAACGGAAGATACCCGAGTTTATACTATCAACGATTTAGATTATGCCCAAGAAGAGGCTATAAAAAAGCTCAACCAGTTTGGCAATATGGTTATATATGGTCCGCCAGGAACTGGTAAATCTCAAACTATTGTAAACATAATATCAGATGCGATTTGTAAGGATAAAAGAGTTTTAGTTGTATCTCAAAAGAAAGCAGCGCTAGATGTTGTGTTTAATAGGTTAAAGGGTTTAAACTCTAAGTGTATGTTCATAACGGATGCCGAGAAAAATAAGGTGGAGTTTTATGAGCGTTGTTCTCAGATGCATAACGCCGTGCTAAACAGCTATAGAGAGGGTGAGGACTTTTCCGAGTATGATAAGGTTGAAAGCGAGCTTAAAAAAGAAGCTAGCGAACTTCAAACTATTTCAGATACGCTATTTACAAAAACGCCTTTTGGCTTAACTCTTCAAGAGATGTATGCAAGTTCAGCAAGAATTGGCAAAAAAAGTTTAGATTATACTCTGTATAAACAGATGCTTAAAAACTCAGAACTTATGGACATGGACTATAAGCGCTTGTATTCAACTCTTAGACTAATTGATGAAAAGAACAAGGCTGAAATGTATCATAGATACATAGAGTTAAAAAAGAGCAACCCTCTCATTGACCACATAAAGCCCAAAGTTGAAATTCATGTGATAAATCAAATGAAAACTAAGCTTAAAGAAATGCTTCAAAAAACTATTGTACCATTTGATACTGGAACCCATGCGCATGCTCGTCAACTTATGGTATATTCAATAGAGAATGATGTTCAAGAGGAAAAGGGGTTAAAACCGCTTGTAAAAATGCTCTCTAGGCTAGATAACCCTAAGCTCTATAGAGCTTATGATATATCAAAGGTCGCTTTCTTCTTGTATCCTTATTATAAAAAGAAGACTAAGGAAAAGGAAGAGGAAATATCTAAGCAATTTGAGGGTACTCTTCAAGATATCAATACATACCTTAGTGGCTACGAACTTTTAAATAAAGTGCTAGATAGACGCGGATATCTAATGACAGTAGATAACATCATAAATGGCAACTCTATATATTTAAAACTATTATTAAATGCCCTTGATGACTATGTCGAAATTCGTGATATAAACATGTCGCTTCAAGGTTTAACTGAAGATGAGCGCGTTCTTTTAGACTTTGCCTATATTAATTCTAAAACGCCAAGACAATTTAAAGAAGTGTTAAGTAAACTTTTGGGCATAAGAGTTTATCACGAAACTATAATATATGAAGAATTAAATAAAGATAAACTTTCTAAGATTATAGATTTTGAAAATATATGCAATAGGATACTTTCTTTAAAGAAAGAGGAAAAGGAAATTTCAGAAAAGCTTTGCATAAATAAGTTTAAACAGGAATACGCGGACTACTATTATAACAGTCCAGAAAATAAGGACTACTTATATCAAATTACAAAACAGCAGGGCTTATTCCCAATTAGAAAGACCATGGAGCTTTATGGCGATTTCCTCTTAAAGCTTTTCCCATGTTGGCTACTTTCTCCAGAAAGCGTATCAACAATTTTCCCACTTAAAAATAATATGTTTGATATTATCCTCTTTGATGAGGCAAGTCAGGTGTTTATTGAAAACACGCTTCCAACTATCTATAGAGGTAAAGCCATAGTTGTAGCAGGCGACTCTAAACAGCTTCGCCCAACCGCAACCTTTGTAAAAAGATATCTAGGTAACGACTCCGATGACGACCTAGACCTTGCCACTCAAGCAGCACTAGAAGTTGAAAGCCTTTTAGACCTTGCAACATCTAGATATAACAGCACAAATCTTACCTATCACTATAGAAGTAAAAGCGAGGAACTTATAAACTTTTCAAATTATGCTTTCTATGATAGTAAACTGCAAATAGCGCCAAATGTCACTAAAAATATAGGCAATAAACCTATAGAGCGCATAAAAGTGAATGGCAGGTGGCTAGGAAGAAAAAATCAAGAGGAAGCCCAGGCAGTTGTTCAGCTTTTAAAGAAACTTATAAAAAATAAGAAGAATAAATCTTCTATAGGTATAGTAACTTTCAACACAGAGCAAGAAAATGCCATAGAGGATGCCATTGACAATGAATGTCAAAAGGATTCAGCTTTCCGCGATGCCTACCTAAAAGAATTAAACAGAAAGGAAGACAATGAGGATACCTCTATCTTTATTAAAAATCTAGAAAATGTACAGGGTGATGAGAGAGATATAATCATATTTAGCATTGGTTATGCTAGAAATGAATATGGTAAAGTTGTGGCACATTTTGGTTCACTTTCCGTAGAGGGTGGGGAAAACCGTTTGAATGTTGCTATAACTCGTGCTAAGGAAAAGATCTATGTAGTAACCAGCATTGAGCCAGAAGAGCTAGCAGTGGAGGGGACAAAAAACGCTGGGCCAAAGATATTTAAAAGCTATTTAACCTATGTTCGTGCGGTATCAAATAAAAAGCCTAAGGAAGTAGGTTATGTGCTAGATAGTTTCAAACCTGCGCTTCCACAGACTTCAGAGATAGAAATAGTAAATCAACTTGAAAATGAAATCAAAGCAGAACTTACAAAACTTGGCTTTACAGTGGAAACTAATTTAGGTAACACAGAATATAAAATTCCAGTTGCGGTATATGATAAAACATTGGACCGCTATCTTATTGGCATAGAGTGCGATTATACAGCCTATAAGAGTTCAGACTCTGTTTTAGAGCGTGATGTGTTCCATAACAAATTCCTTCGCAGTCGCGGTTGGAACATAATGC
Source organism: uncultured Clostridia bacterium (assembly GCA_944372325.1). Classification (GTDB taxonomy): domain Bacteria; phylum Bacillota; class Clostridia; order Christensenellales; family UBA1242; genus Caccopulliclostridium. Next base: position 20,363 of record CALVYR010000011.1, on the reverse strand, counting down.
GTGTTTGGAGTAGAGATTGGTGGTTAAACAAAGATAGGGTAATAAATAGTATTGTAAAAAGCATAAATCAAGCTAAAAAAGATTTAGAAACAAGAGCTTAAAGAAAACCTTTAAGCTCTTTTTTATAAAAACCCTTTTGTAATTAAATTTGACAAAGAAAATAATTTTTGCTAATGTTGCTATATCGGGGTGTGGCCTAGTGGTAAGGCGTCACTTTCGGGAAGTGAAAATCGTGAGTTCAAATCTCGCCACCCCGACCATTTTATAAAATAGTCTTATTTTTGTTTGACTTTAAAAATTTAAAATGGTAATATGCTTTTGCTTTAAAAAGCAGAATTTTACAAAGGGGATTAAATATGAAAAAATTTGTATGTACAATTTGCGGATATGTTCACGAGGGTGATACCCCTCCTGAAAAATGTCCTATATGTGGCGCTCCAGCTAGCGCTTTTAAAGAACAAGCTGAAGATAGAGTTTGGGCTGCTGAACATGTTGTTGGCGTAGCTAAAGGCGTTGACCCAGAAATTATTGAGGGTTTAAGAATGAACTTCAATGGCGAATGTTCAGAAGTTGGAATGTATCTTGCTATGTCTAGAGTGGCTATGAGAGAAGGTTATCCTGAAATAGGAGAGTACTACCGCTTAGCTGCTTTTGAAGAAGCTGAACACGCAGCGAAATTTGCAGAACTTCTTGGCGAAGTTGTTACAGATTCAACAAAGAAAAATCTAGAACTAAGAGTTGAAGCTGAACATGGCGCAACAGAGGGTAAAGCAAAACTTGCAAAGCGTGCAAAAGAGCTTAACTTAGATGCAATTCACGACACAGTTCATGAAATGGCTCGTGATGAAGCTCGTCATGGTAAGGCTTTTGAAGGATTGCTTAAAAGGTATTTTAATAACTAAATATTATATAAAAATGGTGTGAACGGTTTGTTCACACCATTTTTATTTTTAAATTGCAATTAAATTGCAATTTTTTTATGGTTAAATTTATTTCCAACAATTACTTTTTCTTTTTCATTGTCATCCTTGGGGTCATCTAAATTTTCTTCCTTTATATTATCTTCTGTTATTATAGTATCATCTTTTTCTGTAGTAGTAGCATCTGGTTGCTCATCTAGGTTGGGTTGGGTGTAGTCATCTAAACCGTCAGGTTGTTCTTCCTCGCCACTTTCCTTGCCTATTATTTGGTCATCTATTTCAGGCTCTATGTGCTCTGGAATAGTTTCTTTAGTAAACTCTCCATCATATTCAAACACTACTGTTACTGAAGCGGAAATTTTTATTTCGCCCTTCATAAATTTTGTTGCTTCACTTATAGAACTTGCGTATCCATAATTATCTCTTAAATAGCAAGCGGTGTTCTTTTCTTCTGTTATTTTTACTACCTCAAGTTCGCCACTATAAAGAGCGCTTGCCTTTGTTTTTGCGTTTTCAAATGCTTTGGATAGCGCTTGTTTATATGCCTCTTCGCTATTTTCTAGGGTAAAACTAACTCCGCTAAACCTATTTGCGCCATTTTCCATGAGCTTTGATACTATAGAGCCAATATTATCTACATCCTTAGTTTTAAATTCTAAATAGTTTGATACTTGATAGCCAAGTAGTTTTTCACCCTGAGAATAATCGTAGCGCTGGTATACATTATATCCCTTTGTTTTTATACATTCATCACTAATTCCCATTTCCTTTAAAATGGCTACTAGTGCGTTCATGCTTTGTGTGTTTTCAGTTTGAGCGGTAATTAAACTTTCGTTTAAACTTTCAACGCCAACAGATACAATAGCCATATCTGGAATAAGTGAAACTTCACCCTCGCCACAAACTATTATCTTTCCCTCATCTGCAAATGCCGTACTATTCGATGCCGAAGCAATAGGCACAATTACTAGTGCTAAAATAAGCATTAAAATACAAAACTTTTTCATAATATCTCCTTTAATACATTTATCTTGTCTAGAAATTTTAAAATTATTTATGCTTTACAAAATTAGACAATATTTGTTAAATAAAAAATATATACCTTAGCAATTGACAAAGTATAAAAATTATAGTAAACTTTATTCAAGCTTTTTTATAAGTAAAAGCTGAAAATTTATTTTGGTTATAGTTAAATGAAAGAATACTTTTGCTCAGACCCTAAAACTTTTAAAGTTTTAGTGTTTGATTTTGATGAAACTCTCTATTATTCTCCAGATATTAGAGAATATTATATAAGATACATAAAAAACACTATTTTAAAACTTTCAAACCTTTCAGAAAGTGAGGCGGATAGCCTCATGGAAGAGGTTGGTTTTACTATGGAAAATAAAGCCTCGCCATCTTTTTCCTCAAGTTGTGGAAGGTTTGGAATAGAAAAAAGTGCCTGGGATAATTATAGAATAGATAATTTTTTTGAAATAAACTATAAAAATGCTGAAAGCATAGATAATTCCGTTCTATTAAATCTATCAAAAAGCTATCCGCTATATATTGTTACCAACGAGGCCTATAAAAACATTTTAATAAAGGCGGAAAGGTTAGGCATAGATGTAACCGTGTTCAAAAAGATATTCGCGCCATCTTCTGAGGCTTTGCGCAGTGGAAATGTAAAAACTAAAAAAGAGCGTTACACTGAAATTATAAACTCTGAGCACATTAGCCCAAGTGAGATTCTAGTTATAGGTGATAGGGTTAAAGTGGATGTAGACCCAATGCTTGAACTTGGAGGCAATGGGCTTATAATTACTAGACCATATGAAATAGAAGAGTTTGTAAAACAAAATTTGCTTTAATTTAAAAGGAATAACATGAAAGTTTTAATTTTTACGGTCACAATAGGTGCAGGACATAATGAAGTAGCAAGAAACATGGCGGAATATTTAAAAAGCCAGGGCCATGAAGTTTTAGTGCATGATATGTTTATACATAGAAAATTTAGACAATGGGTAATTTCAAAACTTGGCTTTACTGCTATGACAAAGTTTCCAACAATATCTAATTATTTCTACGACAGAACAAAAAAATCAGATAATTCTATATATGATAACTACATAAAAAGCATAAAGGATGAAACTTTAGAACTTATAAACACCTTTAAGCCAGATGTTATTTTATCCACCCATATTGCAGGTAGATTGTTTGTACAAAAATATCAAAATGAATTTGAAAAACCAGTTCTAAACTATTTTATTGTTACAGACTACGATTTAACTCCTGGGCTTAAAGATTTTAAAGAAAACGAATATGTTGTTGTTCCAAATGAAGACTTTAAGGAAGAGCTTAAAGGCAAGGGCTTTGATGAAAAGCATATTCTTCCATTTGGAATTCCAGTAAACCCAAAATATTATCAGACTATAGATGAAAACGAAGCTAAAAAAATTTTAAATATAGATATAGATTTAAATAAGCCCATCGTGCTTGTTGTTGGCGGTGGAAATGGGCTTGGAAATGTTTATAAGGTTATTAAAAAGCTATCTTCTCATCCAGATCTTCAAATAATCAGTGTTGCAGGAAGAAATGAAGATTTAAAAGAGGAGGTCGATGCTTTAGCTAAGAAGAGCCAAGCTAAAATTTATAGCTATGGTTTTACAAAAGAACTTGAATATATGATGTCTATTGCAGACTGTATAATTGGTAAAACTGGCGGTATAACTGCAACAGAGGCAATAAATAAAGGCGTGCCACTTGTGGCTGTAGGGAAAACTCCAAAACCAGAATATGCTAATCTCCAATATTTTAAGCAAAATGGAATGGCTTTAGAAATTGAGAATATCGATGAAATTTATGAACAGCTTAAAAGTTTAGATACCCAAGCCATGAAAGAAAAGTATATTAAAGCTAGAAAAACAAATGTTGCAAATAAGATTAATGACCATATACTTGAACAGGAAGGAGTATAAAAAAATGTTAGAAATTTCTAACATTTTTTTATACTAATTTTTTACCGCATTCTGAGCAGTACTCTGCGTTGGGTTCGTTTACTTTACCGCAAGAGCAAGTTTTTCTAAGTGCGCGACCGCATTTAGGACAAAATTTATCGCCTTCTTTTACGCTTTCACCACACTCGCATCTCGTGTTCACAGTTTTATCTATAAATTTTGAGCTCTCTCCACCAATTAAAATTGTAAGACCAGCCTTGATAAAAAATATAGATACAGTTGTAACAATTCCTCCCAGCATAAAAATTATCATAGGGAATATAAATGATGACATCGATGGACTCATAGATTCCATCATAGAATCGCCAGCAGTCATGAAAAGTATAAAACCAGCAAGTACCATCAGTATTCCTACTCCAGCGCCAATACCTCCACCAACAAGTAGTTTTTTTCTAAGTTTTTTTGCTTTTTCACTGGTTGCAACATCTGAAATGTTGGCATTAAGCTCTTTAATAGTATCTAAAAGTTTCATTTTTCCTCTCTTATATAATTATAACACAAAGCAAATGTTATTACAACTATTTTATTTTTGAAAGCTCTTTTTTAAAACAATTATAGCACATCCCATCATACATTTCGTCTGCTCCGATTTCAACCTCTTTGCCTTCCGTTGTAATTTTACCATTTACAAAGCGTGCGTTGATTGTAGCTTTTCTTCCACACTTACATACGCTCTTTATTTCCATAAGACTGTCAGATAGTTCTACCAAACGCTTGCTTCCTTCAAAAAGCTCTGTTTTAAAGTTTGTAAGCAAGCCATAACACAAAACGGGTATGAAAATTGTAAGCTCTTTAAGTTCGTTTACTTGTTCTTTAGTTAAAAATTGCGCTTCATCTATTATAAATACATCAATTTTCTTCTTTTCATTAAACTTATTGAAAAAGTCAACTAAATTATCCTGAGCTGAAAAAGTTTCACAATCTGCGCTCAAACCTATCCTAGAAGTTACTTTAGGACTTCTTGTGTCCATACAAGGCTTTGCAAGAAGCACATTAAAACCCTTTTGTATATAGTTAAATCTGCACATAAGCGCTTGAGCTGTTTTGGAAGAGCCCATTGCTCCATATTTAAAATATAATTTGTTCATATGGTTTTCCTTTTTTTATAATAGTACAAAATAAATTCACCCAAGTCAAATATTTATAAATTTTTCTTGACCTTAAACTTTTTTAAAGTTAATATATTAAAGAGGTAATTTATGCTAGAATTAAAAAATATAAGGTACACTGTCCGCGATGAGAAAACAAATCAAGAAAGGGCAGTGCTTAAAGATATAAATATAAAATTTCCAGAAAAAAAACTTACAGTTATAACTGGTCAAAATGGAAGTGGAAAGTCTACACTCATAAAACTCATTATGGGAATTATTTCTCCAACCAGCGGAAAAATTTTCTATAATGGCAAAGATATAACTTCGCTTAGTTTAAACGAAAGGGCAGATTTAGGCCTTACCATTGCTCTCCAACAACCTGTAAGGTTTAAGGGGCTGACTGTTAAAAATTTGCTCGATGTGGCCAGTGAAAAATCAAACAAGGTTTCAGACGCTTGCGAATATCTTTCAAAAGTTGGGCTTTGCGCAAAGAACTATTTAAATAGAGAGCTAGACTCTACTCTCTCTGGCGGAGAATTAAAGAGAATTGAGCTTGCTATAAGCTTAGCTAAAGGCGGAGAACTATTTTTATTTGATGAGCCTGAAGCGGGTATAGATCTTTGGAGTTTTGATTCTTTAGTAGACTTATTTAAAGCACTTAAAGATAAAACTGTAATTATAGTTAGCCATCAAGAAAAAATTTTAGAACAGGCAGACTATCTTTTACTAATTGAAAACGATGGCTATAAAATGGGCACAAAAGAGGAAATTTATTCCATTTTAAAGCCCGAGCCTGTCTGTAAAAAACTAGGAGGTCAAAATGAATAGTATAGATAAAGAACTTTTAAAAAGCATCGCTGACCTTCATTCCATACCAGAGGGTAGTTATAATATTAGAAAGAATGGTGAAAGTTTAGAAAGACGCTCAACTTCAGATATAGAAATAATCTCTAAAGAAGATAAGAGCGGAATAGATATCATAGTTCATAAAGGTGTAAAAAACAAAAGCGTGCATATACCTGTCATCATCACGGTTGGAGATTTAACCGATGTTGTGTATAACGATTTTTATATTGGCGAGGATGCCGATGTGTTGATTGTTGCGGGCTGTGGAATTCATAACCCTACAGGAGAGGAAAGTAGGCACGATGGCATTCATACTTTTCATTTAGAAAAGAATGCTAAGGTTAGATATGTAGAAAAACATCTTGGCTCAGGTTTAGGTGGAAAGGTTTTAAACCCTTTAACAAAAATATTTATGAAAGAAAACTCTGAGTTTGAAATGGAAACAATTCAGCTTGGCGGGGTAACTTATTCTAAGCGAGATACTGAAGCTGTGCTTGAAGATAATGCAAAACTGGTGATAAAAGAAAAGATTTTAACCACAGACTCGCAAGAAGCCATAACAAACTTTGATGTTTTACTTAGTGGAAAGAACTCTCATGTTCAAGTTATAAGCAGAAGTGTTGCAAAGGGAAACTCAAAACAGAGCTTTATGTCTAACATAGTTGGTGAAAATGCCTCTTTTGGGCATGTAGAATGTGATGGAATACTTTTAGACAACGCTCAAATAATTTCCGTGCCAAAGATAGATGCTAAATGTCCTGAAGCAAGTTTGGTACATGAAGCGGCGATTGGTAAAATAGCAGGAGAGCAATTAATTAAACTTATGTCGCTAGGGCTTACCCATGAAGAGGCTGAAAATTTAATTATAAAGGGCTATTTAAGTTAAAAAATATATAAAAAACATTGACAAATATTTACTTTAAATGTTATCATAAATAAGCTTATTTAAGAAAGGGGAATAAATTATGGCAGAATTTTATAGAAATGTCGTTGCATTTTTCCATGATATGGATGTAACCACTAAAGTTGTGCTTGTAGTTGTTCTATTTCTCATAGCGTTAAGCTGTTTTAGAATAGTTGTAAAGCTTCATGTCAATGCAAAAAAGTTCAGTTTAAAAATTATACCAATAATTTTTATGATATTATTTTTGTTTTTGGCAATATTCATTGCATGCTGTTAAAAGGAGATATTTATGTTTAATTCACTACTACTTTTTGTTGATGGAGATTTACTTCCAGACTGGGTCATCACAACACTATCTATAGTTAGGCCTTGTCTTATAGGAATTATTACGCTTTGTGCAATAGGTTTAATAGTTACAACACTTTTACAATCTAACTCAAACGACAATACTTCCCAAGCTCTTTCAGGCGGAGTACATGAAAGTTATTATTCTCAAAATAAGGGTGAAACAAGAGACGGAAAATTAAAGAAAGCTACTATTATATTTTCTTCAATAATTGCCGTTTGTGCTATCCTATATTTTGTGACATTAATAATAAACAACCCAGCATAATTAAAAACGGCCACAAAGCCGTTTTTTAAATGTTTTTTGTAGTTTACATTGAATAAAGGATAAATTATGACAATAAAAAATCAAGTTTTAGAAATCTTAAATGACAAGTCTTTAAAATATAAAAATTTATACAATCTCTACACCCAAATTGGAAGAAAACTTTCAGTAGACAGAGAAGTGGTAGAGGAAATTGTAGCCAAGCTTATAAAGAGCGGTGAAGTGATAGAGGGTAAAAACGGAAAACTTGCCACGCTTCAAACTTTAAAACTAAAAAAGGGTGAAGTTGCCAATAAGAGCAGAGATTACCTTTTTGTTAAGATTCCAGGTCAGGCTCGTGACTATTTTATTCCGTCAGATAAAACTAAAGGCGCTATTTCTGGTGATATTGTGCTTGTAAGGCCGATTGGTGGAAATTACGAGGCAGAGGTAGTAAAAATTGTAGAAAAGGTAAATAGGCAAGTAGTTGGAATAGTGAAAAAGGATGAGGTTGGAACTTATGTAGAATCTGATAGATTTACAAAGCCCATATACATTCAACCTAAAGAATTGAATGGTGCGGATGTAAACGACCTTGTAGTAACAGAAATAACCTATCAACCATCTTCTAGAGAGGGTTTGCAAGGTAAGGTTAGTGAAATTTTAGGAAAAGCTGATGATAAAGCCATTTTAGAACAGGCAATAATAAAAGACTTTAACCTTCCAACAGAATATTCAAAGAAAGCACTTGAGCAATGTGAATATATTGGAGATACCATAAAACCAGAGGATAGGGAGGGTAGATTAGACCTTACAAACCAAACTATCTTCACAATAGATGGTGCGGATGCGCGTGACTTAGATGATGCTGTGTCTATTAAAAAATTTGATGACGGCACTTATGAACTTGGCGTGCATATAGCCGATGTTGGTAACTATGTCACTCTTGGCTCTCCGCTTGATGAGGAGGCTTTTGAGCGTGGAACTAGTGTATATTTTCCAGATAGTGTCATTCCTATGCTTCCTAAAAAGCTTTCAAACGGCATCTGCTCTTTAAGCCCAAATGTAGAGAGGCTTGCGCTCTCTGTAATAATGAGGATAGATAGCACTGGCAAAGTGATTAGTCATGAAATTAAAGAGAGCGTAATTAAAAGTGTGCAAAGGTTCACATATGATGAAATTTTTGCAATAATGAATGGCGATAAGGAAATGTGCGAAAAATACGCGCATTTAAAGGACGATGTTTTAAAAATGCAAGAGCTTTCAAACATCATAAGAGATGATAGAAAGAAAAGAGGCTCTTTAAACTTTGATATTCCAGAAGCCACATTTAAGCTTAACGAACAAGGCGAAGTTTTAGATGTTATGCCAAGAGTGCAAAATGAAGCGCATAACCTTATTGAAAGATTTATGGTTATCTGCAATGAAACTGTGGCTAAACACTTTGACGATTTAGGCGTGCCATTTATATACCGTGTTCATGAAAAGCCAACTCCTGAAAGTGTGCAAAATGTGCTTTCCTTTATTGAAGGTTTAGGCGTAAATAGCATAGCTCCTCCAAAAAAGATAGATCCAACTTTTTATCAAAGGCTACTTTCTCTTTTTGAAAACACTCCAGAAGAGAGCGTGCTTAATAAAGTATTTTTAATGAGTATGAAAAAAGCTAGGTATCAAGAGGATGATTTAGGACACTTTGGGCTTGCGTCAGAAAATTATTGCCATTTTACCTCGCCTATTAGAAGATATCCAGACCTTTGCATTCATAGAATAATTAAAGAGTGTTTGCATAAGGGCTTTAATAAGGCGAACCTATATGAGCTTGAAGATTTTGTAACAGAGGCTAGTTTTCAATCTAGTAAAACTGAAAGGCGTGCTGATGACGCCGAGCGTGCAGTTGACGATTTAAAAAAGGCAGAATTTATGTCTAAACAAATTGGAAAAGAATTTGAGGGTGTAATTTCTGGCGTAACTAATTTTGGAATTTTCGTGCAACTACCAAATACAATAGAGGGTTTAATAAAAATAGAAAATTTGCCTAATGACGACTATGTATTTTTAGATAAAAAGATGAAATTATCTGGAGTTAAAAGAACTTATTCTTTAGGTGATACAATTAAAGTTAAGGTTACTGCAAGCAATGTTTTTACTAGAAAAATAGATTTTGAACCTGTAATGGAAAAAACGCAAAAAAAAACGCCAAAAAAAATAGAAAATTTATGTAAGTAAATATATAAAAAATAATTAAAAAAATAATTTTTTAATTTAAAAAATCTGATTATTAAAATATAATCAGATTTTTATTTCAAATTGTTTTGTTTTTTTACATATTTCGGTTATAATACAATAAAAAAGGGTGAATTATGAGAGTTATTCCTAGAAGAACCAAAGTTAAAATGGAGTTTTTTAAAAATGTTACCTTAGGTGACATTCTTCTTGCTTTTATAGGTGTTGGCGTAGGGCTTGGGCTATTTTTAAGCGGGCTTCCAAATAACCTTGGCATTTGGCTTGGTATTGCTTGGGTTGCTATAATTATAAGCTTATATTTTAAAGTTGCCGATGATGTAAGGCTCTATCAAACGCTTGGCTATGCAATTAGGTTTTTAGCTCAGAAAAAAAGGTATTCAAAAGAAAAAATTAAAAAATTCTCTCCAGTATCTGAAATTATTCCCTTTGTTGATATATATCAAGATAGATTTATAGATTACAAAGAATATTTTGGTATGGTAATAGAGGTTTATCCTCTTGAATTTGGCTTACTTAATGACTATAAACAAGAAATGGTAATTGAAACTTTTGCAAATGCATTAAGAAGACTTTCCGATGAACAATCTTGTTCCGTTGTAAAAGTAAATAAAGCCATGATATTAGACTCGTATATTTATAACGAGGATAAAAAATATGATAACTTGTTAGAACTTCAATATGAGGGTGAAATTACTCCTGAAGAAGTTGAAGTGCGTGCTGGCGTTTTTGAAGAAAGAGTTTCTAGAATGGAAACTATGAACCGTGATGAGAAGATATTTAAAGACCACTTCTATATTGTGGTGTATGATAAGGATAAAGAACTTTTAGAAAATACTATCAATGGTATGATGAGCACACTTCAAAACTCTCCAACTCCTATGCATACAGAAAGGGTTGTGGGAAACGACCTAGCAGTTTTCTTGCGTGCAAACTTTGGAAAGGAATTCGATGAGCGTGAGCTTGATAGTTTGCCATTTTCAAAACATATCGATTGGGCTACACCTAATAAAATTAGGTTCCAAGCAAGTAGGGTTATTATAGATGATAAACCATACCGTCAGTTTGTGGTAAGCGACTATCCGCTTCAAGTTCCAAACGCATGGGGATATCCTTTCTATAGGCTTGATAGAACAAGAGTGGTGACCAAAATCACCCCAGTTCAAAAGTTTAAGGCAGAGCGTGCTATAGATAAGGCAATTATGGAAATGGAAACAAAAGTGGCTAAGGTGGCAAGAAGTAGTAAGCAGATTGAAAATCAAACCCACCTTCAAACTTTAAGAGAACTTTTGGCAAATTTAAAAAATAATAACCAACAGCTCTACGATGTAAACATATTCATAACTTGTGAAGAACCAGCTAGAAAGGAAGTTAGGGCAATACTAAAACAACAGGGCTTTAAATACTCTGAAATGTTTGGTCGTCAGGTTGATGCGTTTATTAGTTCAAATATATCCATGAGAGATAATGTTGAAAACACTAAGCGTGGCATCCCAACAACAACTCTTGCTGCCATTTTTCCATTTGTATCCAGCGCACTTCAAGATCCAAACGGTTTCTATATTGGCTATAACGAATTCCCAGTGTTTGTGGACTTCTTTAAAAGAGATAGGGAAAGAGTTAATAGTAACATGATGATTATAGGAAAATCTGGTTCTGGTAAATCTTATTGTACTAAAACACTACTTGCAAACTTTGCTGCAGATAACACCAAAGTGTTTATTCTTGACCCTGAAGATGAATATACTCCGCTATCTAAAAACCTTAGAGGTAAATGGATAGATGTAGGTTCTTCTAGCATGGGTATTATAAACCCATTCCATATCATCACCTCTCTTGAAGCAGATGAGGGTGGCGATGACGACTCCTATTCTATACACTTACAGTTTTTGGAGCAGTTCTTTAAAGTAATTATGGAGGGTATGAACAGTGAGGCCTTTGAAATTTTAAACTCTGCAGTTGTAGAGGTGTATAAACAGAAAAACATTGGTCCTGGTGTGGAACTATCCAAATTAAAACCTGAAGATTTCCCAATTTTTGATGACCTTTATAAATATATTGTCAACAAAATTGAAACCGCTCAAACTGATTATGAAAGAAAGAACTACATGACAGTTGAAACATATGTTAAAAAGTTTGCTAGTGGAGGAAGAAACTCCAACCTTTGGAATGGCCCTACAACTATGGAAACAAAGGAAAACTTTGTTACCTTCAACTTCCGTTCTTTACTTGCTAACAGAAACCAAGTTATAGCTAACGCGCAGATGCTTCTTGTATTTAAGTATCTAGACAATGAAATTATTAAAAATAAGGACTTCAATGAAAGGTTTAATGTAGACCGCAAAATCGTTATAGCAGTCGACGAGGCCCATGTCTTCATCAACCCAAATTTCCCAATAGCTCTGGACTTCATGGCGCAAATGGCTAAGCGTATTCGTAAGTATAACGGTATGCAAATTGTTATTACACAGAATATTAAGGACTTCGTTGGTTCTCCAGAAATTCAGCGTCAATCTACCGCGGTTATTAACGCCAGCCAATATTCATTCATATTCTCTCTTTCACCAAACGATATGAACGACCTTGTTGAGCTCTATAGAAAATCTGGTGAAATTAACGAGGAAGAGCAAAACAGCATTGTAACAGCGGGCGTTGGTCAGGCGTTTGTTATTACTGGCCCTATGAGCAGAACAATGGTTCAAGTTGTAGCATACGACTATGTAAAGAGAATTTTTAGCTTAAACTAAAAAAAATATGAAAACCCCCTTGAAATTGTGGCTATTTAGTGCTATAATATCCACAAATATTAGGAGGTTTTTTTATGTTATATAGCGAATTAATGACAAAAGAAACTTATAGAGATTTAGAAAATTATCTTGAAACTAGCGAAGATGCTATTACTCTAATGGGCTATAATCGCACAGGAGCTCTTGATGGAACTAAGCTTATTAAAAGGTTTCAAACTACAGCAGATCCTGAGTTCATGGGCAGAGTTAGAGAATTTTCTTCAAGAGATGTTATGATGGGCGTGCCGATGTATGCAGAATTTGGATATTCATCTTTTGCTGTAAGAGATAAGTCTTTAACTCTAAGATTTCCTTTAACAGGCAGTGTAGGAGCTATTACTAAATATTTTTCAGAGAGCGAAAAAACTTGCCCAAACTTTAAAAGCATTGTAAATGAAATTGAAAGAGCATACAAAGTTAAAGTTAAAGATAATGAAAGAATTGCTCAGCCTTTAATAGCAAGTGGCGGAACAATTATGTTGGCTGGAAGATACAACGGTGAAATAGTCAGTGAAGCTGATAAACTAGTTCAAATTTTTAATCATATTGCAAAAGAAAGCTTAAAGGATAGCTTTAAAAAGACTACAAACCCAGATAGAGTTCAGTTTATTGCAGAATTATTAACCACAATGTTCATTGCTGAAAGCTTTGATTTAGGTGGCAATTTAAATAGAAAAATTGATAATGCTTTAAGACTTCAACTTTCAAATGCTATTGCTGCACTTGGAAATACCAATAGAGAAACAATAAGTTTAATTTCAGCTCAAGCTGAAAGAGCTGTGGCAAAGTTCTTAAAAAAGAGTGAAAAATCGCCATCTGATATAATTAGTACTTTAACAAAAATGGGCTATGCTTATGCTAAACAACCAACAAGTTTATACGATGTTTTATTTGGTCAAAGAAAGAATTATATGTTTAATCTTGAACTCCCTCAAAGTGTAGCAGATAAAATTTTAGGAAAAACAGTTTATGTAGGCCCAAACGCTGAACCAGGACCTCAGCAACCTGCTCAGAAATATGAGCGTAAAAGGCCAATTCAAATTGAAGAGAGATCTAGATTTGCTGAACAACCTGAAGGTAGAGAGATTTTTGAAGAAAACGCTAGTCCAAGACAATTGCCTCAGCCTGAGCGAGCGCCAGAACCAAAACCTAGACCTAAAACTAGCAGTGACCCAGAATTTAACTTTGCAGATCAAATGATAGATGAATTAGAGGGTGGAGGAAAAACTCATCAAGATCCACCAGCTGTAATTCATTTGCCAGGAAAAGTTGAAGAGAAAGTGGATGAGCCAGTTGAGCCAAGTCTTCCTGAGCAATCACTTGAAGATTATGTAATTAGTCTGTTAGATCCAGATGCTGACTATATACAACATCTAAAAGATAAGGTAAAAGTTAAGAAACCTTTGTTTGGTGGTAAAACAGCGGAAGGCGTTTCTGAAAGAAGTTTAAAAAATGCATTTGATAGAGCTGTTGTAAAAGAAATTGAAAAAGCTTGCAAACAAATTGCAGCACAGTTCAGAAAAGCAAAGGGCGTTATTAAAAATGTACTTTCAGATATATACAATCAATTGGTTCACGCTAAACAATTCTTTGGAAAAGGTAGCGAAAGAAGAGATATAAAGGCTGTTAGTGGAAGAATTACTGAAGCTAAAAAAGTTAAGGAAGGTTTAGTAAAACCTTTAGAGGCACGCAGAAGTGAGTTTGTTCAAGAAACTTTGGCTTATCAAGAAACTTTGCGTGGTAATACACCTACAGAAGATATTATAAAAAAGGTAAAAGCCTTATCTGATACAACTAAAATTCAAAGCATGATAGATGGTTATATTACAGAACAACAAAAGGGTGTAACTCAAGAAGGTGCAACCCAGGAATTACAAAATTAAATTCAACAGTAAAACTGTTGAATTTTCAGGCTGCTGAAAAACTGCGCGATGCTGCGTTTACTGAAAAACGCCTAAAACCAGTCATTTAGGTCACTAAACTCCTGCTTTTAGGCATTAAAGGGGCCTTGCCTCGCTTGTTTTTAACAGCCTGATTAATTTGTTTATAAGCTGAAATTCAACAGTAAAACTGTTGAATTTTTTTTATTTTGTGCTATAATATATAAGATGAAGACAATTGCTGTAAACAAAAAAGCACTTCATAACTATTTTATCTCAGATAACTTCGAGGCTGGAATTGTGCTTGAAGGAAGCGAGGTAAAATCTGTTAGAGAGGGCGGAATAAGCATTAACGAGGCTTTTATACAAATAAAAAATGGTGAAGCCTTTTTAAAGAATGCCTACATTAAGCAATATGATAAAACTTCATCTTTTGCTCCAAACGAAAGGCGCACTAGAAAGCTACTATTAAATAAATCTGAAATTTTAAAGCTGTTTAAAAAGTCAGAAGTTTCAGGTTGCACACTTGTTCCATTAAAGGTGTATATTAAGGATGGGCTTGTTAAAGTAGAGGGCGGAGTAGGTAAGGGCAAAAAACTTTACGATAAGCGTGAAGATCTAAAAAAGAAATCTGCAGACATGGAAATTAGGCGTATTTCCAAAAAACTTTAAGGGGGCGAACAGGTTTCGACGGGGAAGTAGTGAAATTTGCATAAAGCGTGTGGCAGTGTGGAGTCTGCCTTAAAAGCCACAAAAAAATAAACGCAGATTATAGCGAAAATTTAGTTGCTGCCTAAGCGCGCAACACGCCACTTTAAATGCGCACGAGTTTAAAGTTTAGGCGTTCAAAATTCGTGACCCTTTAAAACAAATTTAGTGCTGTTTTGTTTTAAAAAATTTTAAAGCGCTGGCAAAAGTGCACTTGTTTATGACTGTGCTTTTGTGAGAGAAAAGAGCATAAACTACACATCGTAGAAAAGCAAATTTAACCTTTTTCGGACGCGGGTTCAATTCCCGCCGCTTCCACCAATTAAATAATGAGAGTTACAATATGCGAATGATAAGAACAACACTTTTATATATAATTAAAGATGGTAAAATTTTGCTTGCAGAGAAAAAGCGTGGCTTTGGTGCTGGAAAGCTTAATGGCGTTGGAGGTAAAATTGAACCAGGAGAAAGTGAAGTTCAAGGTATGCTTCGTGAATGCAGGGAGGAAATTGGTGTTACTCCCATAAATTTAGAACAGCGAGCAGTATTGCACTTTGACTTATTTTATAAAGGTGAAAAAGAAAAGGAAGACACCTATGTGTTTGTGGCTTCAGATTATAGTGGAGAACTTGTTGAATCTGAGGAGATGAAACCCTCTTGGTACGATATAAACAAGCTTCCCTTTGAAAGAATGTTTTCCGATGATGAACTTTGGTTAAATTCATTGATAGAAGGAAAAATTTTTGAGGCAAATGTTGTAATGGATGAAAATTTTAACACTACAAGTTTTGATATAGATTATAAAAACTAACAAATTTTTTAAATCATATCATTTCAAACTATAAATTTGTTTGTAAACTATACTTTTATGTAGTATAATAAACTCTGTTAAAAGGAGAGTAATTTGGAAGATAAATACGACACCCAACTTCTTATAGAAGGTAAAAATTTAAATGAGGATGCTATCCGCGATTATTTCAATGCAAATTTTAAAGGAGATTGTTTGCTTGTAGTTGGAGATGAAGAGCTTATTAAAATTCATTTTCATACAGATAAACCTTGGGAAGTGCTTGAATATTGTTCTACTCTTGGTGAAATCTTTGATATAGTGGTAGAAGATATGGATAGGCAATCTAGAGGGCTTCAGGGCTAAAATTTTATAAATTTCATTAAAAAGTGTGCAATTTTTAACAAATTGCCACTTTTTTTCATAAATTCTCATGTTTTTATATTAAAATTTCAAAAATTTTTAAATAGGGTATTGCAAAACTATAAAGCTTGTGCTAAAATGTAGGTACATTCAAAAAAGAGGTAGTTTATGAATAATTTAATGTCATTATTATCATTTGTAGACTTCGGGAGCGCACTTGTAAATGTGCTTGCAATTATTGCAATCATAGTTGCTGGTGGCTTTATCATCTTCTTTTTAGGCGATCTTTTACTATCAATTTTAGATCCTAAAACTGAAGATAAAAGAAAGGCAAAAGAAAGCCGTCCTGAAGTTTTAAAAGAAGAACAAAAGGTGGAAGAACCAAAGTTTGTTCCTGTTCAAGAGGTTAAACCTGTAGAACCAGTTCAAGAGGAGAAAGCTCCTGAACCTGTTGAAGAAGAGGTTAAAACTGTTAACGAAGATCTTGCTGAAAAGGAGCGTTTAGAGCTTGGTTTCCAAGAAGAGCCTAAGGCTGAGGACAATTTTGATGAACTCAGAAAGGCTGAAGAGGAATACAGGCAAAATAACTTAAAGGCTATTGAAGAAAGACAAAATGCTGTTAAGCAAGAGCCTGCTGATGACGAGATAGATCTTAACGATTTCTTCTTTGACGATGAAGATTTCAACTTTGGCGTACAGGAAGATGAAGCTCAAACAGAAGAAAAACCAGAAGAAGAACAAATCGATGGTCAAGTTTCTATCTTTAATGAAGAGCAAGCTCCTGCAGAAGAAGCTAAACCTGAGGAAAGCGCTGAGTATATGGAAGCTCAGGCTGAAATTGAAGAGTTAAGAAGAGAGCTTGAAGAACAGAGAGCTGAATATGAAGCATTAAAACAACAAACAGAACAAGAAAAGAACAAATGGAAAGAAGAGAGAGCTAATCTTGAAAATCTATTTGAAGCTACTGAGGCAAAGGAAGAAGAGTTTGTTCCAATGATGACCTTAAAGGAATATGAAGCTCGCTTAGAAGTATTAAAAGAAAGATTAAAAGCAAACGAAAAAGATCTTAAAGCTAACAAGAAAGAATTCTTACCACTCATGAGAGTTAAGAAGAACTTAGACAACGACAAGAAGAAATTAAGAAGAAAAGAAGCTCTTGTTGCTAAACAAAAGGTTGTTCTATATGGTGTAAATAACTATGTAGATATAGATGAAGAAAAAGCTAAGAAGCTTGCTGAAGACTTAGATCTACTTGATGGCTTAAGACTTTCTGTTCAACACTGCGAAGAAGTTATTGCAGCTAACAAGGAAAGATATCCTATTCTTGAAACAACAAATAGAATTTTAACAACTGTAAACAAAGAAATTAAAGCTGATATTGCAGAAGTTGAAGTTGCTATTGCAAAACTAAAAGCAGAAGAAGAGGGTGGCGCTAAAGAAGAGGTAGTTGAAGAAACTCCAGTTGAAGCAGTTGAGTCTCAAGAGGTTGAAACTCCGGTTGTAGAAAAAGTTGAGGAAAAAGCTGAGGAAGCAACAGAAGAAACAAAAGAAGTTCCTCAAAATAATACAGAAAACTAAAATATACGCAAAAATATTTCCGCAAGTTGTGGCGGAAATATTTTTTTTGTGATAGAATAGTAATATGAAATTTTTAAGTTTTGCAGGGTTTAAACGAAAAAAGCCTAAAATAGGTTTGGCTCTTGGTGGTGGAGGCGCAAGAGGTTTTTCACATCTGGGAGCTTTAAAGGCCTTTGAAGAATATGGCTTAGATTTCGATTATGTGTGTGGCACTAGCGCTGGCAGTTTAGTAGGCGCTTTTTATGCTGCGGGATATAATTATAAACAACTTTTTGATGTTGCTAAAACAATTAAAACTAAGGATATTCGCACAAGTAAATTATTTTTTGTGCCATCTAAAACTGATGGTATTGAAAAGATTATAACGGATAATTTGGGCGATATAAATATAGAAGATTTAAAAAAGCCGTTTTCCGCAGTGGCGGTAGATATTAAAACTACAAATGAGGTGTGTATAACTAAGGGGAATTTAGCTAAAGCCGTTGCAGGAAGTTGCTGTGTTCCTGGAATTTTTCAGCCAGTTGAGTTTGGTGATAGAATTTTGTGTGATGGTGGGCTTCAAAATACCATGCCAGCAGATATTCCAAAGCTTATGGGCTGTGACTATGTTGTGGCAGTAGATGTAAATAAATCTAGAACTTATGGCACCACTTCAACTAAAATGCTAGATGTGCTTGCTTGTACAATTAGAATTTTAATGAAAGGCAATGTTGTTAAGGGCTATGTCAATGGCGATGTTGTTTTAAGACCAGAAACTAAAAGATTTAAATCAACTAGCACAGAGGGATATCTTGATATGATAGAGGAAGGCTATAGGGAAGCTATAGATAAGATGCCAGAAATATTAGCTCTGTTTCAGGGCAGGGCACCTAAAAAGAAAGTTGAATTAAAAGAGGAGAATTTTGAAATAATCTAATGGCTAAAGAGAAAAATGAGAAAAGTTATAAGGGTTTAATGATAAGAATTATAGTTGCAATAATTTTTTTAGGCTTGCTATTTTCAACATATTTTATTAAAGATGATATTGAGACCTATTTAAATTCAATATTTTATCCGGAAGTATCTAATGATATATCAAATTCAAAACTCGTAATGCACTTTATAAATGTTGGCAATGCAGATGCAATTGCTATAGAACTTCCAAATGGTGAACATATGCTCATAGATAGTGGTGATAACAATAACACTTCTCGTGAGGCTCTGATTTCATATTTAGATAACAATTTCTTTGAAAGTGGCGAGGAGAAAACTTTTGACTATTTTGTGTTAACTCATTCAGATGCTGACCATGTGGGTGGAGCAGCACTTGTGCTACAGACCTATAAAATTGAAAAATGTTTTAGGCCTAATCAATATACTGAGGCTGAAGCAGTTGAATATAACATAACGGATAGTAAAAACATTGTTACAACTCAGGTTTTCCAAAGGTTTGTAAATGCACTAGAAGAAGAAAACTGTGAGGTGGAATTTTTCACAGTAAATTCAGACATAAATTTTTCAGATTTTGATATCAATTTTATAGCTCCGCTTGAAACTACATATTCCGATGTAAACAACTATTCTCCAGTTATGATTTTAACTTATGCTGGCGTTAAAACAATGTTTACTGGTGATGCTGAAAAGGAAGTTGAAGAGGCACTTTTGAATTTGTATGACGGATACACTGGCGAATACGCCTCAAGTGTTCTAGATATAGACATTTTAAAAGTAGGGCATCATGGCAGTGATACTTCCTCAACTGAAAATTTTATTAAAGCTTTAACTCCAAGCTATGCTGTTATTTGCACAGATGGAGAAGCCTATGGGCATCCTAGCCAAACAGTACTTAACAGATTAGAAAATAATGGTGTTAAGAATATTTATAGAACAGATTTAAATGGAAATATAATAATTGGGGTAAGCGAGGACGGAGTAATATCTGCTAATCTTGGGACTTATACAAAGGGTTTTAAAATAGAGTGGTATCAACTTGTGTTACTTATTGGAACTATTGGTTTAGTTATAATCTTTAGTGTAGGTGTAAAAAGAAAGAAGAAGAGATAAATTTTATTTAAATTAATTTCTGTGATAAAACTGCTTTTCTTCGAAGCGTTGCTTCGCACGAGAGTACCGACCAAGTTCCCAAGCCATTAGGCTGGAACTTGCGTTTGGTCGGTAAAAGAAAAATTTCAAGTGTTAGAGGCGTGCTTTTGCGTCAGCAAAACCGCCCAAAGCGCAGAGGTATGAATTAAATCTACTTACACTTCGAAGCGTTCGCTTCGCACGAGAGTACCGACCAAGTTCCCAAGCCGTTAGGCTGGAACTTGCGTTTGGTCGGTATAAGAAAAATTTCAAGCGTTAGAGGCGTGCTTTTGCGTCAGCAAAACCGCCCAAAGCGCAGAAATTTTTCCTGCGGGGGGGGTAGAATAAGGTATCCAAAAAAGTTTGGATACTCTATTTTTGTAATATACCTCAGACTATCTGGGAGTTTTATGTTATAATAAGGCTCGCAACTTAAATGTGAGCTTTTATTTTTTATAAATTTTTAGTTATTTTGCAAAAATTTTTATTTTATTTTAAAATTTTCTTCTTTTAGTTTACAATATTTGTTTGTATTAAATTAAAGTTTTGTGCTAATATCTATATAAGGTGAAATATGAAACCTAATTTGGTAGTTGTAGGGTTTGAAAAC
>CALVYR010000010.1 GCA_944372325.1 uncultured Clostridia bacterium | reverse complement strand
GATGAATTTCACCTAGTAATCAATGCTTGGATCAAGAATGATAAAGGGCAATTTTTAATAACGCAAAGAGCGCCTAATAAAAGTTTTCCTTTAATGTGGGAATGTACTGGTGGTTCAGCACTTGCAGGCGAAAATGGTTTACAAACGGCTATAAGAGAAATAAAAGAAGAACTTGGGCTAAAACTAGATGAAAAAACTGCATGCTTAGTTGGTTCAACTTTAAGATATTTTAAAGGTTGCCCAGATATTTTAGAAGTTTATTTGTTTAAATGTAACTCTAGTCTTGAAGAAATTAAAATTCAAAAAGAAGAGGTTATAAATGTTATGTGGGCAAGTAAAGCTGAAATTTTAAAGCTCTATAATGACAATATGTTTGAAGCAAATTCATTTTTCATGGATGCAATTTGCACCTAGTTTTTTGCCAAAAAGTTTAAAATGCCAATAAAAATTGAATAACAAACGCTCTCTTTATATTCCTCGGTCACTAAAAGTCTTTCTTCATCTGCGTTTGATAAAAAACCGCATTCCACTATCACGCTTGGAATGTTGGAACAGTTTAAGATATAGTAGTCTCCAACATTTGGTGTTTTTTTTGCCTTTGGCAGAGTTTGAACAAAAATTTCTTGAATGCTTTTAGCAAGCGCTTCGCCGGAAACATCGCCTTTTTTATAGAAAACCTGCGCACCTCTAGAACTTCTTAAGGGAAAACTATTCATATGTAAAGAAATCACGAGGTTTGCCTTGCTATTTAAAATAATTTCTTTGCGCTTTTCCATGTCGGAGCGCTTTTTGTTGGAACTAGTAATATCATATAATCCATTTAAATCTGAGCGTGTCATAACTACATTTATATTATAGTTTTCAAGTATGCCTTTAAGTGTTTTGCCGTATTCAAGGTTTAAAAAATTTTCATCTTTGCCAGTGGTTTTGCCCACGCTTCCTCCATCGATGCCACCGTGGCCACAATCTATAACTATAGTTAAGTTTGTGTTAGGGATAGAGGTAAAAATAGCGGGCAGGGCTAAAAAGGCCGATAAGCAAATTATTAGTAGAGCTATAATAATTAGATAGCTCTTTTTAATTACAATGCTTGTAAACATAGTGTATTATATTCAAAAGGTTTTTATTTTATAATTTAAAAATTTTAAAAACTAGCCATTTTTATTTGACTTTTGTGTTCGGGGGGGGGTAGAATTAGATATCAAAAATAAAAGGGGATGTTTTTATGAAAAAAGGTTTAAAAGTGCTTGCGCTTGGCGCACTTGCTTTGCCACTTGGACTTTTGTCTGCTTGTGGCGGTCAGTTAGATTTTAATTCTAGCTTAAATGTTAATAATGCTGGAGCATATTCTGCATCATCGCAGAAAGAGCTAACTACATATGTGGAAACAGATGGTGAAACAACTGTTAGCACAGACTTATTTTCTTACAGACTTGTTATGGATATGAGATCTGACGAGGCTACTCAAAAGGCTACTGCAATTGTCCAAGGCGATGCACAAGGAAATGTTGAATTTGCTTCAAAGATTACAGCTTCATTGCCAGGAGAAGATGGTGGAAATATTAACATTTCTATGTATTATCCAGGAGGAGATAACTACTATGCTGATGTGAACCTAGCATATAGAGGTGAAATGGCTGACATGAATATTAATGGCCAATTTAGTTTTGCTTTGGAAGGCACTGCGTCTATTCCAGGTGTGTCACCAGATTATATCTTCATGTATGCTGAAATGGCAGATGTAGAAAGTTTAATTAATAGTCTTGCAGGTTCAAATGCAACAGTATCTAAAGCTGAAAGAGATAACAAAGTTAATTTCAAAGTTGAAATAGAAGCTACACAATATATGCCAGCAAGCACTTACTATGTAATGTTTGAAGACAACGCTCTAGTTGGTGTTAGAGTTGAAGTTGGTGGCGATGAAGGCGGAACAATTTCTATAGAAAAATATGATGGAGATATTGAATATCCAAACTTTGATAATTACCAAAGTTATGAAGAATATTTAGCTTCATTAATTAACCAATAAAATTAATTTAAAAATCACCAAGCTTGGTTTCCAAATTTGGTGATTTTTTTATTTTGTTTTAAATATTTTGTTTTATTTATAAAAAATGCTAAAATACTATTATGAATTACAAAAAGTGGCTAAAAGAAAATACAAAAGATTTAAAAAATAAAACAATAGTTTTAACGGGTTCCACTGGTGGACTTGGGCAAGAAATTGCTAATTTTTTAGGTATGCTTAATGCAAATATTATTCTTGCAGATAGAGATTTTGAAAAAAGCTCTAAGTTAAAAGAAAGCCTTTTAAAAAAATATAATATTAGTGTTAAACAAATAAAATTAGATTTGCAAAATTTAGATAGTGTTACAAATTTTATAACAGAAGTAAAAAAACAAAATATTAATGCAATAATACATAATGCTGGGGTTTATAATTTGCCAACAAATGATGAGCAAAATTATTATACAATAAATAAAGTAAATTATTTAATGCCGTATTATATTACAAAAAGTTTGTTACCAGAACTTAAAAAATCTAGCCTTGCACGCGTTGTTGTGGTTGGAAGCATTGCATATGAATATGCAAAATTTAACCCTTGTGATCCGGAATATTTAATGTGTAAAAAGCCAAATAAAATTTATGGAAATTCTAAAAGATGTTTAATTTATTCTATGTTCGAGCTATTTAAAAATGAAAAAAGTGTTAAACTTAGCATAGTTCAACCTGGAGTTACTCCCACTAATATTACAAGACATTTCCCTAAATTTGTGAGAGGTATTATAAAACTTCCTATGAAGATGGTGTTTAATTCTCCTAAAAAATCTAGCCTCTGTGTTATTAAAGGTCTATTTGAAGATTTAAATTACAACGAGTGGATAGGTCCAAAATATTTTGGTGTGTGGGGAAAGCCTAAAAAGAGTAGTTTAAAGCAGATTTCTAATGAGGAGATTTTACAAATTTTTCAAGATGCGGAAGAAAATTATAATTTAATAGAAAAAATAAAATAAAAACCTTTTTTAGGTTTTTATTTTAATTTTAATGTTTTTTATAGTTTTTTAATTATTTTTATTCTTTTTTAATCTTAAATCGCTATTTTCAATGAAAAAAAGTTTTGAAACTTTTTTATTTATTAATCTAGAAAAAACTCTATCGCCATATCTATCTTGAATTTCATTTAAAGCTAGATTTGTGGAAACAATAACTGGTTTTTGTTCAAACATTCTTTGATTTAAAATTAGATATAAATATTCTTCCGAAATATTATTAAACATTGGCTCTGTTCCTAAATCGTCTATTATTAGAACATCGCAGTCTAAATATGGAGCTAAAATAGCTTCTTTACCAGCATCAAAGGTTGTGTGATATTTTAAAAGGTTTTGTGAAAGAGTAAAAGCTGTTGTATAGAGCACATATTTTTTTTGTTCTATTAATTCTGAAAGCATACATTCAAGTAAAAAACTTTTGCCAACTCCGCTCTCTCCACTTATGATAATATTTTTAGTTGTTGTGGGTGTCGTGCACCACATTTGCATTGCGTTATAAAATTTATTAATTTTATCTGGTTCATCAAAAATTGTATAGTTGCTTTCATTAAAGGTGTGTGGTTTAAAATTTAATCCGCTCTTTTTTAGTAGTTCACTAGATTTTATTTTCTTTACACATTCGCACTCTTTGTTTTCAAAAATTCCTGTATCTGAACAGTTTGAGCAGGTATATTTTGGAAATAGATCCTCTTGCTTTAAACCAATTCTTTCAAGATTTTTCTTTAAATTATCAAGTGCTTCGGCCTGTTTTTTACTATCAATGGGTTTGTTATAGGCTTCATTTTTAGCGTTTTCAATCATTAGCGCTTTATAGTTTGAATAGGCTTCCTTACATTTATCATCCTTAAGGGCAAGAGCAAGGTTTTCTGAAGCCTTATTTTCAGCAGACTTTCTTCTTTCTTCTAAAATTTCTAAAACATATTTTTCCATTATAGTTCTATCTCCTCTAAACTATCAAATAGCGCGTCTAACTCTTCTTTTTTATAACTTCTGCCTTTATTTGGACTAACCCTTGTTTTAATTTCCTTTTCCTTTTCTGGCAATTTGCAATTTTTAGCTTCCTCTAAAGTTTTAACATTATTAGTATGCCAATTGGATAATAGTTTGTTTAAATATTGAATTGGTTGAAATTTTCCTGTAGAAAGTTCAGTTCCCAGATTTATTAGTTCGTCTGACAAGTTCCATACTTGCGTCCAAGTTTTATAATATGCTCTATCTTGATTTGTTACAAGCCTAGCTATGCCTAATTTTTCTAAGATATTTTTAATTTCTTTATCTTGGGTTATAAGTTCAGACATATATTGTTCTATTGCTTCAATGCTTACAACGCCCAGTTTATAGAGTTTTAAAATAGTGCTATCTAAGCCTTCAAGCGTTCTTATAGAGTTTTTAAAGCAATACTCTGCTAAGGCGAACAGAGAGGCTTGGCTATGCCCTAAGTTTAGCCATTTTGATATGTAGTTTTCTACAACGGGCTCTAAATTTTCATAGTAAAGCCCCATCTTTTTGTTTATATCCCTAGCAAGCGAATACATTTCAGATTTTTCTTTTTCATAGTCTTCAATTTCCTTAATTGAAAGCTTTTTCATCTCATAATATTTTGTAAGCCTTACATCTAATTTATCAAAGTTTACCTTGTTGGGTTTTAATAGCTTGGCAACATACTCTAAGGTTTTAAAATCGAACCCAAACTCCTTGGTCCATTTTAAAAATAGCTCGCGTTCCTCTAGGCTAGCTATACGCTTAGCCCCACAGAGTTTTAAAAGTTTTTCTATGTCAGAGCCCGCTTGTTCGTAGCTAATTAGCCTGTCTTCCACGCTTTTTGTAGTGGTTATGCCTTCATTTGCCCAGTTTTTAGCCACGGTTAAAATATATTTATATCCAACATTCGCGCCCTTTATTTGAGTGCAGAATTTTATTATCATCAAAAGTGCTTCAGGCTGAAAATGTAAGGTCTTTAAAAGATAATAATATTCGTCATATTCTGTAGGGGTAATCTGCCTGCCTTCAAGTATCTCTTGAACCTGTCTATTAAAGGTGGCAAACTCCTCTGGCTTATATTTTTTGGTGTTGTTTATAACATTTTTAAGAGGCATAAATCTAATTTCAATAGGGCAGGTGTTTAAAACTTGAACAAGCCCTTGCTCCTGCCAATATAGAAAGGCATCCTCAATTTCTTCTTCTGTTAAATTTAAAACTTTGGCGAAGTTTTCTATAGTGTTATCGTACGCGCCAGAGTTAGAACACTTATATAGCCCATACAAATAAACCTTAACGCACTCAGCTGGAGCGTAGGGCAAAAATTCATTTATAAAAAGGTTGTCTACCTGTGTTTCCTTGCTAATTACATACTCTGATGAAAATTTACAAAATGCCATAATAACCTCGTGCAGATATTCTATCACAAATATAGAAAAAGTCAAAGCCAATTTGTCATTTTAACGGACAAGTATTCATAAGTTACACTATGAAAAGAATAATTTTATTTATTTTTCCTCTAATGCTATCACTATTTTTGTTTGGGTGTACTGAAAATACTGAAAGCCAAAAAAATTCCTATGAAATCAAACTTGCCTACAACGATGAAACCCACACTCTTCTAGGTGACATGACTGTAAACTACATAAACACAACTGGTGAAAGCTTAGACTATGTTTGTTTTCACCTGTACCCCAATGCCTTTCGCGAGGGTTCTACTCAGAGCGTTGTGAGCCTTGCAAACTACAATAGGGCCTATTATAACGGTAAAAGCTATGGGGACATTGATATAATTTCTTCAAATAAGGAGTATAGTTTTATTGGCGAAGATGAAAATATATTAAAACTAGAATTGTCCTCTCCGCTTGCTCCAAATGATTTTGTAATTTTAAACATAGAATTTCAAACCGTACTTCCAGAAATTAATCATAGAATAGGGGTTGGAGAAAATACCATCAATTTTGGAAACGCTGTGCCCATACTTTGCGTTTATGAACATGGAGATTTTGATCTAAACGGCTATAATTCTAACGGCGACCCTTTTTACAGCGAGATAGCAGACTATAGCGTTCAATTAGCTTTTCCAGAAAAATATAAGTTGGCTAGCACAGGAGAAGTGGTTAGCGAGAGCGTTGACGAGGGAAATAAACTTGTGAATATCACTGCAGAAGATGTGCGCGACTTTGTTTTTGTGCTGTCTGAAAAATTTGAAGTTTTAAGTGAAGAGGTTGGTCAAACCACTGTGGATTATTATTTTTACGATGATGAAAACCCAGAAGAAAGTTTAAAAACAAGTGTGCTTGCCCTTCAAACTTTTAATGAACTTTTTGGAGAATATCCATACACTACTTTAAAAGTGGTGGAGGCAAGCTTTGTTCACGGGGGAATGGAATTTCCTAATTTGGTACTCATCTCAGATAGCCTATATTCTTACGAAACCTATTTAGCAGTAATAGTGCATGAGATAGCACATCAATGGTGGTATGGGCTAGTTGGGAACGATCAGTATAACTATGGTTGGCTTGATGAGGGTTTGGCTGAGTTTAGCACAGCGCTATTTTATGAAAAGAATTCAGAATATAATTTAGATAAAGATCAAATGACGCTAAGAAATCAATCTAACTATAACATTTTTAAGAAAATTTATACCGATGTGCTTGGAAGCGTTGATACAAAGTTTAATAGGGCCTTAGATGAATTTGCAAACGAGCAAGAGTATGTTTACACTGCCTATGTTAAAGCATATTTGATGCATGATACACTATATGAGCTTTTAGGAGAAAAAACATATTTAAAATGTTTAAAAAGATATTTTAATGAAAATCAATTTAAACTTGCCACTCCAGAAAATTTAATTTCTGCCTTTAGTAAAGCTTCAGGAAAAAACTTAGAAAGTTTCTTTTATTCATGGTTTGAAGATAAGGTAATAATTGGTTAAAAAATAAAAATTAATGTAAAATTAAATAATTTTTAATAAAAAAACTGCAAAAAAACTAATTTTTTGCAGTTTTTAAAGAGTAATGAAAAGAATTTTTTATACAGCTTGTTGAATTGTAAACACAGGGTTTACTTCAATATTTACAGAGCCAGAAACATCGGTGAGCTCTAGGGTAAGCGTCCAAGTTGCTGTTGCGTCTGGTGCAATTGAAGTAAGGGCAGTTGCTTTCTCTGTTATTGTAACACCTTCAGTTGAAGTAGGTACGCTTGAAGGAGTAACTTTAATGTTGAAGCCAGAGTTGTTTTGGAAGGTTATAGTGTATCTTATAAACTGTTTGCCTTCTTCAAAACTAACTTCATTTGGTGTCCAAGCGGTTAGGGTTGCTGAAGAGGTTGTGGTTGTAGAACCATTTGTAACCCAATCTTCATGCTCGGCTACTATTTCTTCAGCAGAAGTAAATTCTGAAGTGGTAGCCCTTTCAACTTTACCCTTATAGCCTACGAAAACTGATTGTGCATTAAAGGTTACATTAGATGTAACAGTAAGTGAAACAGTTGAGGCGGCATATACACCTACAGCCATTATGCACACAGCTAAACAAAGTGAAGCAATTGTAGCCCAAAGTTTAAATTTTTTCTTCATGGCATTCTCCTTTTAAAAATTTTAAGCTTAAAATCTAGCTCAAAATTATCTTGTTCAGAGTTTGCCTTTTTATTCGTGAGATTTAAAAATTGTGAAAAAATTAAAAAAATTGTTAAAAAATATAAGAAATACGCATTTTATTTAAATATTTTTATTTTTTAAACTTTCAATAATTTCTCTAACTTCACTTTCTCCCTCTAAAAATAAATCAGCTTCCGTTGGGTCTAAGTGTCTTAGTAATGTAAAAAGCTCTCCTACATGAACTTTTTCTTCATCTCGTATTGAAGATAAAACTTTCTTTGCTAAAACATTATCTGTTGCCATTTGGTGAGCATCGTATAAAAATATTGCTTCAAGCTCGCCAGAAATATCCTGCCTAATAGCTTGAATTAGCTCTTCTTTAGTAAATTTCTTATTCACTTCGCCTATAAATGGGTTTGGAAAACATGGCATAATAAAAACCTCCTTTTCTTTAATATGAAAAGAAGGCTTTTGTTGTGTTAATATAAATCTCTAGACGGTGACTGAGAAGTGTTTTGTGTTTTGTTTCTTCCTAAAAGCTCTCTAATTTTACCTATTGTTCCTTTAATTTTAGCATAAGGTCCAGTTTCTTGGTCTAGAACTTTCTTTTGTTCCTCGGTAATTTCTTGAACTTGTGTTTTTAACTTTTCTTTCTGTTTTGTAATTTCTTGAGCCCTTGCTTGATCTTGAGCTTGTGTTTCAGCTTGATGCTCTTGAACCACTCTCTCTTCATGCAATTCTTCAGTCATAATTGTTTCAGAAGCTTGAACTGCATCCTGTTGACTTTTCTTAGATTTTTTAGAATTTCTAGATGAAGTGTTTGCTCCTTCTTGATAGAAGTATACATCTTCGCCCATTTTTTCAGCGCCTTCACGCTCTTGAGCTACTAATCCATTATATGTGTCTAAAAATTCTCTAGTTTTTGCTTGAATGTTTAAAAGTGATGGCTCGACTTCAGTTTTAATAGTTGCATCAATTTGTTGACTATAGGCATTTAAACTAGCTTGCTTTCTTGCTAAGTCTGCCTGTTCTGTTTTCATACCTCTAAGTGAACTTTCCATTTCTGCCCTTTGGGTTGGGTCTTCAGTTCTTGATAAACTAGCTTCAGTTCTGGCAATTTGTTCTGCTAAATCTCTACTTTTTACATCAATTTCGTGTTGAACTATTCTTATTGTTTTCTTTTTTTCTTGTATTACCTTGTTGTGTTCGTCACGGAATTCTGTAATTGTGTCTAAAACTTGTTGCTTGCGCATATCAAGTTCGTCTGGTATTTCTAGAGGGCTTCCATCTGTAGGTTGGGTAGGTTGAGGCGAACCATCCTCAGAATGTTCTGCCTCTCTGCCGTCTGTTAAAAGCATCTGTTCTTCACCAGGAGGTAAAGCTTGTAATTCGTCTTCAGGCGCTTGTTCGCTAGATAGGCCTAGTTCATCTGTAAGCTCTGGAGCTCTTTCCTGTGTATGGTCTTGTGTGTGTTCTTGCCCTTGCTCTGCTTGCGCTTCAGCTTGTTGCCCAGCAGTTCTTCCGCGCCTACGCCTTGGTCTTGAAACATAATTCATGAAAATTTCTACTAGGTCTACTACATCGTTAGATACATATCCAGATAGGAAAAGCATTGCTCCTACTGCAAGAAGTGCAACAGTTCCAGGCAAGGCTATAGACATCATAATAAGTCCGAAACCAACCAGTTTAGATAGTATTCCACTAACTTTCAAAGCATCCTTCCTTACATCTCTTCTAGGTGGAGCTGGTGGGGCAGAAGGCGTTGGGGCAGTAGGTGGTGGGGTGGGCGCTGTTGGCTCAGGTTCTGGAGTTGTAGGAGGCGTTCCTCCATCACCGCCATCACTTCCATCTCCTCCATCACCGCCATCGGCTGGAGTTTCTTCATCTCCTCCTTCAAATGGTGGAGGGTCTTCATGAGGCGATGGCTCTGGCTCAGGAGTTGGGTTCATTTCATGTGGTGGAATTGGCACTAAGCCTGGAGCTCCTCCATCTCCTGGACTAGCTGGTCTTTTAGGTTCTGGTGTAACATCATCAGGACGCCTTGGTTGTTCAGGAGGGTTAGGACCTGGGTCTTCAAATGTTGGTGGCTCTGGTTGTTCAGGTTCTGGTTCAGGAATAACATCATCAGGACGCCTTGGTTGTTCAGGAGGGTTAGGACCTGGGTCTTCAAATGTTGGCGGCTGAGGCTGTTCGGGTTGAGGCTGTTCGGGTTGAGGTTGTTCTGGTTGTTCAGGCTCTGGCTGTTCAGGAGGGTTAGGACCTGGGTCCTCAAAAGTAGGAGGCTCGGGTTGTTCAGGCTGTTCAGGTTGAGGTTGTTCAGGCTCTGGCTGTTCAGGAGGGTTAGGGCCTGGGTCTTCAAATGTTGGTGGCTGAGGCTGTTCAGGTTCAGGCTCTTTTGGAGGCTCAGGAATAACATCGTCAGGGCGCCTTGGTGGCTCTGGTCTAGGTGGCAAAGGAGTAAAACTTTCTGCCCGCTTTGTTGTTTGAGAATAGCTTGTTAACCTTTTAGCTTGAATTTTTAAAGCCGTATACTCATCTTTTGTTAAAGTTCTATCTGTATGACCAATAAATTGTTTTATTGTTTCCATTTCCTTTTGACTGAGCCCAGAAAGACCTACAGCTTCTGTGATTTGCATTGCGCCGTTCATTTCCATACCAAAAGCTACATGGAAAGTTCCATCAATTTCAGCAAAGTAAACAGATCTGTTTACCTCTTTTGTGTCCGCAAGTGGAGATATAGTGTTGCCTCTTGCTATCATAACTTCACCATTTATTTTTAGTAGGTGAATGCCTCTTAAATGCAAGGTTTCAATATTATTTGCCTTTGCTACTTCTGGGTTTGCCTCTAAGTATCTAAAGGTTTGAATTGGTAAAGATTTAACATTGATTTTTGGCGCTGAAGCTGGAGTTTTACCTAGGTTTATATTTTTAAAAAAGTCTGAACTTAAGTTCACATCAAAGAGATTATCTGGTGAGGAAGAATTGAATATTGGCGTTTTATTTTTGTTTTGATCGGTTACAGCAAAGGTATCTGCAGTAACATTAAAGATAAAACTTATACTATCGATTTCAAAAGAAAAATTTTCTCTGCCGTCTGCGGTTATGCTCTTTAATGGAAATTCATAACTGCCATCTGGCTTTAAAAATTTTTCTATGCCTTCAACGCTCTGAAGAGCCTTAAGGGCAGGAGAATCTGGAGCAAATTTTATATTTAAAGTGTTATTATTTAAATTTGCCCTAATAAATGGTTGACCATTAGCATTTGTGCTAGAGCCAATGGTAATTTCATTTTGCATTTTTTCATCAAAAGTAATTTTTTGATTTCCAATAATTTTATTATTATTTTTTTCTGCACTTTTTACTGGAATAGAAAAGTTAGATGCCATAATTTTTCCCCTTTGTTTTTCTTAGTATAACACACTTTTTTATACCTGTCAATTTTGAGTTAATAAAAAATAAATAAAATATAATAATTTAAGCGCAGATTTGTTTGACTTAAAATTGTGTAAAATATATAATTAATTTGTCTAATATTGCAAATAATGTAAATAATATTGGAGAAATTAAAATGAGATTTTTTAAGATTTTTTTAATTGTATTCTTTTCATTAATAGGAGTTTTTGGTGCGACCTATGGCATTTTACTTGCAGTTGGATATTTCGACCAAGAAAAAGTCGCGCCTGAAAATATTTATTTTGAACAGTCCGTGTATAACGAAGTTGGCGCTATGGATAGTGATGGTGACATTTCTTTTAACATGACAGTTCAAACCTCAACTGCTGATGTTACGGAAAAAAGCGTTACGCTTTCCTTTAAAAATCAAACACTTCCTGTAACTAACGGCAGAATTTCCAATGGTATTATAAGCATTCCTGAAAGGGTAAATATTGGCGAGCCATTTAAAGTTATTGTAACACAGGAATATCTTGAAGCCACAGGCGGAAATTGGAATAAGGGTGGAACTTCTACCATAGTTGCTAGAACGGATATTGTATCTGTAACTCAAGCAGAAACCACCATAAACATCGATGTTCCAGTTTACTCTATAGATGTTGTAGCAAAATCTAATGGAACGGAAACAAATACATTCTCAGTAAACTCAACCTTTACAGTAGAACCTGTGTTCACACCTGCTTCCAGCCAATATATGTTTGGTGGAACGGAAGCAAAATCTGTATACTATGCGTTCACCACTGCACAGGGCAATGTAAATAGCTACATAGAAGATTTAGGTTTTATAGAAGGTAAAAGAACTTTCAGAGCTCTAATGCCTACAGATGGACCTATTACAATAACAGCCTATGTGTTTAACAACTCTCAAATAGAGCTTGAAAACGAAGCTCAGTTTACTGAAGAGGAAGATCTAATTACTCAAGCTTCCAATTCTACACTTGGAAAATCTGCAAATATCAATGTAAACTTTGTTACTCAAACAATTTCTGGCTTTGAAATTTCTCAAACTAACGGAAGTCAATTGCCATTCAATAGAACTAGCATAATATATGCGAATTCTTCTAATGACAATGAAAATTCACTTGGAATTAGAGTGCTTGCTACAGATCAAAGCGTAGATATGGCATATAAACTCAGCGAAGTTGGAATTAGAATTATATTCCAAGAGGGTGCTAGAGGTAATGAGGTTGCAATTGTTGGCTATGGAAGCATGGTTGGTGTAACTCCAGAGGGTGATGTTGTTTATGGCAATGATATAGATCCAGACCAAGACATGGTTTACTATCTTCCAAATGCAAATCTCACAGATATGAATAGAAGCTATTGGACTTTAGCTGTAAACAATCCAAATACCTACTTTAACATTGAAGTTAGAATTTTTGGTAGTGATGAGGAGTTCTCTGAAGGTTTTGAAGAAATAGACAAGGTAAAGCAGACACCTTACTGGTCAACTGCAGGTGTTGTATCTACATCTTTAACCTGGAAAGATGAAAACCCTGTAACTCTTACTTACGAGGATGCTTTAGAACCTGAGGATATTGTACATAGAAGCTATAACTTGTTTAACAACATAAACATAACTCAAGGCTCATATACAACTATAAAATATATAGCTTATACCACTGTTGCGGATGAGAATATCTACAATATGATCTCTGGTTTAATTCCAGCAGGAGAATCACTATTTAACTTTGATAGCTTATTCCAAAGCTATGGTCTTGGCTCATATTCTTCCTATGCAGAAATTGAAGATATAAGCGGTGAATTTGAAACCTTAGGCACAGGTACTTTCAATGTTATAGCAGTTGTAATTCAAACAGACTATCTTGGCGCTCCTATTTTAGATGCTGGCGGATATTACCAAATAGTAACAATTGTTAAAAATCAAGATAACCCTCTAAGCAATCAACCTCTTGAATTTGTTATTACTAAAACTTTAAAAACGCTATCTGCTCATGCCATTGTAGACCAAACAACGCTAGATACAGTAACTGCAGGTTTAACCACTGTAGACCTTGCAAACTACAACTTAAATTACACTTTAGATGGCATCAAAAATGCAACAGCATCTAATAATAATGAAATCTATGCTTTTAAATATAATAGCACAGGGCTTCCTTCCTTTGTAATGGAAATAAGGTTTAGCGCGGGCGATGAAAGCATATTTATAGACGCATGGAATAATAACGATATTACAATTCAATTTACAAATGTTTTAACAAGTCTGCAGACAAGTGTTATAACTTACCAAAAGGTAAATATTTCTTCTGGTAACATTAGAACGCTTGATGAAAATACAAGGGCAATCTATGTTCCATTTATAGTAAGAAATGTTTCTCAGGATATAGAGCTTAAATTTGAACTATTATATCAAAAAACGGAAAATAAAATTGAGCCAATAAGCTCGGTAGACTATGGTAACCCAGCACTTTCTAAAAACTTTGAAGTCTACGACGGCAACCCAGCTAGAATAATCTTTGGTCAAACTGAAGGACAAGGCATTCAAACCTCTGAAGACTCAAGAATTCAAAAGAGTATAGAAATTCTTGGCGATACTCAAGTGGATGTGGAAAGTGACCACAGATACATAGCAGAATCTATTACAACTGCTTATAGCTTGGCAGGTTTTACTGGAGATATAGAAGAAGAACTATTCTCTGCAAATGGCAAGTTTAATGTAATTGTATTTGATAAATATAATGTAGTACTTTTAGATGATGTAGACGGCACTGGAATTGTTAATAGCGCTATAACTTCAGACTCAGTAAATGGCAATTATACTGTAAGCGTTCAAACATCTACAAAGTCTTCTTCACTTACAGAAAACCCAAGTGCAACGCTTTATTTCCATGAATCA
Organism: uncultured Clostridia bacterium; assembly: GCA_944372325.1. GTDB lineage: Bacteria > Bacillota > Clostridia > Christensenellales > UBA1242 > Caccopulliclostridium. Next base: position 17,889 of record CALVYR010000010.1, on the reverse strand, counting down.
CAGGGTGGATATGTAAGTAGAATAGAATATTATACAGATATTGATGAACAGATCACAGAAAACAGAGTTGATAAAACTTTTGATATTGAAGATCAATATAACCCTTCTTCAGAAGTTGTAAATATGAGAGTTCTAGGTGTTACAAATAAAAACATCTCTCTCACTGGCCCAAATTCAATATTTAGAATTACATATCACTTAAATGATAGAGATTATGTTCTATATAATGTTACAAGTTTTGAAGCTACAGATATAAATAATTATCAAGATTGGTTAGCTTTCAATGCAAACTCTACCCAGCTTCAAGTAAGGCAAAATTTTGGTAATACTTTAAGCTTTAATTTAACTGCATCTGTGCCAGAGCTCTTCTTAGAGCAGACTATAGGCTTTACTATTTCTCCAGCTATTGTTCTTACAGATAGCGCCATTTCTCCAGTTCAAGCAGGCGCTGAAAGCGTAGGCGAAAACCCAATTTATAGGGGAGTTTATTCAAACAATCAGATTACAGTTACCTTAAACTTTGAAAATTCAGCCTATGTTTCAGGCGGAGCTTTAAAAGTTGTTGACGAAAACGGCGAAGCGTTTGATACAGCACTTTCTACTGCTAGTTTATCCGATAACGGAACAGAATTAACACTTAACTTTGGTGCAGATAAACTTGGCGAGCAAGTGGTTACCCTTTATACAGGAAACGATCCAAACAATGTGGGCTTTGGTTTTAAACAAAACCTATACTTTAATGTTACGCCTAATGTAAGTGTAGATAGCACTGGCTATACTGTGGAGTCCGATGGAACTATCAACCTTGGAACTTATTATCTAAATGGCGCCACAGGAACAAATGAAGAAAGAATAGAAGTTTATTCTGTAAATGATACAGCTCTATTTAATTTAATTAAGAGAATAGATACTGCAGGTGATTTAATTGGAGATTTTTCTAATATAAACCTTTCATTCTCAGCAACAGAAGTGAGCGTTTCAGAAAATTCACAGACTTTTGGCATAGATAATAACTCGCAGGGCGCATATCTTCAAATAAACTCCACAATTCTTGATACTCAAACACTAGAACTTTATGTGCTTTATGGAACAGAAGGTAATTACACCACAATTGCTAAAATAAAACTTGATATTTCAGCAAATGTTGCTCAGCCAAATATAGAATTAAATAGATACACCATAACCACTGCAAATGATGAAGCAGATCCAACCGCATTAGAAAATATTACTCATAATGCATTCGCTAATTATAACAGGGCTTCTGATGCAGATGTATTACATTTAGTTTTAGTGTCAGGCTACAGATACAACTATTCTGACATTTTAGGCTTATTCTCAAATGCAGATGGAAGCTTAACAAATGAAACAAATGCAGGTAAATATTCTATAAGCTTTACTAACAATATAAATTATGTGTTAGATGATACAGCTGGTACAATCACTGTAAATAGTTCAATTTTAAATGTAAATCAATCCACCTTCAAAATAGTTCAAGAGGGCGTGGCAGAAATTACATTTAATGTGCTTATTATCCCAGGAAGTTATGAGTTTGTTAAATACAACACTTCAAACGATGAAAAGCAGACTGCAGATTATGAAAACCTTATAAATAAAGTAAATAAAAATATATACTTATTAAATGATGTTCAGTATTTACAAGATGAGGAGGTTTACGACTCATATAATGGTGGTAAAACCTATTATCTCTATGACCTATTTGACGAAGCTGGCTATGGTATATCTCGTGAATATGGAAATAAAACCAACTTCTCATTTAGAATTGTAAATGAAGATGGAACCTCAAACCCAAATGCTTATGCTACCTTCAATTCTCTAACTGGTGTTCTTACAACCTACACCTATGGAAGTGAAAAATTTATTAGAATTATATGCTACTCAGGCGCTGACCAAACTACAATATTTAACTATAGAATTAAAGTTGTTCCAAATGCAGATTTAAATGTCTACTATCCATATATTTATGGCGCTAATCCAACGGGCTCTGGCGTGGCTGAATATTTAGATTTTACTTCTAACACAGATATTCACCTAGATTTAAACACAGCATTTGAAGAAAAAATTCCAAACTACAGAGAGGATGAAGAGGGCGAGCCTGTTGGAAGGAGATTTGCTCTTCAAAGCTTAGAAGATGATGGCACTTATATAGATGTAGAAACCTCTTACACCTTAAAATATTCAATAGTATCTTTAGAGGTAGGAAACATACCTGTAACGGGAAATAACATCTCAGGCTTTGTAACCCTTTCAGAGAGCGGAGAGCTTGTAGTATATTATGTTCAAGGTACAATGCTTACTATAGTTATAAATGCTGAGGCGTATTTAGGAGAAAATTCTCTTGGAGCATCAGCTGAATACACTATAATTGTTGGCTATAACTATGAAACTTATGATTTCAGACTTCCTAATGAAATTACAACACAATACACAACCTCAAGTATTGAAAAAACTGCAGAAGATGGTTATGAACTAGACTTAGCAAATGAAGTTGCATTAGTAAGCATTCAAGGCGGAGTTGCAACAAGGTCTAACTTATTAAACTTCTACTATTATGATGTAAGTGAAAATGGTAAAGATAAACTCATTTTCAACACTGAAAGAAATGTTATTTCACTTGTAGACCCAGAAATAAGTTTAGTTAGTGATATAACCTTTAAAGTTGTGCTTTACACAAGATATGGTGAAAATGTCAGCTCGGCTTATAGAGTGCTCAATGTAACATTTAAATCTAACATTGAAGCAAACTTAAATCCTATAGATTATGTTCTATATTATGATAGTGCTAAAAACGAGTACTACACCTATTCAGATAGAATTTTAGATTTAAAAGATGAGGCCGGTTTATTAACCTTGCTTCAGGGCAACGAAAGTGGCGAGGATGAAGATATCTTCAGTTCTATAGATTGGGCAAATTCTACTTTAGATGTAAGGCTCAATGGTGAAATTCCAGCTGTTGGATATCAAATAAGCATGAATGCAGATGGCGATATAACACTTCCTCAACTCACAGCAAGCAGAACTTATGATATAACGCTTAACTTAGCACTTAATGGAATGACAGAAAAATATGTGTACACATTCCGTTTAACAGTTTATCCTAATGTATCAACCAAGTTTAATGAAAGCAACTATTACGAGCTTTCAGCTCCAATACCTGCAAATGAAGAGCGAGATGTTATAGCTATTCAAGAATTTGCTACTCCTGTAGGTAATGATGCTTTAGTTGCATCGGATAATGCACTATTTAGTGTTATTACAGACGGAACTAACTACTATTCTGGTACTGCTCTTGGCGTGTTTGTAGAAGAGGGCACTAATGCAGTTGTTGCAAGCGTTGGTTACTTCAACACTGATGGAGAGCAAGTAGAAGGTGATGCTATAGATCAAACTTGCATTCCTAAATTAATTGTGCAAACTCAACCCGTTGCAGATGTAACTCCAGTTGTAATTCATGTTACTATAACAGTAAATGGCATTTTATATCACGCTTATGTAAGCTTTGAGGTTGAGCCAGACACAGTTGTTACAATAAACTATCCAACGGCTAGTGGAGAAGCTAGAACAGCTGAATATATTTATTTGCCAGTGGGAACAACAGATTCTCCAATTACCTACAATATCAACTTTACACAGTCTGGTTTAATTTCTACACAAACAAGAGTAACTGTAACAGATGGCGAAGAAACTATTACAGCAAATTCTGATCGTGTAAGAATTATCCTTGGCGGTACAAACTGGCAAAGATATATTACAGCTACAGGCCTTGATGAAAACAATGCGCTTTCTGGAACTTCAACAACTTTAAGTTGGAACACGGATGGAACTAGCTCAATAAACTCTATAGACCTTTCATTTATAATAGAGGTGGACGGCATAGAGAGAGATACCTATGTGGTTCGTCTAGATAAAAACTTAGGAAATGTATACTCCTATGAGATAAATTATTTTGGTGACACAGAAGTGTCAGGCGATGGCACAACATCTGAAATATTTATTCTAACTGCAGATAAAGATGCAATATTCTCTACAGACTATCAACTTTTAAGTTTCTTAGGTAAAAGCACGCTTAGTGATAACACAGTCATAAGTGCTAAGGATATTGCAGGTGGAAAGGCACAAATTTCTATAGATAACGGGGCAACCTTTAGCGATAGTGTAACAATTGGCAGTGAATTTAGAAATAGTAGGGTAGATTTAATCTTACGCTTTACAAACTTAACTACAAAACCAGATGAGAGAATAGACCCATATGCTAGTAGCACAAGCACTAATAGTTTTGATTATTACTTCTCAATCAGTGGTGGACAGCTATTTAGCGATATAGCAACGGTTGGAACAAGTGAAGTTAAAACAAGAATTAGCTTATACTACCGTGGCGATTTAGTAGACTACTCTAAATATGCAAATGTGTTATATGCAACACAGGGTGCAAGTGGCACAATGTCTAGCATAACCTTAGATCTCAGCACAGCTACAAATAGCACTTCAGTTATATTTAACTTATTCGACTATTTAACCCAACCTTTTATAACCTATTCTTATAAAGCAGTATTCGACTTTAAGATTGGTAGCGGAAAAACAGTATCTCAGGGCTTTATGGAAACCTTAGAGGCAAACGATTCTAGCCTAGGCATACTTGGAGTTTCTGGAGATAATAACATTTGGGATATTACAAAATATAACGGAGAAGATTACCCAAGAGATTATTTTGCTACTGAAAATAATAGAAATATAAACATTTCACTCTTTATGGTAACCACTTTAGATTACGACTATACTCAGTTTGAAGCTCAACTTTCTGCGTACGAAGCAAACCCAGATGATGATGCTACAGCTTTCCCCGCTACGGGCAGTGGAGATAGTTATCAAGTTCGCTACTTAGCTTTAAGAACGCTAGATTCACCATACAACTATCCACCAGCAAGAATTACACCTCTTCAAGCTAATGCTGGCACTGCAAATGCCTATACTTACGATTTCAACATCATGGCAGACGGGGCAGAGAATGAGGGTAATTATGTAATCTATAAAGTTACATACACTGTAAAGATTGGTGATACAGATGCTCAACCTAAAGATGAGTATATCATGATAAAAGTGCTTCCAGATTGGGAGTATAGCTTAAACAATGGTGAAGGCTCTGCTACAACACAAAACTCTGAAAGCACACCACTTTATATCTACTATGAAGGTAAAATGGGGGTAGGTTCTTCAGATAGTCAGGTAGAACTTCCATTTGCTATTGCAAGGAGCGGAGATTCCAGTCGTGTTGTATTAAAACACACAAATGGTTCTAACACTTCTAACCAAGCAACTGCATTCACATACACTTTAAGTTCTAACTTACAAAACTATATTTCTATGGCTAGCACGGGCAACAACATTGTTCAATTCCAGAGAGGTGCTTTAACCGCACATTATGGAGATATTGAAGGCTATATAGATATCACAGATGTATTCGGATATACTTTAAGGTATTATGTTGTGCTTGTAGCCTTTGAATCTAGCACACGAATTAGTCAGATAATCGATTCAGAGGGCGCTCAAGTTCAAGGAAATGAAATTTGGGAAGGTTCAAGCATCTATATAATAGATTATGACCATTACATCAATACTCTTTCTACTTCAGCTGAAAGACTTGCATATCTATCTAATATTGGTGCAGATTACTATGTTCTAATTTCTGGCTATAACCAGACATTTGGTGGTACTTCTGTTCCTCCAACAGCAACCTTTAGGGCGCTTTCCAATGGCGTAAATTCTAACTCTTTAGATAAAGTTAGCAATAGCGATCAAGAAGCAAAATTTAAGGTTATGAATGCAAGCTTCTATGCAGGTGCGCTATCCGTTCCGCTAACTCTTGAAATAACCTTTAATGTATCTTTACAAAGCGGAACTACAGAAGAAATACTAATTTATACAACAATCTATTTAAAACAGCGCTATGCGGTAACAATAAGCTCAGCAGACAGCAACAATGTTTTAGATAATCAAACCTTTGATGTTGCTAAGTTTATTAGCATTTCAGATAGAAAAGAGGGCAACAACCTTGGCACAGCAAGCCTTGGAAGTTACGATTATTCACTAGACCTATCTGGCGTGAACTTAGAGAGCGGTACGCTTGAAGTTACAATGGAGATTAAAAGAGCAAACACTGTTAGTGTTACAGGAACGCTTTCTATTCCAAGCTCAGAGCTTAATGGTGAGGAAAATCAATACTTCTTCTTAAGCGACTTCAGTAACTTTGAAAGTATAGATTTCTCACAATACGATCTCTCTTCAAGTGAAACCTATATGCGAGTTACAAGCCTAAGCATTACCGGTGCTACAAACGATAACAACACCGCACTAATGTTTGCTTACACAGAAACTGCAAGAACGGGCACTAGCTTAAAGATTGTGGCTTTAAACCCAACAACTAAAAATCTTTCATTACAATTAACAACAAATGCTCCTGTTGCTACAACTACTGGCAGTGGAGGGGGCGCTACAACAACTGTAAATAACGAAAGCGTAACTTTTGTGTATGGTAGCACTTCCGATGGCGCCATAACTTACAGAACAATTGCTTCTAGCAGGGCGTCTTCAAGGTTAGAATTCAATGCTACAAACTTTACTCCAGTTGGCTTGGCAGAAAACGAAGCTATACATGAAAGTTTCACCTATCTTCCAACAGAGTTCACTTTAGATTATCTTTTCCCAGCAACCTCTGGTGGCTATGAAACAAATGAGGATTTAGAGCTAGATATCACAGATAAAATCTTTAGAGATAAAAAGATAATGTTAAACTCTATGGATGTAGGAAATGAGGAGTCTCCAAAAAGAGCGGATTTTATTGATACTGCTAGCGGTGTATTTAAGAAAGAAGAATATGACAAGGCAGTGGCAGATTATTTAAAAATCTATCAAGATAATGCTACCTATAATGTAGATGTAAACATAAGCACAGCTTACGGCGTAAAACAAGTTAACTTCTTGTTGAATTACGATGGAACACAAACTAAATCTTTAAGATTTGAACTTCTAAATGAAGAAGGCAATGGTATAGATGATTCAAACATAAACAATGTTTGGAACTTCACATTAAGTGATATGCCATTAACTAGCCAAGATCAGCTAGATGCAAAGGCAACAGATATCTACACGGATACTATAAGTCTATTAATTCCTGCTGGCTTTGTGGAAACTTCAGGGGCAAGAGTTCCTCTTAGCATTTCAGTAGAAACTGGCGGTGAAACTTTAACAACTACACCTTATACGCTTTATGTCACAGAAATGTACTCTCACTATATTCACATTCCACTCACAACTATAATAGATCAGACTACATTAGAGGAATCTGATATCAATGCAAAATACAAAATTACTATAACCTACACTAGAAATTCTGAAATTAAATATCAAGCTATAGGTGAGGAAGTTTCTAATTACACATACGATCAAACTGCAAGACAATCTACTTTAACAATAGAAAAATTTAAGATAACCGAGCTTTCAAGCATTCCAGCAGATGATATAGCTTCAGGAGATTTATTAGATATTAAATCTGTAGACCAGTTCAACATTAGCACAAAAACTTCAAGAACTAATATCTTTAAAGGCTATGTAACAAAATTTGCTAAGAGCGACCTATATAACTCTAACTCTATTGGCTATACTGTTACACCAAACCCATATGGTGTAGACACCAATGGTAATTCAGGCACTCTTCGTTATAAGCAAATAGATGCTGCAGCTTGTAACCCAACAGTTGTAAATGGCAGTACGATATACACAATTCCTGCTAGCAGATGGACGGAAAACTTCCAAGTAGTTGGCAGAAGCGGAGATATTATTTCTCTTTTAAGCACATACTTCAATAATGGTGAGAACCAAAGAATATTCTTTGAAATCAACACAGACGATGAGGTTTCAGGCTATGGTGCAGGTCTTGCTACAATTGATGAAGAAGGCACCATCACCACTGATGCAAGCTTTGACATCACCACAAACGCAATTGTTGTCTCAGTAAGGGCGTATGTAGATTATACTGACGGCGGAAGTGCAGATAAACAAAATTCAATCGAGGTGGGCACGGTTGCTATCGTGCTCACTGAGAACACCCTTACAGCTCCGTCTGTAGGCAACTACACAATTCAGCGTAAGGCAACTGAGCTAGATAGCGAAGGTAATGAAATTCAAACAATTTATGAAAACATAAATTATACTGTTGAAACCCCAAACGACAGAGTTATCCAGGTTTATGGTCTTTTCCCAGAAAGAGAAAAGACTGAAGAAAATAGCGTTTGGCAATATAATTATACACTTGTTGAGTTATTCCAAAATACAACGCTAATTTCAGCAAATGTGGATGATACAAGTAAACTTGATATTTTCCTAAGAACTATAAATGATAGAACTACACTAAAAAATCAAAAAATAGTAACAAATATTCAGGCGGTATCTAGAACTACAGGAGAAATAAAAACAAGTGAAGATATAACTTTTAGTTTTGATGCTAATGGCTATACTCTAGAGCTTGGCACTCTTTCTAATACTAATGTATTTACTCCTTTCGATGAATCATATGGTGTTGAAGTCGATGAAGATGAAACAAAAATAGCTAATTATCAATATGATATCACAATAAATTTACAATCTATTTTCACTGGAGAAGATGAAATAATCACAGGTTTAAATTATGAATATAGGTTAATAATTAAAAACTACAGTACAATTGCTGGCGAGAATATTCAAATTGATGATATGGTGATAAGTGATGACACTTCAAGCGCTATACAAACAAATCATATTATTGTATTTAAAGTTGATGCTTATGGTCAAAAAGGTGGAGAAGATAATGTGCTTCTAGGCAGTAAATATGTAGGTTATATCTCTTATAGCCCAATCACAGCTGGTGGCGTGGTATTAGATTTAAGAAGCGCATTTGAAAACGAAGAATACTATAACAGCACAACAGGCCAAGGTAGAATAAATAGATATGAAACATCTCAAACAGGACTTGTGCTTCCAATTTTCGATGATACCTTTGCTGACATTGGCGCGCCTTCAGATGGAACAGATGAGGAATCATATTCAAGTTTCATTACTCCAAGTGTAGACTCTGGCAACAGAGAAACAGGTAAAAACCATAGTTGGCTTTTAAAAGCTGTAAGCACCACATCTACAACTGGGTATACAAAAGCATATTACAATTTAATTAATGTAAACTTAAAATATCGTCAGAGTTTTGTAATTGAAGGTACAGGAGATTTCTATAACTCACTTAGCCCAGAGGTAAGCGGGCAAGCTGGCGTTAATATTGATGACTTAAAAACTTATTTACAAACTAGGTCTTCTACCTATAATTACGAGTTGGTTGAAAATGTGGCATATACCACAATAAACCCAACTAGTGAAGAAGATACAAATGAGTATTCTTGTCCAGACCACATTGTAAATGTAAAATATACTTCAAACGAGCTATTTAGTTTTTATAGAATTGAATATTTAGGAACAAGTGGAAGTCTTAATGTTGGTAATTATGCAGTTAAAAATGATGGTACAACTTCTAACTTCAATTTAGAGACAATAACCCTAAACACTAATCAAGAAATTGCATTAACAGAGTATCATGGTGTTACAACAAAGCTTTTAGAACTTACTAACAACACATATTACTTATTTGATGAAACCTATTCGGGTGGTACTAAAAAGGCTCAGTTTATACAGGTTACTGCAAGTTATCCTGCCGAGAATAGCAATATGTATATGTTTACAAGTACTAGTTCATTCTTATCCGCTTTAGATAGAAATAGTCCTAATACAAATTTGGGGACAAGTTCAGTGGTTTATGCTGGAACTTCTATAGATGTAAAAAATGGACTTTATAGCTTGCATGTAGTACCTAGTTGGGATCAAGAATATTACTATTACTTCTATGCTGATGAAGGTTCGCCTAATAATACAATTCAGCTTCAAATGTTTACACCTACAGGTTCACCTGAGGATGAAACAGGAAACTTCTTAGGCAATCAAACGGCGGAGGCATTATATAGTGGTGGCTACTCTTATATCTATAGATTAAATTCAGATGCAACTACAGAAATGAGCGATGGTTCAAACTTTATATTCCTTGCAGAGTCTGAAAGAGAGTCTATGATAGAATTCAAGTCTTTAACAGCGCATGAGGCTAAGCTTTCCGATTCCTCTCTTGGTTGGTACTATCTAACTGGTTTGCAGGGACAAAATATAAGCTATGATGTTAGTGAAATGACTCACTTTGAAGCTAGTGAAGCTTGGGAAATAACTTTACCATATGGTTCAGGTATGTACTTCTATGAGGATGAAAACTCTCAAAGACAATATCTATATTTAAGCAGTGACAAAATAGATTTAAAAATGGTTTACTATAGTGGTTCATCTTTTGCTTACAGAAATGGCACCTTAACTAAAGTAAGGAATGTTAGTTGGGCAGTTCCAACTGGTTATTCTAGTAATCTTGCAATGATGGTAAATAATTCTATAGATACCGCTAAAGTTGTAGATATAGTATCAATAACTAGTGGCGATTTCAGTAGTTATGGTTATAGATTAAATATTTCTAGTCTTTCATTAACTGATTCACTTCAAATCACTTCCAACTTAAGTTTAGATGCTGGCTATTATACAATTTCAGGAAGTGCAACTAGATATATCTATGTAAAAAGTGATGACAGCTTTACATTATCTAGTTTATTTACATCAGCAAATGCAGGAAACTCATATACAGTTGGTTTACAAAGTGATGTTACAAACTTAGTAGCTTTAGATAGTGGATCGCTTGGAAATTATGTATTCTTTAAGGATAATAATGAAAGCGATGAAACTAAGCTTGTCTATAACTTTGTTCAGATAACTTCAACTTCTAATGGATATGTAGAGCTTTCTGGTAACATTACAAATTGTGATATAGTTGGAATAAATAATCCAACAGTAACACTTCCAAAATTGGGTACTTATAAAATTGTTCAAGAAGGTGGAGAGGAAATTGAATATACTGCAGATTCTGCGGGTGAACTTTCACTAAATTTAGCTACACAATTTGCTGGCTTTAACTTTACAAACGGAACAAATTGTGTAGAATACACTATTACTAAAATATCTTAAATTAGGAGCTTATGGACTATATTACATTGATTATTTTAATAATAAATATTGTCCTAATTGGCACAATGATGTTTATAGAGAGACGCAAGCCCGAGGTTATTATCTCGTGGCTTGTAATTCTCACTTTTGTGCCAATTCTTGGCTTCCTTTTTTATATTATTTTTGGCAGTGGACTTAGCGTTAAAACAAGGCGAATGTTAAAGCGTAAAATTTTATATGAGGACACCTACGAAAGCTTTGTATGGGAAGAACTTTTAAGGCTCCCAGAGCTCTCTGATAGAGAAGCTGAACTTGCAAGTTTTAATGAAAGGGCGTCTAGTAGCCTGCCATATTTTGATAACGATGTTAAAATTTTTACTTTTGGAAGAGAAAAAATTGAAGCTTTAAAAGCGGACTTAAGAAACGCAAAACATTCCATAAATATGGAGTATTATATCTTTGATGATGAGGGCGTAGGTAAGGAAGTTATGAAAATCCTTTGCGACAAGGCGCGTGAAGGCATTAAAGTAAAATTAATATTCGATAGCGTTGGGTGTATTCGTGCTCCAAGAAGATTTTTTAAAAGATTAAAAAAGGCGGGTGGTGAGGTCGCAGAGTTTTTTCCACCTCTATTTGGTATAAGGCTTATAAATTTTAAAATGAACTACAGAAACCACAGAAAGATTGCAGTTATAGATGGCAGAATTGGCTATGTAGGAGGAATAAACATCCGCGATGATCACATGGGGCTAAAGAAAAAACTATCACCTTGGCGTGACACCCACTTAAGGATAGAGGGAAACGCTGTCTATGGGCTTCAAAATGCCTTTTTCAACGATTGGTTTTTTTGCAAGAAAAGGCATATATCATCTTCTGAATTAGTAGCACTTGGCTATTTCCCAAAAATGGAAAAGTGCGGAAATGTTGTTGCTCAAATTGTGTGTAGCGGACCTGAAAGTAAAGTACATTATATAAAGGATAGCTACATTAAAATGATATCCTCAGCAAAGGAAAGAATTATACTTCAAACACCATATCTTGTACCAGACGATATATTTATGTCTGCATTAAAACAGGCGGTTAAAAGTGGGGTAGAAGTAATAATTATGCTTCCTAAAAAACCAGATAAAAGATTTGTATACCTTGCCACACTTTCATTTGCTCGTGAACTTGTAGAATGTGGAGCAAAAATATATCTATACAATGGCTTTTTACATTCTAAATTATTAATTATGGACGATGTTTGTGTATCCATTGGCACTTGTAATGCAGATAACCGCTCTTTTGCCCTTAACTTTGAAATAAATGCATTTTTATATAATAAAGAATTTATAAATAAATGTTATAAATTATTAGAAGAAGATATAATAAAATCAATTCAAATAGACTTAACATATTTCAAGCAAAAGCCACTTACAAGCAAATTTGGGCAAACTTTTTTCAGAATGTTCGCGCCATTATTGTAGGTAAAATTTTTGATTTTTATTTCATTTTAATATTGACAAACTACATAAAATGGATTAGATTAAAATTAGGAGAGAAATATGAAAAAATTTGATTTACATGATGTAAATAGAAATACAAGCAATTTTATAACAATGGTTGAAACAAAAGAGGGTTCTATTGCAATAGTAGATAAAAAAGAACTACTTTCAGGCGAGGATAAGGTAAAACTTATCAACAATTATTTTGAAACAGGCGATATAAAAGTGCCAACAAAAAATATTGGATTTTATGTGTCAAGGGATTCAGATTTTAACTTTATAGAAGTGCAAGTTTATGAAAGACAGGAAAAGAAAGAGATGCATTACACAATGTAAGCAAGTATGGCGGAATTGGCAGACGCGCTAGATTCAGGTTCTAGTGGGGCGACCCATGCAGGTTCAAGTCCTGTTACTTGCACCAAATTTTGTCTAAATTGAATAAAAGAAATAGGATTAATTTATGAATATTATTATTTGTGGTTTGCAAGGAACGGGTAAAACAACTCTTTCAAAGCAGATATCAAACTTGTTTGGCTTTAAATATATTAATGATTATACAATTTGCTCAAATAAAATTGATGAAGAAAAAATAATTAAATTCATAAATGACAACGATAACTTTGTGTTAGATTTATGTTACTCGCTTAAACCATCTAATTGTCTAAAGTTTAAAAATATTATCCCTTATTATTTAGGTTTTGTTTCTATTGATGAAAATTTACTATTTAAACTTATGAAAAATAAAGGTGAAAATATTTCACTAAAACAAATAAAAGATAACATTACAATAAGTAAAAAAATGCAAGAAGAATGCCGTTTACTCAAAATGCCATTTTACGATATAAACAAAGAAAGACAATTTATAATAGATGAAATTTTATTAGATTTAAAAAATAAACTGACTTAAAAATTTCAATTTTATTAGGCAAAAAAATGCGAGACAATAAAAATTAGTTAAGTTTTTCTAACAAAAATATAAAATTAAAAAAACTACAAAAAATTTGTAGTTTAAAATGCAATTTGATTATTTTTTATATCAATTTCCTCTTTAATATCTTGAAGTGTCTTAGAGGATAATTTTTCTTTTAAAATATTAATTGTTTCAAGAAAGTTTTCTATTAAAACTTTCTTTTCGTTTTCTCCAAGAATTGAGTGCGAAATCTCGTTTGTGAATTTTTGTTGCTCCTCGATGTTTTCTGCTTCAATAGAGTTATAAATATTCCAAAGAGTTATTTCACTTGCAGGGCGTGCAAGAGATATTTTTCCTGTGCCATTTTTAAAGCTCAGTATGTTTGAAGCCTTTAATTTTCTTATAATTTTTCTAATCTGTTCATAGCTTAAGTTAGTGTCACTTGCTAGTTTTTCATTAGTAACTCTTGTATCTGGAACAGAAATAATTGTAAGCAATATATGAACGCTTGCAACATATTGTATGCTAGTTATCATTTTTCTACCTCTAATAATATTCTACCACATTATAACAAAAAAACAAATTATTTATTATTAACATTTGAAAATATTATTATATTTTGCTATAATCCAATTTGAAGGAAAAAGGAGAAAGAGATGGAAATAATTGTTAAAGGTGAAGGTAAAAAGAAATTTAAGCCAGACCAAATAGAGCTTAACTATACCTTTACTGTTAGAGAAAAAGAGTATGAAAAAGTTGTAGACCTTGGCATTAAAAGTGTTGATAGCTATCTAAAACTTTTAGAAGAAATGGGCTTTGCAAAGTCGCAGGTTAAAACAATTCAATTTAGAGTTGAGGAAGAAAAAAAATATAATGAAAAGACGAAAAAATATGATTTTATTGGCTATAGATATATCCAAAGTTCAAAATTTAAATTTGAATACAATTTAGAAAAACTACAAGAAATTATAATAAATTCTTCAAAGTTAAACTATGTAAGCTATAAAATTAATTTTACACTGCAAGATGAAAAGCGTGCTCAAGACGAACTTTTGACAATTGCTTATGAGGATGCAAAAAAGCAAGCTGAAACGATTTCTAAAGTGGCTGGTTTAAAACTTATTAAGTGTTTAAAAACAAGTTTTGAAGCTTTTGATGGAAGCTTTATTTCTCCAAGCAGGTTTAACGAAGCGTATCTTTGCATGGATAAGAGGACTATAGGAGAAGATTTAGGAAACATCTTTATACCTGAAGATATCAGCGTAGAGAGAAATATATATTGTATATTTTTAGCTGAGTAGGAGATTTTATGATTAAAAATATTTTTTTCGATATGGACGGAACGCTTATAAATATGGATGAAAATGAATTTATTAAAATTCATTATAATCTTGTAAAGAGAAAATTTGAAGAAAAAGGCTATGAAAATGCCTCAGAAATTGCTAAAGTTATTATGAAAGGCGCGTATATCATGCCACAAAATGATGGAAGTAAGCTAAACAGCGAACTCTTCTATGAATATTGTAAGGATGAGTTAAATTTAAATAGGCAAGATATTGAAGAGCCAATGGATGAACTTTATAGAACAACATATCAAGAGGCAAAAGTAACTGCTTCTAAAATAGATGGCATGGATGATGTGTTAAAAACATTAAAAGCTAAAGGGAAAAGACTTTTTTTGACAACTAACCCAATTTTTCCGCTGATTGCAATTTTAGGACGATTGCACTGGGGAGAACTTGACGAAAACAATTTTGTATATATATCCAACTATGATATCTGTCACTATGCAAAGCCCAACAGTAATTTTTATAAAGAGATAATGGAAAATTACAACCTAAAGCCAGAAGAAACAATGCTTATTGGTAATAGTTATGAAGATGATATACTTCCGGCCTTTGACCTTAAATTAAGAAGCTATTACCTGACATCAAACAAGGGGGATAAAAAGGTTGATATGGCTGGCACCCATGAAGATTTTAGGAGGTTTGCAAATGAAATTAAATGAATACATTGATCACACAAATTTAAGCCCAACTGCAACGCAGGAGGATATAGAAAGGCTTTGTCAAGAGGCAAAGGAACATCGTTTTCATAGTGTATGTGTAAACCCTTGTTGGGTGAGTCTCGCAAAAAAATGGCTATTAGGTAGCAATGTACTTGTTGCATGCGTAATAGGTTTTCCTCTTGGAGCCAACTCTACAGAAATAAAGGTCGAAGAGGCCAAACTAGCAACCTCCGATGGCGCAGACGAGTTAGACATGGTCATGAACGAGGGCTGGTTTAAAATGAAAGAATATTCTTTAGTTGCCGATGAAATTAATAGAATATGCGAAATTTCCAAACTTCCAGTAAAAGTTATAGTTGAGACTTCAAAACTCACCAAAGAAGAAATTATAGAGGCTTGCAATGTAGTAAATTCCACTAAAGCTCAGTTTATAAAAACAAGCACGGGCTTTATAGGTGAGGGTGCAAAGCTAGAAGATGTTACTCTCATGAAAAAATATATATTCCCCAACAAAGAAGTTAAAGCTTCTGGTGGCATTAGAGATAAAGAAACTGCTTTGAAGTTTATAGAGGCGGGGGCGACGAGGTTGGGTACTAGTTCTGGCGTAAACATAGTCAAAGCACATTAAAGCGTCGTGGAACTGCGTTTACTGCCAAGCGTGTTTCCAGTCATTTAGAAAATTAAACCGAGTTATTAAATTAACTGTGCTTAAAAAGCAAAAAATAATATTTATCTATAAATATATAAAAATTGCTAAAAAAATTGAATTTTTAGCAATTTTTTATAATATTTTTAAATGTTTCAATATTTCCTGAGTAACCCTTTGGGTTTAACGGGCTTGGATGATATATTGGAATTAATTTATAATTTTTATTATTTAAAATAATATTAAAAGTTTTTCCTACATAATCTGATATTTTATTTATTTTTTTATCAAGTAATATTTCTGTTGGGTGCAAGCCTAGCGTTACTATCGTATTACAAGGAATATGTTTTAATTGTTCAAGTAAAATAGGCTTACAATTTTTTGAACAGCTATTTAAAGCATTTCTATCTTCAATTATGCATTTGCAACACTCAGTGAAATAAATATCTTTAATAGTAAGGCCTATGCTATTTAAAAGTCTTTCAAGAACTCTTCCTGTGGCTTGTAGGTTGCCTTCCGTGTTATAGAAGGCTATTTTAGATTTTATCCAGCCATCTTTTGCAGGGCTCTCTCCAATTATTATAAAATTTGTTTTTCCAATTTGCATGGCTGGAAAACTAAGTTTTTCTTTATTTCCACATTTATTACAAGAATTAATCAAATTTTTAATTTTATCCACAAAAAAATTATAACAAAAATTAATTTTTCAAGCAAATTTTTTGTATTTTTAATTTAAAAATCGGGCAAAATTTGTTTGGAGGTTTTTTATAATGAAATTTGATCCTTTTAAAGAAAAAGCAAAAAGTTTGGAAAGCTGTATAATGGATTGGAAAAAGCTTAGCCCAAAGCCGTACAAAAAGCTTGAAGCAAGCCCGTATACCAGAGTGCGTTGCATACTTATGAATGGTACGGAATACGAGTCCGTTTGGTTTAGTCACCAATTTCATAGGCACGCAATTGATAACGACCTAAGAAGAAGTTTGGCGCTTGTTCGAAGAAACGAGCAACAGCAACAAAAATTAATTTCTTCATTAAAGCCGGTAGATGAAAATTTACTTGAAACAACAATTGGCTACGAACAGCTTGCTGTAGATTTAACGGCGTTTTTAGCTCAGCATGTTAAAGATAAGCATGTAAAAGATGCACTAGATTTCGCGCTACTAGAAGACTTTGACCACTTATATAGATACGCCAATCTTCTTGAAAGTGATTTTGGCGCAAAGGCGGAAGATTACGTGGGCGACTACACGGAGATTATGCCCGCGCGTCCAACAATTGCGCATCATAGGCACCCATACGATAGCGTAAAAGAACCTATTTGCAACAAAACGGCAACGCCTTTTGATAAGTGTGCGGTAAATATCATAACGGCGGCAGAACAGCAGACCATGAATTACTATATGAATTTGGGAGGCTTCTATAAAAATCAAAAGGGTAGAGAAGTTTACACGGAAATAGCCATGGTGGAAGAGCAGCATGTAACTCAGTATGGAAGTTTAATAGACCCAATGCCAAGTTGGTTTGAAATGTGTTTAATGCATGAGTATATTGAATGTTACCTATATTACTCCATGATGTGTGATGAAAGCGAACCAAACGTTAAAAAAGTTTGGGAGATGCTCTTAGAACAGGAAATAGCGCACCTTCATGCCGCGGTTAAAAACTTAAAGAAGTATGAAAAGAAAGATTACGACGAAGTAATTCCAGACGGCGCGTT
>CALVYR010000009.1 GCA_944372325.1 uncultured Clostridia bacterium | reverse complement strand
TTCTATTTCAGAACAACAGACGTTACAGGAACAATCGAGCTTCCACAAGGCGTTGAAATGGTTATGCCAGGCGATAATGTTAGCATGACAATCCGCCTTATCACACCTATTGCTATCGAGCAAGGCTTACGCTTCGCTATTCGTGAAGGTGGCAGAACAGTTGGTTCAGGTGTAGTATCTTCAATTATTAAATAATTGAACTAAAAATCAGCTTAAATCTAACCCAATTTAAGCTAACACATTTTAAGTTTAATTTAAAGATTAACCCACTTTAAATTAAAATAGTTTAAATATTAACCCAATTTAAACTAAAATTAAAGTTTAACCCAACTTTATAAATAAAAAGATGAACTTAAAGTTTTTAAGTTCATCTTTTTTATTTCTACATCAAATCTAAATTAAATTCTTTTTTCTTTTTTATATGAAAATAAATTATTGCAACTATAATTACTACAACTTCCATAAAATCGAGTAGTGCAGTGGTGTAAACTGCGCGTATGAGTGCGTATATTGTAATTAGTATGTTAGGCAGTAGCATTGCATATCTAACATATTCCATATTTTTTATCCACATGGCTGAGCTGAATAAAATTGATGTGCAAATAGGAATTATGTCATAAAAATCACTAAAGAAAATTATTCCATTTATAATATAAACTATAGAAAATATTATCAATAAATATATCGGGTACGGCTTGTTTTTCTTTTCAAAAATAAATAATAAAAATACCCTTAAAATTGAGATAAAGGTGCCAATACCAGCAACAAAAGAATTAGCAAAAATAAATGATAGCGCATAAAAAACATTAGCAATAGCATTTAAAAATAAAAATTTAATTTTATCTTTAACAAAATAGCCGATAACAACTAAAACAAGAGCAATTCCACCCATTATTTGAGATAAAATAAATAACATAATTAAAATATAGCAAAACTATATTTTTAAGTCAAACATTCATAGAAGGTCTTTGTTTTTTAGCCCTCTATTTTTTAAATGCCAAGTAACAATAGCCAAAACTAGCATAATTGTATCTAAAAAATCTAAAAGTGCTGTGGTATAAACTCCGCAAGCAATGCCGTAGATTACAAGCATAATGTTTGGAATAAGCAAAAAATATCTTAAAGTTTGCATTTCCTTTATCCAAATAACAGCTGTAAAAATTATAGAAGTGCAAATAGGAATAATTTCAAGATAATCTTGTAAAAAAACTATACCAATAATTATGTAAAAAGCTGAAAAAAGAATTAAAAAAATAATTGGTGTTTTTTTACTATTTTTTTCATAAAAATAAACAATAATAGTTAAAAAAATAAAAACGATAGTATCAATGCCAGCAACTAAAGCGTTAATTACAATAAAAGATAGTGCATAAAAAATGTTCATGGCTATCTGAAAGAAAAGATAATATTTTTTATTTGAAGCGAAGTAGCTAATAGCACTTAAAACCAGAGCAATTCCGCCAGCAACCTGAGAAACAATAAACCACATAGCAAAAATATAACAAAATAACATAGAATTGTCAATAATAAGCAGAGTGTGACTATTTAAAAAATTTTTAAATTGAGTATTGATTTTTTAACTAAGTTGTATTATTATAATAATGTAAAAAAATTATTGAGGTAGTTTATGATTATTTGTATTGATGGCTATGATGGTACAGGAAAAACCACATTAGCAAAAAAACTAGCAAACAAATATAATTTTACATATTTGGAGAGACCTGCGGTTAAAATGGTTCAAGAAAAAAAGAACTGTTCATACGAAGAGGCAAAAAGTATGGTTCAAAAAATTGAAAAACAATTGTTTGCTACTGGAACAAAAGCTGAAATCGCTAGCTTTTATTTGAGTGTTTTTGTTTGGTTACGAAAATATTCTAAAGAAAAAAATATAGTTTTAGACAGGGGACTTCTTACAACATATGCAGTTGTAGGATTTCCAGAAACAGAAGCTGTGTTTGATGACTTTATTAAAAAAGGTGCTTTTTTGGATGGGAGTATCTATCTAACTGCTGATGACGAAGTTCGCGTTAAAAGAATTTTTGCAAAAAACCCAAATGATCCAGATTTAAACTTCCCTAAAAAATGGCATGAGAATAATCTGGAGGAGTATGCTACGGAAAGACATTTAAACTATTCTAAAATAGATACTACATATTTGACACCTGATCAAGTTTTTGAGCAGGCTGATAAAATTTTCCAAAAGTTCTTAAAAAATCACAATTTAGATAAAGGCAGAAATTATTAAAGGATTTGAATATAAAAAAAATATGAGCTTTTAGCTCATATTTTTTATAGCGTTTGAAATGTAATTCAAATTGCCCTTATAATATATTGCATTCATATTTTTAGTAAAATTTTTAACTAAATTCAATCTGGTGATTGAAAGGGCAAAGCTATCTAGAGGCATTACTGGAAAGGTATTATCAAATAAAACTCTAGATGTTCCTCTTATTTTCCTTGAAGTTTCTTCATATAAATGCCAAGCAAATTTACTTGAATCCCATCTATCGATTAAATATTCTTTTTGATCACAAATTAAAGGATAAACAAATAAGGAAATATCATATTCTTTGTCTGGAGCTAAATTTTTTGGTTCAAAATATGAGGTGTTGCCCAATTTATTTTTCCAATAATCATTTGAAACATATTGTTTATTTATTCTTCCAACAACTTTTTTATTTTTCAAGTCAATAAGTATTTTTTCATCAGAATAAAACATATTGTCTAATTTTGATAATTCCACTGCCAAACTTGTTTTACCCATTCCTGTTGCAGGACCCCAGCAAATAACTGCTTTATTATTAACTATAGCGCCAGCACCATGTATACATACAATTCCTCTATCTTGTCTTGCACGCTCAAATACATATTCTATTAAGGATATTAAATCTTTAGTATTTAATGTGTTGTATTGGTAGGTGATGTTGGGATAATTTATTTCAATATTATTTTTTAACCTGTTTTCAATGAATATTGTAGCATCAAAATTTTTACAGTGGTCAATTATTTTAACAGATGGAATATATGAATAAAAGAATTCATCCTGCACAATGCTATCAAATACGCTTTTTTCTAATATTAATTTTATTTTTGCACTTGCAGATTGCAAATAAGCTTCGTACATTTATACCTCGCTATATATTTTAATTAATTCCTTAGCTTTATTTATCCAGCTATATTCTTCTTTTATAGTTTTTAAAGCGTTTGTAGATATTTTTGAACGCAATTCCTTATCCGTCAATAACATATGAATTTTTTCGCAGAGATCTTCTTCATTTTCTGGCTCAACAAGTAGTGCATTTTCATTGTCTTTTGCAAACTCTTCCATGCTACTTCCTCTTGTTGTTATATTTGGAACTCCGCAACTACCTGCTTCTAATAGGGTGGACATTATGCCTTCTTTGGCATAAGACGGAAAAACCGCTATCTTAGCGCTCTGATAGGAGCGTATTAAATTTTCTTGAATAACTAAACCTTTAAAAACTACCTGATCTTTCAAACCTAATTCATTTGTTAGACTTTCTAAATATTGTCTATATGGGCCATCGCCTATGATTGTAAAATTTGGGGTTAAATTGTATTTTTCCTTTAAAAGTTTTAACGCTTTTAAAGTGTATTGTAAGCCCTTAATGGGAATAAGGCGTCCAACAAAAATCAAATCTATATTTTTTTCTATATTATCATTCGGAATATATAGTTCATTATCAACTGCGTTTGTTGAAATTTTCATTCCTTCAAAAGCTCCAAGCTTTATCCATTTATCTGCCACATTTTTAGAAACAGCAACTAAACTTTTTTCTTTAGATAAAATTAATTTGCAGGTGTAATTTAATTCGTCAGGAGCTCCGTGAAGATGTACTATGCGCTTTTGATTAAATGGAACTGCTAAGGAATCTATAACGCAATGAACGCTAACAATATCGTATTTATGTTTTAATAGAAATTCATAACCAAGCCTTGAAACCCAAAGGCTTTCCTTATCCCATCTTTCCCAATTTACCCCTGGAGGATCTTTGTAAATATCTTTATAATTATCATCTAAAGTTAAATATTCAATTTTTACACCAGGATTTTCTTTCATAAATTTTTTAAAATATTCACAAACAGGTAAATATTTTGCTTGAGTAGTTAAAATTGTTACATCATGGCCTAGTTTATTAAAAAACTTGGCGGTTTGTAACGGATAAACTTCTCCTCCGCCAGTGTAATATGAAACTCTTGGTTGATAAATTAATATTTTCATTAAATTCCCCAAACTTTCTTTGAAGCTTCAATTTGCTTGCTAAATGTAATACCTTTGCACCACTTTATATAGTTTTGCAAATCATCTAAATCTACAAAAAGTCTCTCATCAGTTTCCCATTCTTTTTTAAATGGCAAAACATCTGCAACTTTTGCAGTATATCTTAGCTGATAATAAGTTTCTCCATTTTCTACAACCTCAACGGCACCGATATACTTGATGTCTTTTAAAGTTACACAAGCTTCTTCCATTAATTCTCTTTCAAGGGTTTGTTGTTGAGTTTCGTTTGGCTCTGGATGTCCGCCTGGAACTGTCCAAGTGTTTCCACCTTTAACTATTAGAAGCTGATTTTTTTCGTTAAATACATAGCCACTAACTTGTGTATATTTTTCTCCGTTTAATTTAAAATTGTCAATCCAACGAATCTTGCAATTTTCTGAAAGTGTTTCAAAATCATTCATAAATTTCTCCTTATATTATCCAAAATTTTTTCCACTCCTACTCCATTACTGGGAAACACAGCATCGCAATAGTTATTAAACTCTTTATTTAAACCAACGCTGTAAATTTTAACTAAATTACAATGCGAGGTGAGTGGATAAGGTTCATAATCTGTTATAAACACAACGCTTTTATTTTTAAAACAATCTTCCATTATTTTAATCTTATTAATTGTCTTTTGATATACATCTATTTTTAATTTATTAAAAAGGTCTCTATCTATAACATAATTTTCTAACCCATTGTAATTATGTAAATATTCTATTAAATTGTCAAGCTTTTCTTCCATAAAAAGTGGAATGTATATTGTAGAGGACTTCTTTCTATGCTTACTGAGGGTTATTTTTGAAGTAGAAGTTCCTCCTACTTTAAGCTTTATTTTTATGTTTTCTTTATTTAAAAAATCTGTTATAGCGTTTATTAAAATGTTTCTTAAAATGCTAGATGAATCATTTTTATTTAATAGTTTGTAGTTATAAAAAGTTTTTTTATAAACGCAAGCTCCGCCCTCAGTTAATAGAGGTCCATTAATTTTATAATGCTTTATAACATTTATTAGTTTTAAATTTTTAGCGCGATTTGTACATACTCCAACAATATATTTTTCTTTTTGTAAAGCTTTTATTAACTTTTTTATCTTGTTTGAGTTGTTGGGATATTTATTGTTTTCTAGTAACAGCGTGCCATCTATATCAAACATTATTATCTCTGTCATTATTCTTCCCATCCACTGTCAAGCATTTGATTATATTTTTCAAAGTTTATTTCTGCTTCTTTCCTTTTTTTCTCCATACTTCCACTGCGTGGAGGGTGATCAATATGATAGACGCATGAAGATAATAGAGGTATGACAAAACAACCACTTGCAATAAGGGTAGAGGCAAAGTATGCATCTTCCATACCCCAGCCAACAAACTCGGTGGAAAAAACAGGATATTTATTAATTAACTCTCTATTTATAGCCATATTATGTCCTGCTACTACAGCTGGTAGATCGTATATTCCTATTCTAGCTCCAAAACCTAGTTGTTTGAAAAAATTTGAGTCGTCCAAGATGGATATTATATCATCTTTAAATGCTTTGTTCCAACCTATGTGATATTCTTTTCTTTTGGTTATAACTCTACTATCATCTAAATCAAAACTATTTTCAATTCCGTTTAACAGATTGTATTCTTTTGTAAATTCTGAATCTTTGCTAATATTTTTTCTCATTGCAACAAAAATTGCGTTTGGAATGATTTGCAGTCTTATATTGATATCATAAATATAATTTTTGCTTAATATTATATCTGAATCTAAAAAAAGTATTAAATTATATTTTGCTAAAGCTATGCCAACATTTCTTGCATTAGAAAGCCCCATGTTTTTATTTAAGGTGACAACATTTAATTCATAGTCGAGTTTTTGCTTAATACACTCAATATCTTTTACTACACTGTTATTAGAACCATCATCAATTACGATCACTTGAATTTTCTTTTTGTTTTCTTTTGATATATTTTGCCCCTGTATTGAAAGAAGCGTTGGCACTACATAGGAGTTGTATGATGGAATTATTATGCTGATATTTTCAAATTTGTCTTTAAAATTTTGTATAGAGTTTGGCGATAATAATTCGTTATTTGTTATCATATAAAAATATTTTTCTATATGGGAATAATCGTTAGATAAATTAGAAAGCCTTAACTTTATTGAAGAACTAGATGACCTTATGTCAAGTGCGGTTTTTGTAGCATAATCTCTAATTTTTTTATTTAATGTTCCCATTTCATCAAATAAAGGCTCAGGGTTTAAACAAAAAAGCATATCATGGTCATTGATATTTTCGTAAACCTTTAAATTAAATTTTTCCTTTAGTCCAATAGGAAAATCATTTTCTACAACTAATATATCTCCATGGAAAGTATTAAATAGCAAATTGGCATTAGGAAATTTTAAAAGTTCTATATCATTAATTATAAAATTTTGTGTGCTTTTTGAGATATATTTAAAAAAATGCTTTAAGTTTTTATTTTTTACATATATAAATTTACCATTATGTAAATAGCGATAGGAAACTTTATTGTTTATTATTTCAATTTCTAACCCGCTGTCGTCTGAAGCGTATAAATTAAGCCTCCTTTGAATTTTAGGCAGTCCATCAATTTGAATTAAATAATTAAGAACATCTTTTAATATAATTTTGTTTTCTAAGATTAGATATTTCATAAAAACCTTCCATTTTTGAACTAAAAAATATTTATTAAAATTATTTTAATTGTAAGAAAATCGACCCAAAAGTGTAATCATTTTTAAATTTTACTCTAAAAAATTGACTTTTTTTAAAATTTCCTTTCTTGATTGATCGAATTTTATATTTAATAAAAAATTTCCAATGGAAGAATCCATGAACTAAATAATTTTTTTTATTGTCAAAAAATTCTTCATTGCCCATTACCTGCAAGCGATCTGAACAACAGAATTGTTTTTTAACATCTTCAGGAGAGTTTAAACCTACAAATTTAGAAGGGTTTCTATAGTCAAATGTCAGTGCTATTTTACCATTCGGTTTAAGAATTTTATATAAATTTTTCATTATTCTTTTTCTTTTTTCTTCCTCTATATGTTCAAACACGCACACTGAGGTTATGTAGTCAAATTTTTCTTGACAAGAATTTACAAAATCTTCTGCATCTATGCATATTGCTTTATAGTTTAAATTTAATTTTTTTGCGACTCTGTTTGCTTCATCTACCAATGCTTGATTTATGTCAATTGTTACAACATTTATGCCTTTAGATTCCAAGTAATAAGAAAACAATGAACAAGCTCCGCCAATATCAAGAACGGTATCGTTAGGCTTAAAAGGCAAAGTATTAACTATTGTATAGATTTCCCAAACTAAAAATGATGGATATTTTGCATCATATTTTTTAGGTAGAATATTTTTGTATTTATAACCCCTATTTAACTTTTCCAGTTTATCGTAAAATTTGTTCTTTTCAAAATTGCCATACCAAGAGCTAATATTACAACCGTTTGCTTTAAACCTGTCATCGAGTTCCATTATTTCTTTTAATAACTTATCTAATTTTTCTTTATCAAAATCCTCAAGGTCCATAGATTTATTAATAACATCCAACATATAAACCACCCCAAAATAATATTTTTTTCAGTATACACTTTTTTTAAAGAAAATACAAGGTTTAATTTAATAAAAAGTTGTTTTTCGCTTGACAAAAATGCGGAGGGGGGGGTAAAATAAGCTCGGCAAAATAAATTTTAGCTTAAATGCTAAAATTACTATGCTAACGCATAGGGTTCGCTAACGCTCACATTTTGCCGAGCTTTTTAGGCTGCGTCGTGCTCACCCTTGCAAGCAAGTTCGTACTCCTCGTAATAAACTTGGCAAAATTATAGGACTAACGCACTAGGTTTGCACCCTAATGGCATATGTTATAAAAATATCTTGCAAGACTTACATAATAAATAAAAAAAATAAACAAAATATTAAAAGAGGTAGAATTATGAAAAGAGGGAAAATTATAATAAGTTTAGCCGTTTGTTTGTTAAGTTTGGGTATGCTTGTGTTTGGAGTTTATTCTACAGTAAAAGTTGAATTTGGTTTTGGTGGAGTACTTAGTTTTAATCCTGAAGGGGTATTTGTTGATATTGAAGGGCATGTCTACAGAGGAAGTGAGTATGACAATTTAACAGCAGTTTCTGGAGATGAGTTTTCCTTTTATGGAAAAAATTATGATGATTCTACAGGGGTAACTTCAGGTAATTTTGCTATTGATGAATGGAAACCATCTATAGCTTTTTTGCCTGCTCAAAAATTTATTAGGTATGAAGTTTCAATTACGAACCAATCAAGTGAACCAATTAGCGTTATTCCTTCTGGTTTTACAAACACTTCAAATATTGAGGGTTGGGAAAAGGTAAGTGAGGTTTTGCGTATTGATCCTTCTGCTACAGGAACTTATGTTCTTAATTTAGAATACACGGGTTCTGAAAGTACGCAAAATACAACATTTGATATTACATTTGACATTCAAACAACAAGCACCTTAGCAGATGCACAAACAGGGGTTTCAATAAATCAAACAAACACACAAATAACAAGTGTTACTGGCACTAATACTGCAAATCCAGATTTATTAATTATTCCAAAAGCGTCAGATAGTCAAATTACAACTGAAATTGCTAATGGCACTTATAGCTCCCCAGTTTTTAACAATATAACGGCTAAATATATAATTTTTGAAGCAAATGTAATTAGTTTGGGTGCTTATGCATTCTATAACTGTACAACTATTGAAAGTGTAAGCTTACCTTACTTAGAGACTACATCAATATCAGCTTTTGAAAACTGCGATTCACTTTTAGAGTTGACTTTACCTAGTTTAATCAATTTAGGACTACAAACCTTTAGATATTGCAATCAGCTCATAGAAATAGAAATGGAACAGGTTGAAATTATAGGTTCTTTTGCTTTTTATAGTTGCAATCTATTACAAAGTTTAGATTGCCCTAGGTTAAATCAACTTGGAACATCGGGGGTTTCTAACTGTAGTTCTTTAGTTAAGTTAAGTTTTCCTAAATTGCAAGTAATTCCTGATTCAGGGATAGGTGGACTTACAGCTTTAAAAGAATTAGATATTTCTAGTGTAGTTACTATTTCTCAGTATGGAATAAGAGGTTGTACCTCTCTAGAAGTTTTAGTTTTACCAGCTACATTAGAATCTGTTGGTGATTGGGGTATTATAGAATTTACTAATTTAAAAACAATAATATGTTATGCCACTACCCCTCCAAACTTGAGTAGTGATGGAAAATTTCTAGATTGTGATAATTTGACACGCATATATGTTCCAGCTGAAAGTGTAAGCGCATACAAAAGTAATAGTGACTGGTCGTCATTTTCAAACATGATTTATTCAATTTAAATTTAAAAAACTCAAAGTTTTTTCTTTGAGTTTTATTTATTCAAAACAAGCAAGAGGGTTTTTAGTATACTATCTTCTTTATGTAATCTAAACCTGTGTGGTGAGCGTTTTTATTTGAAGTAGTAGGTCGTTTGCTATGCTTTTTAAACTGCTTTCGTTTGCGGGGTCGAGCGTGGATAATGAGCAAATATCGCGCAAAGCATCGGAAAGCAAGGCAATAGAGGTTTTTGCTATGTCCTGCGGGCGAACACGAATGGGTAGAAGTGTGGAAAATACCGCGTTTGGATATAGCACTTTAAAGTTGTCTATAATAACACTCATGTTTTGCGCAAGTGTGGCAAAAACAAATCTGTTTCTAACAAAACTTCTGGATAGTGAACCCTCCACATATAGCCTCCAAACTCTATTTAAATTATCCGCAATTCTATTTACAAGATTTGTGTTATTATTGGTGTTTGTGGACTCTTGGGTTTCTTCTTGAAGACTGGTAAAATTAAAACCCTTTTCCTTTAATGCCTCTGTATAGGCACGAGCCATGTTTTCATAGTTTTCTAAAATTTGACAATCATTATATTCCATTTTCCCTCACTTTGTGTATTTATATGAGGAAACTTGGTAAAGTGTTATAAAAAAATCTACAGGAGGGGTAAGCCTGTAGATTTAATTTTGTAGAAAGTCTGCTATAATTTGGGTAGGTTCTTGGGCTTCTTTGCTTGGGTAAAATACAAAGCCCTCAGCCATACCCTCATATTCTAGCCATTTTATGTTTTTAGTAATGTTGTTTTTACAAAAAATGTTTATGTAGCCTCGTAATTTTTCCTCATCGCCGTTTATTATCAAACATTCTACATTGTCGTCTAGTTCTACTAGATGTGGGCTATTTAGCCCATTAAAGTTTTGCTTAGCTTTGGTTGAGTATAAGGGGTTATTAAGGTGCATCCAGGGTGAGATGCATACAATTTTTTGAATATTATTAAATTTTTTATAAAGAGAAAATGCTATGCCTCCGCCAAGTCCTGAACATATTAGGCTTGGAGAAGAAAAGGAATTTACAAATTTTGTTAGTTCATCAAGATTTGGAGTGTTGTAAAAGGGTATGTAAATTTTATTATTTGTAAGGGTTGCTAAATTTTTTATGAATTTTATTTGATAATTTAAGGGGTTTTTAGAGTATGCTCCACTATGTAAGTAAATTAGTGGACTAGTTCCGTTTTCGTTGATCATGTAATAGGGCTGAGAATTCTTTATCTTTTTTATGGTGCTTTTTTGAACTCTTGTTCTTGAAGAACATCTCAGCACATTTTTTAAAAAGTTATATTTAAGGGTATGTTTTAGGTAGTCTATTTTTATTATTTCCATAATGCGTAAACGATATTTTTTGTTGCTTTGCAAGTTTTTCAAGATCAAATTTTGATACAACTATCATATAGATGCCCACTATTAAAGATATGCTTATGCTAACTATATCAAATATTAAGATGATTGAAGAAAAGCTTTGTGATAGATCTAAATATGCAAAAATCATGTTTAGTCCGCCAGCTATAAGGCTAATTATGCCTGAAATTAAAATTGTCTTTCTTGGGTCTTTCATAAATTCCTTTTATATTATTTTATACCAAAGCTAACAACATTTTTTATCTAAAAATGTTTAAAAATATGTTATTTTCGCTCGCGCCTCCTTTTAGAACCTAGTGTTAGGCCCTGCTCGATTTTATCTAATATTCTAATTAGCTCTTTTTCCTCCTGGGTTTCCAGATTAGAGGTCACAGCTTCAGTTTTAAAGGATGAGTCTGAAGCTATGTCAGCTATTCTATAGAACTTCAATAAAATCAAGTCTTCGTTTGTCATATTTCCTCCTTGGATGACTAGAATTTATCATTTAAAAGTAAACTGTTTGTTAATTTTTGGTAAACTTTTGGTTAATTTTTAAATTTTTTTAAAAATTTTTAAGAAAAAATATTTTATGAAAATTAACCTATTATTTACTTAAAGTATGTTATAATGCGCGTATAGGAGAAAGATATGTTTAATGTATTAGTTGCAGAAGATGATAAAAACATTAGAAAACTTATGGAAATAAAGTTAAGCTCAGAGGGCTACAATGTGTTTTCCGCTGGTGACGGCGAGGAGGCACTTAAGCTTATGGAAAACAACCAGATAGATATTATGGTGGTTGACATCATGATGCCAAAGATGGATGGCTACGAGCTTGTAAAGACGGTTAGAGAATCTAACAGTCAAATTCCTGCCATAATGGTTACAGCAAAGGGAACTATGCAGGATAAAGCTAAAGGCTTTCTAGTTGGCATAGATGATTACATGGTAAAGCCAGTGGAGTTTGATGAGCTTCTATTTAGAATTAAAGCGCTTTTAAGGCGAGCTAAAATTGTGAATGAAAGGAAGATAACGGTGGGAGATGTGACCTTAGATTATGATACTCTTTCTATATCTGGACACGGAAAAAAGATTACCTTGCCTAAAAAGGAGTTTTCTATACTATTTAAGCTTCTATCTTATCCAGAGCGTTCCTTTACTAAAGCCCAACTTTTTGATGAATTTTGGGGTTACGATTCCTACGCCGATGAGGATACAATAAAAGTTCATATCAATAAGATAAGAAGTAAAATTGCAGATTTTCCTGAAATAGATATTGAAACTATAAGAGGAATTGGCTATAAAGGGGTGAGAAATGAAAAAGCGTGATAAAGTTAAGTCCTCACTTATATTGCAGTTTACTTGGATAATATTTGTAAGCTTTTTAATTTCCATGTTAATTGCCCTTTTTGCTACTGCCGTTATGCGTTGGGCGGGCATAGATTTTAGAGCTTTCAACACGCTTCTTATAATGGTTCTTGGCTTTGCCGT
The DNA here is from genome assembly GCA_944372325.1 of uncultured Clostridia bacterium. Taxonomy (GTDB): domain Bacteria; phylum Bacillota; class Clostridia; order Christensenellales; family UBA1242; genus Caccopulliclostridium. The sequence goes on along the minus strand of CALVYR010000009.1, from coordinate 23,350 downwards.
AAGTTTAATTTTAGGCACTTTCTTTGCAGTACTATTTTTCAGGCGCTCTGTTGATTTAGCAGACGACTTAAAAGGCGCTTTAAAAAGAATTTCAAAGGGCGATTACAGTGTTAGAATTGAAAATAAGAGTTCTAATAAAGATGGGCTTATATCTGATGTGATTGAAAATTTCAATAAGATGGTGGAAGAGCTAAACTCTGTAGCAATTCTTAGAAATGACTTTATTTCAAACTTTTCTCACGAATTTAAAACGCCGATTGTCTCTATAAAGGGATATGCAGAGCTTATAAAGGACGGGAAGAATTTAACTGAAAAACAAAAGCAGGAATATTTGCAGATAATCATAGATGAAAGTAAAAGGCTTTCCAATCTTGCTACAAGCACGCTTTTAATGAGTAAGCTAGATAGCCAAACTACTCTTCAGGAAACAGAAATTTTTTCTGTAAACGAGCAGATAAAGCAGTGCGTGCTTATTTTGGATAACGAGTTAAAGGCTAAAAATTTGGAAGTAAAGATAAAGCTTGGTAAAATGCGTGTGAATGCCTCAATGGATATGCTTCAGCAAGTTTGGATAAACATTTTAACAAATGCTATTAAGTATACCAAAGAGGGTGGACAGATAAAAATTTCTTCCACACAAATGGAAAAAGAATATGTAGTTTCCATTTCAGATAATGGAATTGGTATGAATGAGGAAACGCTAAAGCATATATTTGATAAATATTATCAAGGCGACAACTCTCATTCTACAAGTGGAAACGGCTTAGGGCTTTCTATAGCTAAAAGAATTGTAGAGCTTTCGGGCGGAAAGATAGTAGTAAATAGCGTAGAGGGTAAAGGCACCACTTTTAGTGTTAGGCTTCCTAAACTTGAAGAGGATTATTTTCCTGCAAGACCATAAAAACGCTCATGCGGTTTGCGCCTTGGCGCAAACAAATACCCCTGCGAGAATTCGCAGGGGTATTTAGCGGGCTACGCCCGCACGCATGAGCGTTATCTTATTATAACGCTATTAAAAAATCTCTCTTGAAAGTTAGTTAAGGCTCTTATTTCATCATCATTAAAATTCTTATCTTCACTGCACACTATAAGCTTATCATCGTCATCGTCCGTTCTGTGGATAACAGCTATCACTTTGCCTTTAAAAGTTTCTAGTGGCATATATTCGCCCAATACATAAGCGTCTAACTCTTCGCCATCTCCAGAGATTGTGTTTGGAATATACCCATAGTTTATGGTATAGAAAATATCATGTTTTGGATGTTTGGAGGCAAGAGGTCTGTCTATTTTCACATCCACAATTTTACCTATATAATCAAGTGGCTTTGGGGTTAAAATAAATCTATCATTTTTAATAATCTCTTCAAAGGTTTCTTGTTCAGTTAAATCTGTTGTATACAAAACGCTTTCGGTATCATAGTTTCCTTTTAGTGCCTCTTTTAAAAGCACTATGCTTCTTTCTCCCATTTGAGAGTCTTTTGGGCGAAGTTTATCGCGCTTTACTATAGTTTCTTCATCTACAAGTAAAACTACAAACTTAGTTTGAGCATAAAAAAAATATCTAGCAAGGCTTTCCGCTCTAGCTTTTGAAATAATATAGTTAAACACAACATCGTAGCCACTTTTTAAAGAGTTTTCTATAAGACTGACAACATTTTTCCAAAAAATATTAAGGTGATTTCCTTCAAGCCAAGGACTGACATAACCTCCTTTAACGAGATGATACACATCGTCACCTTCAATTAAAATGCTTTTTTCAAGGCTGTTTGCAATTAATTCTGAAACAGTGCTTTTTCCAACGCCCGCTGGGCCAGTTAATAAATATAATTTATTCATGACTTATTTTTATCATAAAAATTATAAATTGTAAAGTCAAAAAACAATAAAATTTCATAATTTATTATTATGAAAAATTATATTGATGAAAAATTTTATAGTTTAGTAAAAATAATAGATGAAAAAAATATATATGATATTTACACAAATATGGTATATAAATTTTCCAAACTAGATATTTTAACGCAAAAATCTATTGAGGATTTTTTAAATAAATTTAAATATTGGGGTAAAATTTCAATTTCCGAGTGTAATTATAGTGTTTTTTATGAAAAAGCCAATATTTTTAAAAATAATTTAAATGATTATATCTGGCTTTATGAAAATTTAAAAGATTATAAATCTAAATATATTTTATTTTCAATTTTAAATAATTTTTATTGCTTTGATTTTGAAAATTTAGCAAATTCGATGGAAAAAATATATAAACACTACTACGATTTAGATCTGCTTCCAAATTTAAGCCACGAAGTTTTTGTGGATGTAGGTGCGTTCACAGGAGATAGCGTTTTAGACTTCATATCAACCTATGGCAAAGCTGGCTATAGTAAAATTTATTGTTATGAGATGAGTGAAAATAATTTAGAATTTTTGAAAGTCAATCTAAATGGTTTTAACGACATTATATTTAAACATAACGCAGTTACAGATAGGGCTAGGGAAATAAGCTATGATGAAAATGAGGACTCTTCTGCCACAAAAGAGGGAGGCAAAACTAAGAGCGTTAAAGGTGTTAGTTTAGATGAGGATATTTCTGAAAAACTTTCGCTTATAAAGATGGATATTGAGGGCGGTGAAAAACAAGCGCTCATTGGCGCCAAAAAGCATATTAACCAAACAAAGCCTAAACTTTTAATTTCTGTGTATCATAATAATACAGATTTATTTGAACTTCCTAAACTTATAAAAGATTTTAATAGTGGTTACGATCTACATCTGCGCTATTATGGCGGACCGATTTTTCCAACAGAAATAGTTTTAATTTGTAAATAAAAAACTTTATCTACAAAAGATAAAGTTTTTTTGTGGCAATAAATTATTTTAAAAATTTTTCAACCTTGCCCTTTGAAATTTTATACATGTCACCATAATATTCAGTTTGCCACTCGTTGTCTATTAATATATAGGAGCCGTTTGGAATGCCTATAAAATCTTTTTTATTAGACATCGGTAAAACATAATCGTGAATTAAATCAACCTCTTCGCATTCATATTGATATTTAACATTTTCTCCGTCAAAATGCGGTATGATTATTCCATCAAAAAGGTTTAACCCCTTTAGCCATCTTGGCTCTTTTAAATCTATAAGTTCTTCAGGGAAATTTGCCACAGTTTTACATAAATTCATAGACCCTGCTGAAATGCCTATAGCTAAACCATTATAATTTTTTAGAAATTTTTTTAATTTTATTTTTCTTAAAAATTTGTTTTGACATAAGCATTTGCCTCCACTAAGAATTAATAGATCTGCGCCACTTAATATTTCTTTGTAGTTTTTATAATTTCTTTTATCTAATAAAATTTTTTCTTTAAACTTTAGCCCAGTTTGGTCAAGGCTTTCAAAGAAAGGAATTACTCTAATATCGTTTTCTTCAATGCTCTTTGGGTCGTTTGCAATATAAACAACTCGATTGGTGTTTTTAACAAAGCTTTTTATGTTGGTTATAATTTTATTTTCATCTTCTAAGGGGTGAGCAATTCTATTTCCGAGTTCGTCTTTTGTGTAAGTATCTAAACTACTTGCTAAAATTATAGCCATATTTGCCTCCAGTAAAAATTTTTAACTATTTCATAAAAAATTTTATAAGCTTTTCTTTAGTTTTTGTGTAAGGGGCATATCTTATAGGAAGGTCTAAAAAGTTGTATTTTTTAACTAAACTTTTAAAGTTTGAAAAGGTTTCAAAACTTTTATAGCCATGATATTTCCCCATGCCACTTGTGCCAACTCCACCAAAGGAGAGGCGAGGGTTTGCTAGGTGAATAATGGTATCATTTATGCATCCGCCACCAAAATGAAAGGTCTTTAAGGTGTAGTCTATAAACTTTTTGTTGTTAGAAAAAACATAGAAGGCAAGTGGAGAATTTAGTTTTTTAATAATCTCTTCCGCCTCTTCAAAATTATTGTAGGTAATAATTGGAAGTATTGGCCCAAAAATTTCCTCTTTCATAACGGCGTCAACAAGCGTAATGTTATCCAAAAGTGTTGGCTCTATTTTTAAGGTGGTTTCATCTGTGTTTCCGCCAAAGATAACCTTACTTTTATCTATAAGTCCGCTTAACCTGTCAAAGTGTTTTTTATTTATAATCTTTCCGTAGTCCTTATTTTTTAATGGGTTTTCTGTAAACATTTTTACTATTGCTTCTTTAAGGTACGCTATAAATTTATCTTTAACTTTGGCGTCTATTAAAAGATAATCTGGTGCAACGCAGGTCTGACCACAATTTAAGAACTTTCCAAAGGCAACGCGAGAGGCACTGACCTTTAAATTTGCGCTTTCTTCAATAATGCATGGGCTCTTTCCGCCAAGCTCCAAGGTGTAGGGAATCAAGTTTTTGGATGCTCTTCCTGCTACCTCTGTTCCAACATTCAGTCCGCCAGTAAAGAATATGTAGTCAAACTTTTGGTCGAGAAGCGCCTGATTTTGCTCTCTGCCTCCTTCAACTACGGTAACATAGGTGGGCTCAAATATTGTTGAAATTATATCTCTAATTACCTTAGAGGTGTTAAAAGAATAGTTAGAGGGCTTTAAAACTGCACAGTTCCCACTTGCTATAGCTCCAACTAATGGGTCCAAACAGAGCATAAACGGGTAGTTCCAAGGTGACATTATTAGCACAACTCCAAGCGGTTCTGCCATAATAAAACTTTTAGAAAAGCTGTGTGCAAGTGGCGTTTTAACCTTTTTAGGCTTTATCCACTTTTTTAAATGCTTTAGCGCAAAATTGATTTCAGATAGCACCATGCCTATTTCACACATATAGCTCTCTGCAAAACTTTTTCCTAGGTCTTTATTTAGTGCGTCTGCAATTTCATTTTGCCTTTTTATAATTTTACTCTTTAATTTTTTTAGCGCATTTACTCTAAATGAAAGTTGAAGTGTTGTTTTTGTGTTAAAAAACGCTCTTTGGTTTTCAAGAATTTCTGTAATTTCCATATTCTCCTCTATTTTTTAAGTTTTAAATAAATTTTTTCTAACTCTTCTTTGCTGTAAAGTTTTGGCACAGGGTAGAGCGGATTTGCTTCTTTATCTGCATTGGTTGCTAAAACTTCTATATCCTCAGTTTTTATCTCTTCAAAGCCAGGCTCTATACTCATGCTAGAATTTAGGTTTTCAATGTAACTTATAAACTTTTCGCAGGCTAATTTATTGGAATCTGAAAGGTCTGCAATTTTTGCAATTTTGCTAAGTTTGCCAAGCTTTTTATATACACTGCTTCCATACTCTTTTAGCATTACAGGAAGTATCTTTGCATTAGCTAGCCCGTGCGCCACATGATATTGTCCGCCCAAGGAGTGGGCTATTGCATGTACATATCCTACATAGGAGCGAGTAAAGGCATTGCCCGCTTTAAAAGATGCAAGTAGCATATTTTTGCGCGCCTCTATATTTTTGCCATCGTTATAACAAGTTAAGAGGTTTTCTACAATAAGCACTGTAGCCTCCTCGCTCATACGCCTTGTATAGCTTGTTGTTGAATGGCCAATATATGCCTCTATAGCGTGGGTGAGGGCGTCTAAACCTGTGGTAGAGGTAAGGCTTTTGGGTAGATTTAAAGTTAGTTTGTAGTCTAAAATTGCATAGTGTGGAATTAAAGAAAAATCGTTTATAGGGAATTTAAAATTTGTTTTTTCATCCGTTATAACGCTTGCTAGTGTTGTTTCGCTTCCAGTGCCTGCTGTGGTTGGAATGGCTATAAAGGTAGGCAGGTGTTTTCTTATCTTTAAAAGCCCTTTCATTTTTTGAACGCTCTTTCTTGGCTTTACTATTCTGGCGCCCATAGCTTTTGCACAATCTATGGCTGAGCCACCGCCAAGAGCAATTATGGCGTTACAGTTATTTTTTAAATAAATTTCGCGCGCCTTTTCTACAAGCTCAATAGTAGGGTTTGGGATAACTTCATCAAAAATTGTTAGCTTAATGCTCTCTTGTTTGCAAGCAAGTAGTAGTTCATCTGCAAGCTTGAGCTCTATAATATCTTTGCCGGTAATTAAAATTGCTGAAGAGATATTTTTAGCTTTTAAAACCTCGCACATCTTTTTATAGCCTTGTAAAAGCTTTGGCTCTCTGTAGGGAAGCAGTGGAAGAATAATTCTAAAACAGGTTTGAAATATTCTTGAGTAGCACTTTTTTATAAAGCTCATCTTTCTAACAGGGCTAACTTCGCTCTGGGTCATAAAAAGTATGGAGTAGGCAAGTATAAACTGTGCAGGATAGTACATAGACAAACAAGCATTGCCAGTTGATATGTCTGAGAAGAGGTTAAAAAGTAGCATTAAGTCGGAAAGGAAAAATAGTAGCGCGCCAAAAAAGATTAAAGCTAGAAAGGTGTTTGTATATTTTGTGTTAAACAAGAGGTTTGTAAAACTTTTTCCTAACATGAAGGAAATTATAAAGGCATACACAAGTATAAGTGGTAACATTCCATCAAAATCAAACACGGGCACTAGAAGTATAATGCACAAACATATTGCAAATAATATGAGCCCAGCAAGTATATCCTTTAAATTAAACCTTTCTAAAAAAGAAAAAGCTACAATAAAAAGTACATGCCCAAGCGCAAAGAATATTGCGCCCACAATAAAGTAGTCTATTAAAAGCACATCGCCTAAAAAGCAAAATAATAATGCTAGCATATTAAATAGGGCAAAGAATTTAATATTTTTAGTTTTAAATTCCTTTAAAAGTAAAATAAAGTTTAGCACTCCTAAAATTAAAAATAGTGCACTTGCTATTGTTTTTAAAACATATTCCGGGCGTTTTAAAACAATATACAAGGCATCGGCTACCGCTATTAAAATGGCGAATACAGCATTTAAAATATACAATTTTTTAGTTTTTTCCATAAATAACTCCTAATAAGAATTATACATGTATTAGCTAATTTTTAAAAGCGATTGACAAAAAAAGTAAGAGTAAAATACTCTTACTTTTTATCTTTGTTTACTATCCCCTTTGCTTTGTCTTGGATATTTTTCTCTTGTTTTTCTTCTAAAGGTTCTTTAGCTTTTTTCTTTTTCTTTTTGCCTTTACGAGAAAACTTTTCTTTAATTGAACTTAAAATTTCGTGCTCATGGACTTCAGGTCTTACCTTTTCTACACGCTCAGGTAAACTTTTACCTATCACTATATTTTTAACTTTGTCATTTCTTTCTCTAACCTCAAGTTGATTATATGGAACGGAAATGTTATTTCTTTTAAACTCGTTATAAACCCATTCCATAACATAGTAGTATACATCCCAATAGTCTTCATTATCACACCAGCAATTTGCAGAAAAATCTAGGCTAGAGGAGTTCATAGTTTTAAGCCTGCAAAAAGGCTCTGGGTCTAAATAAACTCTGCCGTCACTCTTCATTACATCTGTAACTATTTTTTTAACGAGCTCTAAATCGCTTTCATAGGCAACTGAGAAAGTAAAGTCCACTCTGCGTTTTGCATTTGCCCCTAAATTTGTAACTGGAGAGTTTACAAGTTCAGAGTTTGGTAAGGTGACCTTTTTATTATCCGATGTTAAAAGCGTTGTAAATAAAAAGTTAATTTCAGTTATGCTTCCCTCAACATCGTCTACTATTATATAGTCGCCCTTTTTAAACATTTTAGTAGAAACAATTATAATACCGTTTGCAAGGTTAGACATATTGTTTTCAAGAGCCATACCAACGGCTAATATAAGCGCGCTTATTGCTGTTAGTATGCCTGTAATTTGAATGCCTATCTGGCTTAAAAGGGCAAGTATTAGCACAAGCCACAAACCGAACTTGACGGCGGTACACAAAAAGTTTTGTGCAATCTTTTCCATTTTAGTTTTACTTAAAAGCTTTCTTAAAACTTTCATAATAATTTTAATAATTATTATTCCTAAAATTAAGATTACAAAGAAAAACACAATATTCCAAATATTGTTAGTGAAATAAGTTACAATATCATTCCAAATTTTTCCCCAATCCATAAATAACCTCGTTCGTCTAATATGATAGAACTATTTTTTTTAATAGTCAATAAAATTAGTAATTTTTGTTGAAAAATATAATTTTTTTGTTAAAATATAATCATGAGTTATGTGTGTTTTGATGCAGTAGTAGATAAAAATTCTAAAATATTAATTTTAGGAAGTTTTCCAAGCGTAAAGAGTAGGGAAATAAATTTTTATTACGGAAACAAGCAAAATAAAATTTGGAAGCTTTTTGAAAATTTTTATGGTGTTAAAATAGGTGATAGCATTGAAGATAAAAAAGCGTTTTTATTAGCTCATAAAATCGCTCTTTGGGATATTGTAAAAAGCTCAGATTTAACAGGCTCTAGCGATTTAAAACTTCAAACTAGTAATCTGGAAATAAACGATTTAAATACATTATTAAAAAACTATCCTAACATTAAAAATATCTATTGCAATGGCAAAACTGCATATAATTTGACGCAAAAATACTATCCTAATTTAAAGCTTTGTTACTTGCCCTCCACAAGCCCAGCCAATGTGAGTTTTAAGGTGGAAAATTGGCATAAGGCACTAGAAAATACAAAAGGCTAAAGACTTTAAATAAAAAAATCTTTCCAAGCCATATTAGCTTTTCTTTTTAATGCGGAAAACATATCTATTTGGTTTGGCGATATTTTATCCAGTTCTCTCCAAGAAATTGGCATAGATACTTTAGCGCCATCTCTAGCTCTAAGCGAATAGGGCGCTACACAAGTGGCGCCTTTAGAATTTCTTTGCCAGTCTATAAATATTTTATTTTTTCTTGCCTCTTTTCTAATGTTCGAGGTGTAAAGGGTGGGATATCTTTCTTCCATAAGCAGGGCAACGCGTTTTGCAAACTCGCTAAACTCCTCGTAACAAAATTTTCTTTTGAACGGAACTAATATATGGTAACCTTTCCCACCGCTGGTCTTTAAATAGCACTTTAAATTTAACTCTGTTAAAATCTTTTTTAAAGCTTTAACGCCTTGTCTGAGCGAGTCTAAAGACAGTTTTTCATCGGGGTCTAAATCAAAGGTCATTATATCTGGGCGGTCAATATTTTTAGCCGTGCTTGCCCATATGTGGAATTCAATAGTGCCCATCTGTGCTTGATAAATAATATCTTCCTCCTTTGTAAGATAAAAATATTCTTCCTCTTCGCTGTTGTCATTAAGATGAAAGGTCTTTATAAACTTCCTCTCGTTTTTAGGATGCTTTTTAAAGAAACATTCTCCGCGCACTCCGCTATGACATCTTATCACGCTTATTGGTCTATTTTTTAAATAGGGAAGCATATATTTAGCCATTTGGGCGTAATATTTCACTACATCAAGTTTGGTAATGTTTTCTTTAGGATAAATAATTTTATCTGGGTTCGTAATTTGAATGTTCACCTAAACCTCCAACTTTACATCTTTAGCATCTTTATCTTCACGCAAGGCAATAAAGCTTGCTTGGCGAAGCAAGTTTGAGTTTGTTAGCTCTGTAAACTGCACCTCGCACACAAGTTTTGGTTTTAGCCATGTGGCGCTCTCTAGGTTAGAATTTTTTTCAAACGGGCAGGTTTTGGAAAGCAGTGTTTTAAACTTTTTGTTTAATTCATCTTTAATAGTTTCAGTAAAGCCAGTTCCGGTTTTACCAACATATATAAGTTTGCCCTCTTTAAAATAGCCTAGTAGCAAAGAAGAAAGCTTATCATTCTTTTCCGTAGTTTGAAATCCGCCTATCACAAATTCTTGCCTAAGGTAACATTTAATTTTTAGCCAATCTTCCGTTCGTTTGCCTATATAAAAAGAATTAAGCTTTTTTGCAACAATTCCTTCAAGCTCCAGCTTTTTTACTGCGTTAAAACAGCTTTTTCCTTTTCCTACAATAAAGTCGCTAAAGATAATGTTTTTGGTTGCACTCTTTAATGCTTCTTTTAAAATATTTTTTCTTTGCTTTAATGGCACGCGCCTTAAATCTTCACCATTTAAAGCTAATATGTCAAACACCACATAGCAAAGTTTGCTTTCATCAAATTTTATCGCCTCTTGTAATAAAGAAAAATCTGACTTTCCATTTTTATCAAACATGACAACTTCGCCGTCTAGCACCATAGACTTATTTTTCCCAAGAAAAATTAAATCTTGCTTTAAAGAGGGGAGTTTTAAGGTGTAATCTACATTGTTTCGCGTTTTAAAGCTAACCTTATTATTTTCGATAAAACTTACAATTCTGTAGCCATCATATTTTATTTCAAAGAGCCAATCTTTTCCACTAGGAATTTGCTTGGAAAGGGTGGCGAGCTCCACCTCTACTTTGTTAAAAGGGTTTTTAGGCGCGCTTTTACCCTCGTATATGGCCAGCCAGTTGTCACCCTCCATTTTCACAAACGCCCAGCGTCCAACTAACTTTTTTCCGTTTAAATCAACTTTAAAACTCCCGTTTTTTAAACCTTCTTTCAAACTTGTAAGACATAGATATGTGCCCTTATCAAAAATCTCCACCGTGCCCGCGCCGTATTGACCTTTGGGTATCACGCCTTTAAAGTCGATATAGCTAATAGGGTGATCCTCAACCTTAATGGCAAGGCGTTTATCCTTTTTGTTTTCAGAAAGCCCCTTTGGCACTGCCCAGCTTACAAGCACGCCCTCGTGCTCTAGTCTGAAGTCGTAGTGGTCGTGGCTTGCTCTATGAAACTGAATAACAAAGCGTTTTCTTCTTTTTTTATCTATTTTCCCTTTAGGCTCTGTTGTTACATCAAAATTTCTTTTAGCGTTATACTCCTTAAGCCTCATGCTTTAACCTCTTTTTAGGAGATTTAGACAAACTCTTTTGCAAGGCGTCCATAAGGTTGATAACATTAGAGGGCGCTTTTCTTTCCTTTTGAACAACAATATTATTTCCAGCTATCTTTGCTTTTATGGCTTTCTTTAGTTTTTTGTTGTACTCATCTTTAAATTCCTCCGGCTTAAATTTTTCTGTCATTTGAGATATTAGCGTTGTGGCAAGGTCGAGCTCCTTTTTTAATATCTTTGGTCTTTTCACTTCAGGTGCTTTCATCACTTCATCATAAAAATATAGTGTGCTTACAAGCATATTTCCATTTTTTGCCCTTAATAAAATTAGCGTTTCCTTTGTCCCTAACACGCACTTAGCAAGCCCAGCTTTCTTTTCCTTTTCCATGGCGTCTAAAAGCACATAATATGCCTTTTCACCGCCTGTGGGTTTCACATAATAGCTCTTTTCAAAGTAGATTGGGTCTACTTCACTTAGGTTTACAAACTGCTCTATAGTGATGTTTTTATCTTTTTCTGTCTTTAGTTTTTCAAAGTCTTTCTCAGTGAAAATTACATATTTATCCTTTTCATATTGATATCCTTTAACTATATCTTCATTTTTAACTTCTTTGTTGTCACAATCTACACAGGTTTTTTTGTATTTTACTCTGCTCATAGTCTTTCTATCTATAAGGTTAAACCCTATATCATTGTTTTTTATGCTTGCACTCAGCGTGATAGGAATAAAAACTAGACCAAAACTTATTGCGCCTTTATAGGAATAAGCCATAATATCCTCCTATAATCATTATCACCAAAAAACAAAAAATAAAACGCCCGCAATGTGCAATTGTAGACGTTTATTTATTGAATAAATGTTCAATATAGCTGGGTTTTAAAATTTAATTTTGTAAAAATAGTGTTATTTTGTGTAAAATTATTAAAAATTTTGTAAAAAACTATTTGGTTTAGTTGACTTTTAAGCCTATGATTTTTATAATACAAATTAGAATTTGTAAGCTTAGTGAGGGGAGAGTAATGATGCATATCAATTTATCTAGAAGAGAGATAAATTTGTTAGAAGATGTTTGCTATACAAAACTATTGACTATTGAAAACGAGGCTGTTTTAGAAAAAGATAGCGATATAAATGAAGTTATAAAGAACATAGCAAAAGCCCAACTAAACTTAAGTAACTCTAGTCCTTTACAAGTAGAGTTAAAAAATATTATGGAAAAATTTGTTGAAATAAGAGATAAATATTATTATAAAAAATAAAACTTGATATTATTTAAAATCTTCTCTAGCCAGTGTTATTTTTGTGGCTAGAGCTTTATTTTTATAGGCGTATTAAAGCTTTAGCTTAAATATTATTTGAAAGTTTAAAAAAATAGTTGCAAAAAAAAGTTTTTAATAATATAATGTTACTATCCATAAAGAGTGTGCGAGGGACAGCCCTGTTGACCACACAGCAACCTAGCTTAAGGCAAAGGTGCTAATGGCTGACCGATGGGTAAAATAAAATTTTAAGTCCTGTTGGTCTAGCAGGGCTTTTTTGTTTGCTCTTTTTGGAAAAAGGAGTAAAAAAATGGAAATAGTAAAAACTTGTGAAAGTGTAAACATTGGCCATCCAGATAAAACTTGTGATACCATAGCGGATGCCTTTTTAGATGAAGCGCTTAGGCAAGATAAAAACAGTCAAATGGCAGTTGAATGCGCTATAAAAAACAACAAGCTTTTTATCTATGGCGAAGCCACAACAAAGGCAAAAATAAATTACGAGGAAATTGCAAGAGGTATATTAAAGGATATAGGCTATAAGTGCGATTTTGAAATTGTTAAGGAAATAAGCGAGCAGAGCCCGGATATCAATCAGGCAGTTGTAAAAAAAGCTCTTTGCGCAAACGACCAAGGCATAGTGTTTGGCTATGCAGTGAATGAAACTGAGGAACTTATGCCTCTTCCAATAATAGTGGCTCATAAACTTATGAAAACTTACGAGAGTTTTAGAAGAAAAAATGAGCTTTATTTTGCAGATGCAAAATGTCAGGTAAGTGTGGTATATGAAGATGATATTCCTAAAGAAATTCAAACTATTTTAATAAGCGTTTCCCATAGTCCGAAACTTAACAAAAGTGAAATTGAAGAGGCTATAAAAGATAGCGTTATCTATCCAGTGTTAGAAAAATATCAAAAGTACAATAAAGATATTAAACTACTTATAAACCCAAGTGGAAAGTTCACAGTTTGGGGAAGCTTTGGTGATAGTGGCTGTGTGGGAAGAAAGATTGTAGTGGATAGTTATGGTGGAATAGGCAGAGTCGGCGGTGGATGTTTTAGCTCTAAAAATGCCACAAAGGTGGATAGGTCTGGGGCGTACTATGCTAGGTTTGTGGCTAAAAACATAGTTGCACGCGGGCTTTCAGATGAGTGCGAAGTAGAGTTAAGTTTTGGCATAGGCATGGAAAAGCCAATTTCAATACACATAGAGTGCTTTGGTAGAAACAAAGTGCCTTTAAAGGAGATTGAAGCCTATGTTAATGAAAACTTTGATTTTAGCTTAGAAAATATTATAGATGAGCTAAATTTACTAGAGCCTATTTATAAAAACACGGCTTGTTACGGCCATTTTGGAAGAAGTGAGTTTGCTTGGGAAAAAACAAAATATTGACAAAAAGAACTTTTTTTGATAATGTAAAAACATGGTGATTGAAAATAAAAATAGAAAAGAAGAACTGCTTAACGAGATAAGCGCACTTTTAAATAACAGAAGAATAGACGCAGAAAAGTTTACAAGTTTATATGCAGAATATCTACTTGTAGAGCTTGCTTTACCTAAAGTAGAAATCAACTATAAATCTAACACAAATTATTTTGGCGCCTATATGCCATCTGAAAAAAATATTATATTAAACCCAGCTAAAACAAAAAGCCTCTTTCAACTTTTAAACACCTTGGCGCATGAGCTAAACCATTATAAAAATGATATTTCAAAACTAGCAATAAAGAGAATTGAAGGAAAGGAAAGTGGTTTGCCAGTAGAGGCAATAGACTCAAATGCCTACGCTCTTATTACAGGTGGCTTAGAGGAGGAAATAGACATTTGGGCGTTAGATCGCACTTCTAATAATGAAATTGAGGCAAGAAAATTTGCGCTTAATATAGTTAATAAATTTTTATTAGAATTAAAAGAAAAAAATAAAAACGGCGTTTTAAAACATACAGAAAAAATAATAAAATATTTAGAATTAAAAAATAAAAAACAAAAAATAAAAGAAGAAAAAATATATAATAATACTATTATAGAGGCAAAAAGGTCCTATAATAATGCTAAACATATAATTCCTATTTTAATTAAACATATGTATAATCAAATTCTTTATAATGGCCAAGATTTTTCTTCTGAATTTTATAAAAAAAATAAAACAGTTGCTCCGTTGTTGAGCACATATCTATCCATCTATTCAAGCCCTGAAATATTAGATTATATAATAGAAAAATCTAAAGAATTAAGAGATAAAGATGCTCTTAAAGAATGTTTAAATAATAAAAATACAAATTTAAATAAAGAGCAAATTTTAACTATAATTTCGCTTTTAAATAAAAATAAAAAAATAAGCTATGAAGATATAAATGCTAACATGCCTGCTTACAGCGAGGAAAATAAAAAACAAATATTATCTGAATATAATAAAAAAATAAGCGTGAAAGATAGAGAATTTATTGAATAATAAAACGGCGAAAATTTCGCCGTTTTTTTATTCTATAAATTCGTTTAATAAGCTATCCTTTGGTATGACATCTTTCTTTAATTTGCCACATTTTTCTAGCATTAAGCAAAGCTCTTTTGCCTCTTCTTCCTGCATATCTTTTAAAAGCGGAGCTAGATAGCTTGCGTATATTAAAGGTTCATACATGTGGGTGGAGTCTAGAATATAGTTTGCTGTTGTTTTAAAGGGCTTTATAAACATATCCTCTCCGCGCACTACATTCCCCCAAAGTTCAAAGGTTTTAGAAAGGCTATGCCCACGATGATAGTAGTCACGAATAAGGCGCCTCATCTGCCTTAAGCGCTTTGCTGGAATTATAATTTGTTTGCCGATAAAAAAGTTGCTGTTAATGCAGATGTATATTTTATATATATCCTCATCATGATTTTGAATTAGCGTTGGGTTAAGCGCGTGTATGCCTTCAAAGATCACCAAGGTGTGATCGTTTAGTTTAACATCAACAAGCTCTGGTTTTCTTCTGCCCGTTAAAAAATCAAAAACAGGCATCTTTGCTTCGCGCTTATCTAAAAGGTCATCTACAAACTTATTTAAATATTCAAGGTCTATTGCGTTTATGCTTTCAAAGTCGTATTTTCCATCGGGCAAGCGTGGAGTGTCCTCACGGTTTTTAAAGAAGTCGTCTAAAGACACAACAAAACTATCAATTCCCTGAGCTTTTAAACTCTCGCGAATCAAATGTGAGGTTGTGGTCTTTCCAGCAGAAGAAGGCCCTGCAAGAAGAACTATGCGGGTTTTGAATTCTACTAATTCTTTAACAATATGCCTTACCTGGCTTCTATATAGATATTCCGAAGTTTCAATAAGTTCTGTTAAATTATCTTTGGCTTCCTTGTTTATTAATGATAAGTCAAAGCTGTTTTTCATGATGTTTCCATGACGGCGTTCTAGGTCTATTTTTCTCATAAATTTCCTTTTAAGTAGAAGTATTTTAACACAAGACAGGCTATTTGCCAAGCTTTTTGTAAATTTTTGTCTGTTTTTAATTTGTGCATATAAAAAAATTTTAGTCATATTAAAATATTCAAAAAAGCATAGTGTTGTGACGCAAAAATAAAAATAGGAATATTATGAAGTGGAGAGATTATGAAATTAAAAGATTTACTAAGTAAGGAAGCAAAAATTGTAGGGGATGATAGCGTGGAAATAACCTCGCTGACCTTTAAAAGCGTAGAGGTTCACGCGGGTAGCTTATATTTTTGCATAAAGGGAGAAAATTTTGATGGTCACGATTTTGCGCGCGAGGTATCAAGCCTTGGGGCTAGCGCTATAGTTGTGGAAAAGCTTCAGGAGGTCAATATTCCTCAGGTGCTTGTAAAAGATAGCAGAAAAGCGCTCAGTGAGATGTGTGCTAAATTTTACGGAAATCCTGAAAAGAAATTAAAATTTATTGGCATAACTGGAACTAACGGTAAGACCACCTCAACCTTTATAATTCGTGAAATTTTAAAAGAGGCGGGCTACAAAGTGGGCGTAGTTGGCACTCAGGGCGCATTCATAAACGGCAGAAGCTATAAATGTTCCCTAACAACGCCAGACCCAACTGAGCTTTACGCGCTCTTTAAAAAGATGGTGGATAGAAATGTGGACTATGTTGTAATGGAGGCATCAGCTCATGCTATCTTTTTAGAAAAGTTAGAGGGAATTGAATTTGAGGTTGGGGTTATAACAAATATAACCCAAGACCATTTAGATTTCTTTAACACCATGAAGCACTACGAGGATACAAAAATTAGTTTTTTAAATTCTAAGCATATAAAAACTGCGGTGGTAAATATAGACGACGAGCGCGTAAGAAGAAACTTAAAAAAAATAGATGTGCCAACTATAACCTATGGCTTAAATAACCCTGCCGATGTGTTTGCTTTAGATGTTGAAAAGAGCTTAACTTGTTCAAAATTTGTGGTTAATGCCTTTGATAATGTCTTTAATGTGGAATGCCCTTTAGTTGGGGAATTTAATGTGTATAACCTTTTAGATAGCATCTCAACTTGTTTTAGTCTAGGAATAAATGAAAGAGTAATTATAAAAGCGCTAAAGAAAGTAAAAGCTCCGCTTGGCAGATTTAGCGTTATGAATATTTCTTCAAACATCACAGCAATAATAGACTTTGCTCACACTCCAGATGGTATGGAGAATGTGCTTAAAACAATAAAGGGTGTATATTTTGAAAGGCTAGTATGCGTGTTTGGTTGTGGTGGAAATCGTGATACAGGCAAGCGCTCAATCATGGGAAATATTGCGGAAAAGTATTCAAATTTCATAGTGCTAACCAGTGACAACCCACGCTTTGAAGACCCAGCTAAAATTTTAGACGATATTGAAAGGGGAATGAAAAAAACTAATCATGTTAAGATTGTTGATAGGCGAGAGGCAATAAAATATGCGCTAGGGCTAGTTGCTGACGGCGGAGTTGTGGCAATACTTGGAAAGGGTGGAGAGCTGTATCAAGATATAAACGGCGTTAAAACTCCATATAATGATTTTGAGGAGATAGAAAAAGCATTATGACAGATATCTTGATAGCCTTTTTAATTAGCTTTGGTGTGGCGGGTGTAATTTGTCCGCTCGTTATGAAAATTTTAAAGAAGGTTCATGCCTCTCAAACCATTCTTCACTATGTGGAAGCGCATGAAAGCAAGCAGGGTACGCCAACTATGGGAGGAATAATTTTTATACTGGGCGCTATTATTTCTTCAATCTTCATTTTAAAAAATGATATAACTTTAGCTATAATCTCTCTTGCCTCTATGCTTGGCTTTGGAGTGCTTGGCTTTTTAGACGATTTCATAAAGGTTAGGTACAAACAAAACATGGGGCTTCGCGCCTATCAAAAAATAATCGGACAAGTTGGACTTGCCGTGCTTATTGCCTTTTTTGCTTACTATTCTAGCTTAGTTGGGACAAGCGTAATCGTGCCGTTTACTACTATAACTGTAGATTTAGGTTGGGCGTATATACCTTTTTGCGTGTTTGTGTTTTTAGCAATCACTAATAGTGTAAATTTATTGGATGGTTTAGATGGCTTGGCGGGCGGAGTGAGCTTTATCTATCTTATTGGTTTTATGTCTTTGATTTATTTGCATCAAATGGCTTTTTCAGGACAAGCCCTAAACTTAATTGCGGAACAAAACAATTTAATTTTAATTAGCGCCTGTATGCTTGGCGCACTACTTGTATTTTTAGTGTTAAACGCGCATCCTGCGTGCGTGTTTATGGGGGATACTGGCTCGCTAGCTCTTGGCGGTTTTATTGCAGGGCTTGCCGTGCTTTCCAGGCTAATACTCTATGTTCCAATTATAGGGCTAGTCTATGTTCTAACCGCGCTTTCCGATATAATTCAGGTTTTACACTACAAAAGAACAAAAAAGAGAATATTTTTAATGGCACCGCTTCATCATCACTTTGAGAAAAAAGGAATGCATGAAAATAAAATTGTTATCGTATATATAGTTATAACCTTGCTTTTAGTTGTTTTAACTGTGCTAGGAGTAAAATTTGCCTTGGGGGTATAATGAAATACGATAAAAAGATAGTTTTAGTTTATGGGCTAGGTAGTAGTGGAAAAAGTGCAGTAAAATTTTTAACAGAGCGCGGAGCGCTCGTTCAGGCGTACGATGATAAGGGCGAATTCATAGAAAATGCAACAATCATAAAAAACTTAAATCTAGTAGACCCTAAAACACTAGATTTTGCTGTAATAAGCCCAGGCGTGGATATAAACTCACCTAAACTAAAATTTCTTTTACAAAATGGCGTAAAACTTAAAAGTGAGCTAGAGCTTGGCGTAGAAAACTTAAAAGCAAAGCTTTTTACAGTAACTGGCACAAATGGCAAGACAACCTGTGTAAACCTTCTGCACGCTATCTTTTTGCAGGCGGGAAAGAAGTGTGAACTCTTTGGAAATGTGGGCACGCCAGCAACAAGCGTTATTAATAAACTTTCGCACGGCTACGGGGTGTGTGAGGTCAGCAGTTTTCAAATGGAAACCACGGACAAGCTGAAAAGCTTTGCAAGTGTGCTTTTGAATCTCGCACCAGACCACTTAGATCGCCACAAAACCATGGAAAATTACATAGCACTTAAATTAAAACTTCTTGAGCAAGCCAAGTTTAAGGTTTTTAACGCCGATGATGAAATCTGCTATAACCTTTCAAAGCGCTTTAATAACGCCATACTATTTTCTAAAAACAGAGTTACAAATGGCGCATATTTAAAAGATGGGTTTATCTGCTATAAGGGCAGGCGCGTGTTAAAAAGGTCAGATATAAAACTTCTTGGCGAAAAGAATTTAGAAAATGTGTTAGCAGTGGTTACACTTGCAAAACTAGGGAATATTAAGTCGAGCATTATAGCAAAGGCCATTTCTAATTTCAAGCCTCTTGAACATAGATTAGAGCTTGCAGGTGTTATGGATAACATCATGTTTGTGGATGATAGTAAATCTACAAACATTTCTAGCACGCTTTGTGCACTCACTGCTTTTAAGGATAGAGACATAGTTTTAATGCTTGGCGGGCGGGGTAAGAATTTAGATTTTTCTCCTATCTTTGAAAATAAACTCTATGCTGTGGTGTGCTTTGGCGAGTGCGGACTGGAAATTTTAAGAAGTGCAAAGGCGGAATACATTGCCTATGAAGAAAATTTAAAGAGCGCACTAAATAGAGCGTATCTATTTGCAGGGCCAAATAGCGTTGTTTTACTTTCTCCAGCTTGCGCAAGTTTTGACGAGTTTAGTAGTTACAAACAGCGTGGAGATTACTTTAAAAAGCTAGTTAGCGAAATTATAACAGGTGAGCGATGAAAAGTAAAAAGTGTTGGATAGGCGGAGTTGAAATTGTAGTAATCTTGTGTGTGGCATTTTTAAGTGTGTTTGGTTGCATAATGGTGTATAGCGCAAGCTACTATTCCGCTGGTAGGCTAGGGAATGAATATCACTTTCTTATCAAGCAAATTATAGGCGTTCTACTTGGCGCGCTCTGCCTTTTTGTATGCACCTTTATAAACCCAGAAAAATTAAAGCGCTTTAAGTGGCTTGCCGTAATTGTAAGCGCTGGGCTACTTGTGCTTGTGTTCATTCCTGGCATTGGAATAGAAAATTATGGCGCAAGGCGCTGGATAGGGTTAGGCTTTTTTAGCATCCAACCTAGCGAGATAGCAAAGTTTGTGCTTGTGTTTTTTTGTGCTGTACACCTATCGGAGAACTATGATAGGGTTAAAAAATTTAAAACGCTAATTCCTCCGCTTTTGGTTGGGGGCTTGTTTTGTGGGCTTGTAATTTTAGAGCCAAATATGAGCATAACAATGTGTATAGGCCTCGTGCTAATCATCATGCTTTTTTTAGGTGGAATAAGCTTTAAGCACTTTGCCTGTCTAGCTGTGCCTGGTGTGCTTGCCGTTCCAGCACTAATATTTATGGAACCTTACAGAGTTAAAAGGCTTATGGCATTTTTAAACCCCTGGGCTTCCCCTCAGGCGGAGGGTTTTCAGCTTATTCAAAGCTTATACGGTCTTGGCGCGGGTGGACTTTTTGGCGTAGGACTTTTCAATTCAAGGCAAAAATATAGCTTTCTTCCCTTTGCGGAGTCCGACTTTATCTTTTCCATAATAGGCGAGGAGCTTGGCTTTATTGGAGCTATGTTCATAGTGCTTGTGTTTATAGTGCTTGTAGTGAGTTTAATAATAATAGCAAAACGCGCAAAAACAAGGTTTGGCATGCTTTTTGTGGCGGGCGTTGCAAGCGTGATAGCTGTGCAGACCATATTAAATATAGCCGTAGTAACTGGCAGTATTCCACCTACAGGGTTACCGCTTCCATTCATTAGTGCAGGCTCAACAAGTTTAATTGTGTTTATGAGTGCTATAGGGCTATGTTTAAATATATCCAAACAAAGTAAAATTTCAAACATAGGTGAAGTTACAGTAATAGAAAATAAAAAATTAAACAAATTTTATAGAAAAGTTAGAGTAAAATAAATGTTATATAAATTATTTTATAAAATTAAATCAATAATAATTTTTTAGGCAATTTAATATTGCCTTTTTTAATTAAATAATTTAATTTCGCTTGACAAAAATGCGGAGGGGGATGGGGTATCAAAATTTTTTTGGATACCCCATTCTACCCAAATGTACAGCAGTTACAAAAATGGATGTAAAAATAGCATGAAAGAAAAGCACAGTAGCATTTTTGTATGGGGTCCCCGAAAATCAAAATGATTTTTGGGGAGAGGAGAGAACGCGGAGCGATAAGCGTAGTTACGAATAGTAACTCGCCTAGCGGAGCGATTCTCGACGACATGCGGGGGGGGGAGGGGTAGAATAAGCTCGGCAAAATAAATTTTAGCTAATTCTAGCTAAAATTAAGGTGCTATCGCACCAAGTTCGCTAGCACTCACATTTTGCCGAGCTTTTTAGGCATCGTCGTGCTCACCTTTGCAAGCAACAAATCTTACAATTAACACTCAAGCAGGCTATGTTTGGCAAAAAGCTTCCAACAGCTCATTTACAAGAAATGTATCAACTATTGATGTATCAAATTCAGGTGTCAACGCAACTTGGTTTAAGGAAACTTCTGGCTACTGCAACTACTACTGGCGTCAAATAGCTCAATAAATTTTAATATAAATAAATTAACCGCACATTTATGGGGAACTCTCATAAATATGCGGTTATTTTATAACTTTCCCTGTGCGGCGAGAATTTTGCCACGCTCACGGAGACGCATGTTGTGGTCTAATATTATCTTCCTTATGCGTACGCTCTTTGGCGTAACCTCTAAGTATTCATCATCACCTAAGAAGTCTAGACAATCTTCTAGGCTCATCTGAATTGGTGGTATAAGGCGGAGTGCATCATCGCTACCAGAAGCACGACAGTTCGTTAAGTGTTTTTTCTTACAAACATTTACTACAATATCATCACCTTTAGGATTTCTTCCTACTACCATTCCAGCATAAACGGGTGTTCCTGCAGTAATAAATAGGTCGCCACGCTCTTGCGCGTAGAATAGGCCGTAGGTTACAGCTTCGCCAGTTTCGTGTGCTATAAGCGAGCCGTATTCACGCCTTGCTATTTCGCCTTTATATGGCTCGTAGTCGTGGAATACCGAGCTCATTATGCCTTCACCTTTGGTGTCTGTGAGCAGTTGAGATTTAAACCCAAATAGTGCGCGCTCTGGGATATAGAACTCCATCTTTATTCTGCTTCCCTTTGGGCTCATGGATATAAGTTCACCTTTTCTAGTGCCGATTTTGTTCATTATTGTTCCAACAAATTCTTCTGGAACATCTATAGTAAGCCTGTCTACAGGTTCGCATTTTTTGCCGTCTATTTCCTTAAAGCGAACTCTTGGTTGGCTTACTTGGAATTCATAGCCATCTCGGCGCATATTTTCAATTAATATTGAAAGGTGCATTTCACCACGCCCGCAAACTGTAAATGCTTCTGTAGAAGAGGTGTCGGCCACTCTAAGCGAAAGGTCTTTCACGGCTTCCTTATAGAGTCTATCGCGAAGATGACGGCTTGTTACAAACTTACCCTCTTTTCCAGCAAATGGGCTGTTGTTTACTAAAAAGGTCATCTCCACACTTGGCTCTGCAATTTTAACAAATTCAAGTGGGTTAGGGTGATCCACCGCGCAGATTGTGTCGCCAATCATTATATCTTCCACGCCAGCTACGCAAACTATATCGCCAATGGTTGCTTTTTCAACGGGTACGCGCTTTAAGCCTTCATAGGTAAACAGCGTTACAATTTTACTCTTTACAAGCTTGCTTTCATCATGATAATTGCAAACTATTATCTGGTCATTTGCCTTCATTTCGCCAGCTTCAATTTTTCCAACGCCAAGTTTGCCTACATAGTCATTGTGCTCTGCTGAAGATACTAACATCTGTAGTGGAGCATTAGGGTCGCCCTCTGGCGCTGGAATATATTTTAAAATAGTTTCAAACAAAGGTTTAAAGCTTTCGCCTTTTACGCTTGTGTCTAGGCTTGCCACACCTTCACGCGCAGAGCAATACACAAAGGGAGCGTCTAACTGGTCGTCAGAAGCGTTCAAGTCCATTAAAAGTTCTAGAACTTCATCTTTAACCTCACTAATTCTAGCGTCAGGGCGGTCTATTTTATTTACAACAACTATAACCTTTAAATTTAATTCTAATGCCTTTTCAAGCACAAATCTTGTTTGAGGCATTGGGCCCTCATAGGCGTCTACAACAAGAAGAACGCCATCCACCATTTTTAAAACTCTTTCTACTTCTCCGCCAAAATCTGCGTGACCTGGAGTGTCTACAACATTTATTTTAACGCCGTTAAAGTTGCAACTTGCGTTTTTTGAAAGTATGGTAATGCCACGCTCTCTTTCAAGCGCGTTGCTATCCATCACTCTATCTTCTACAACTTGATTTTCCCTAAAAACATTGCCCTGTTTTAACATTTCATTTACTATACTGGTTTTGCCGTGGTCTACATGGGCAATAATAGCTACATTTCTTATCTTTTCGTTAATCATAATTTTATCCTCACAAATAATAAGTATATCACTAATTTGTAAGTAAATTCAAGGGCTTAGAGAAATTTTTATAAAAAGTTTGCAATTATTTTTATAATAAGTTATAATTTTTTTATGGAAATTTGGGATATATACAATAGCAAAAAAGAAAAAACTGGCAAACAGATATGCCGTGGTGAAAGTCTTTCAGACGATGAATTTCACCTAGTAATCAATGCTTGGATCAAGAATGATAAAGGGCAATTTTTAATAACGCAAAGAGCGCCTAA
>CALVYR010000008.1 GCA_944372325.1 uncultured Clostridia bacterium | reverse complement strand
TCTCATCGCCGAAAATACTTGGCTGGTGACGGCCTGGAAAGATAGGACATTGCTGGGTTACTAAAAAAGCACCGCGTGAAAACGCGGTGTTTTTTTTGTAACAAGCAATTTTCAAAGAAAATTGCTTCTAAGTGCCTTTGGCACTTAGCCAGCAATGTCATATAACTTCGTCGTGCTCACCCTTGCAAGCAAGTTCGCACTCCTCGTTATAGGTACATTGCTGGGTATTCTTACTTAGTTTTAAAAGAAAGCTACACAATTTGCTACGCAAATTGTCCAGCAATGTCATATAACTTCGTCGCATTTATGCAAATGTCACAAACTGCGTTTGTGTCGCTTGCCTCTCTGCTCCTCGTTATAGGAACATTGCTGGGGCGTTTCTACTCAAATACATTAAAGTGCCTTTGGCACTTAGCCAGCAATGTCATATAACTTCGTCGTGCTTTGAATTGTTTTCCTTGTTATAAGCTTAACAAAATAAATTTTAGTTAACTAAAATTTATTGCTAAAAGCAATAGTTCGCTTTGCTCACTTTTGTTAAGCTTTTTGCTGCGTCGCATCTAACCAAATGCCACAAATAAATTTGTGTCGCTTGGTTTCTTGCTCCTTGCAATAGGTACATTGCTGGATATTTCTACTTAGTTTTAAAAGAAAGCTACACAATTTGCTGGCAAATTGTCCAGCAATGTCATATTACTGCGTCAAACATCTGAATTATACGAATTTGTATAATAAATGTATTATTATATATTATGTGCAAATTTTATTATGGTTAAAAAGATAAATAATCAGATTTTTACTGATTTATCACAAAAAAGTGACATAAAACAGCATAATAGTGTTGTGAATAATAAATTTTGCCAAAGATTAAAGGAACTTAGGCTTAGTGAAAATTTAACACAAAAAGAGTTGGCTATAAAATTAGGTAAATCTAGAACTACAGTTTATGAGTGGGAAAGAAATGGTCATGAACCTGATTATGATACCTTGATAGATATAGCAGATTTTTTTAATGTAACTTTAGATTATCTTTTAGGCAATACAGATATATAAAAATCTCGAACTTTCGTGTTCGAGATTTTTAATTTTATTTTACTATCTACCTTGCTCTAAAGCTTCTTGAACTAAATCTTTTGTATATTTTTTTCCAAAGTATATTACAGGTTGTTCTTTTACTATTGTAGGCAATGTTTCTCCTTGATTTAATTCATATATACCTACTGTAATTTTTCCATCTTTATCAACGGGTTCAAAAGCTACCACTTTTCCTTGTTGTTCTTTAGTAAGCTTAGCTTGTAAAGTTAACATTATTTGCTCAAGAGTTAAATTTAAACTGTAAGGCTTGTATAAAACCCTTCTTACAGGTTTAACTATTTCTACCTCTCCTATGCGAGTTATGTTTTTTGCTTCACAAAGTTTTTCTTTATTGTTAAAAAATTCTGAAAGGTCAGTTGGTTTTGTAAAGCAAAGTTCTTCTTCTCCTTCTGCATTTTTAATCTTTGCAAGCGGTTTCATTTTAAAAGCTAGTTTTATTACTTTTTCCATTTTAAATCTCCTTTACTTTTTATAGTTTAATATAAATATTTCATATTGTCAATATTTATTTTATTAAATTGCTTTCATAGAACAAAGTTAAAGCCTTTTTTTAATGTTTTATATTGACATTTTTATTTTTAATGATATAATTAAATCAAGGAGATTTTTTATGGGGTTTTTAGATCAAAGAAGACTTTATGGAACATATCAACATTATTTAGCTGAATATGATACTATACTTCATAGGTATCCGCATTATAAACAAAAAAAAGGCAAAAAATTAACTCCAGAAGAAAAAGCAAGACTAGAAAAAATATTTAGAGCAAAGGAGCTAGTTAATAAAGCGTTTGCGGCGGATCTTGAAAAATTATATTATAATATTCTACAGCCAATGATTGAAAAAATAAATAATATGCAATTACCTATTAAAGCAGAGTGCATAAAAGATGAAAAAACTGGCTATGCTACAAAGATAAAAGTTGATTTTGAAAAAATTTTGGGCGAAGAATTATATAGTAAAGTTAAAGACTATAAATATGAATTTTCTACTGAGCTCCATTTTTATAGTACGCAATTTAGTGATGTATTGAATTTTGCTTGTATAGAAACATTGAAATATGGCATAAATGAACAAACTTTAAATGAATTAAAGAATACCTTTAGGATAGATCTAATAAAAATGAACGACCTTATAAGGCGTAGCAAAAGGATTTTTATTTCTTCAAAAAAAAGAAGAGCTTGTATAGAGTCTATAAAAAATTATGAGGATATGATATTTGCAAAAAAACTCGCATGTAAAGTAGTGGTTGAGAAGACTAATGAGGCTGTTAAGAGTTTATCTGATGAAGATAGGGCTATTTTAAAAGATTTTATTTGTAAAAAAACTTTTAATGAGCATTATAAAAAACTTAAATCAAAGCGTTCTATCTTATATTCTAAAATAGAAAAAAAATATTCTAAAACTGCTGAGAAGACAATGTAGTTGTATTATATTTAGTATATAAAAAGGAGAAGAAATAATATGAGTTTTTTACAACAAAGAGTATTTTTGGGAGCATATAAACATGATAACCCAAAATCTACTACGATAGTATCTAGAAATAAAGATGGCTATACAGCTACTAAAATTTCTGGTCATTATACTAAAACTCCCAAAAAAGAACTTTCGCCAGAAGAGAAAGCAAGACGAGAAAAGATAGCTAAAGCAAAAAATGAAGTTGATAGGATGTATAGAAAAGAAAAGGCAAGACTTTATGGGGCAGTACAAGAACCTCTTATGGAAAAAGTAAGAGCTATGAATTTGCCTATAAAAATAGATTATCATAAAAATGAAAATATAGGCTTCCATGATATAAATGTAAGTGTTGACGTTGAAAGGATTTTAGGAAAAGACCTTTATGAAAAGGTGAAAGGTTATACCTATGGCTATTATAGTTCTTATGGCTATTATAGTTCTTATAGAAATAATATCGTTTATGATCCATTTACAGAATTATTGAATTATATAGGTAATGAAATTTTAAAATATGGTGTTACCAAAAATTCATTAGAGAGATTAAAAGAAACCTATGCGTTTGATTTACAAAGGCTAGAGGCCCTTACAAAGGAAAGTAAAAAGATATTTGTATTACCAAAAGCAAGGAGGGCAATTAAGGAAGCTATAAAAACTCGTGAGGAAATTGTTCTTGCAAAGAAGCTTGCTTGCAAAACCCTAGTAGAAAAAGTAAGCGAGGCGGTTGAGCTTTTATCTGAGGAAGATAAAGAGGTTCTAAGAGATTTTCTGTGTGAACGGTCCTATAATAGCAAAGTTGATAAATTAAACGCTAAACGAAACAAATTATGTGAGAGAATTGAAAAAAGATATTCAAAAGAGCAAGGGATGACAAAATAAAAAATTGCGATTATTTATCGCAATTTTTTTAATTAAAAATTTCGTGATTTTTCAACTTCTTGTTTATTTTTATATTCCTTTACTATACCAGTGCGAATTGCTTTTGCTAAATTAATTACATATTTTTTAGTAACAGGTTTTCTGCCGTTTATATACACCATTGCAAGACGCTCTAATGAAGGGATTACATATTGTTCAGTTGGAGATGCGCAAAGTAAATCAATAGTTCTTGCATGCCTTACTCTTCTAAAGGATAGTGGAACATGAATGCCTTTAGCATAATTTACAAGCATTTTGTGTGTTCTTTGGTTGCGAATTATCTGCTTGTTAGTTCTAGCGCTTAAATCTTCATAACTATAAATTTCACCAGTTAAAATATTTTTACATATTGTTCTATCTCGATTATAGATGTATGGAATTAAAATTTCTCCATCGGGTGAATAGTCCCAAACCACATCATTTAAAGGATAGAATTCGTTATTTGTCAATTGTTTTTTAGTGCTATATTTCATTTTCCCTCCGTTATTTTTCCAATGCTTGGTTTTTTTTAAGTGCTTTTTTAAAAAAGTTTTTTAGTTTTATAAGTTTATTTTGTGACATAACCTTATTTCTACAATATGTCTCAATAAGATCTGCATACTGTAGCTGATTTGTTTGGTATTCTAAATTTGTAAGAGCTATTGCAAAACATTTTAGGAATGTAAGTTTAGGTAGATTTAATTTTAAAAATAGATCTTGTGTACGCTTTATTTCTATATCAGATTTATGTGTCATAGAAATTAGGCTTTTTAAACAAGAGTTTGGTTCTAGATGTTTACAATAAGTAAAATTATAGTATTCATTTGTATCTAAATTTAAAATTTTGTATGGTTCGTATTTCACAAAAGGAAAAATTATATTCCCATCCTTGCTATATGCCCAATAGATTTCTGAAAGATTATAGTTCATATTTACCTCTTTAATTAGTGTATTATAAGCTTAAAACTTTGTCAATATTGATTTTAAAAATAACTCCGCGGAAAATTCCTCGCGGAGCTCTTTTTAAAAAACTAACTCTTTTTGTGCATTTCTCTTAAAACTTACTTTTAAGCTTTTTGAAATTTGTTTTTGCCATTTTTTTAGAATTATGTCATTTACTTCATAGCCGTACATAAAACGCTCTGCAGACATACTTGTTACTGAATCGTAATAAGATTTTGGCAAAATGTGAAATTTAGAAAGTATGTCAGCTGTGCTAGCAACATAAAACCTATCTTTGCTTTGAACACCAAAAAGCTCTGGTAAAGTTTTTAAATCTGTTTGACTTAAAGAGTATTCTCGGTTAGAAGACAAGTCTACAACCTTGTTATGTTCTTTATCTTGCACAAAAGGTACAACTACTGAACCATCTTTGCTAACTAACCATTGTATATATTTTGCTACTATCATAATAAACCTCCGAGGTAACTAATATAACATAAAAATATTACACTTACAATAGGGAATATGAAAAAAATGAAATATTTTTTGTAATTTATTATGTAAATTTGCCTTTTTTTGTGTTGCATGGTTTACATTTTAATGATATAATCTAGGCATGGAAGAAGAGAAGAAAGTTCGCTATAGTGGTTATGGAGATGTTGTCTTTAATAATGAAGATGATATTTCTTATTATAAGTCTTCGCAGGATTTTGAATTAGCACAAGGCCTTCTTCTTGGCTACTACGATGAAGAAGGAAAATATACCATAGCGGAAGATATCTGTAAAGAACTTGTAGAACTTGATAAACTTATAGATGAAACTGCAAGTGATAAATATTATCTTTCAGCTCGTGCTGGCGATTATAAACTTAAGTTTGAAGTTAATGTTGAAAAGAAAGACAGTAAAAAAGTTGCCTACCTATATTTTAAAGAAAACTTGTCTGTAGGAGGGGTGTTAGAAAAAAATTTTTCCACACTTGTGGCTTCCTATATAGATGATGACGACATAAACTTTTTGTTTAGAATGAAAAAAGCCTTTAATATGTTTGCTCGTGTTGAAGCAGAAGGCAAAGATATGTCTAATCAAGATAAGGCGTTAAGAATTTTAATGATGAAAAAGGGACTTTTAGATAAGAGAAACAAACTTTATTATGGTAGAGATAACTTAGATAAACTCTATGTAAAACAAGTTTTAGGTATATTAAAAAATTCTGGACCTGGTGGCAAAAGATTAATTCTCATGTATCTAGAAGCTGTTAGAAATAAAAATTTAAATAAGTTAAAAGTAAATAAATATGTTATTTTAAGGCAGGTTCTAGATTTATATCTAGAAACAGCAATGGTTGAGGGCTATTTCCCAGGAAAGCAAACACGCCAAATTAGGGAAGCAAGAAAAAAACAAATGGAAACCTCTAAAAAACTTCAAAGTGAGTATACCGCTAATTCTGCAAAAAAAGCAGGAGGAAAGAGTAAAGGCGGTGGAGGAGCAAAAAAGGTAAAAGCAAAATCTGCTGGCGGTGCGGGAAAACCTAAAGCAGGGGCTAAAGGTCCGCCACCAGTTATTATTCCAGGAGGTTTGCCATCAGATGCATTTGCTGGAAATGAAAAAGCAGCTACTCCAGTAGAGCCAAAACCCACTGAAAATGCAGATAAAAAATTATATAACAAAATTCCTCCAATTTTTGGACTTAAACAAAATGAAAGGGAGGCTGGTCCATCTGAGGATAGGGTGTTATAAAAAAATATGAGTTTTAAAACTCATATTTTTTATAACCCTTTTTCTGGTTCATCTACATATCTTGTTGTTTTACCTGTCTGCTTGTTGTAGGTAAATTTTGCAAATATTAAAAAGTCTTTTTGCTGTCCGTCTTCTTGAACTTTTATTATGTCATAGAATTTTCCGTGAAGCTCGCGATAGTCTGTATATCTTCTGCCTATTTTTTTCCATGCATAGTGTTCAGGGGAGCCAGTAAAGTAATCTTTTTTATCTCCAACTAAAGCATGATTTACATAATCGTTTATAAATCTTTCAATTTTTACTCTGTTTTGGTGTCCACCATCTGCATTTGTCATAGAGCCATCTAAAAGATCTTGCCCGGCTGTGCTTACAAAAAATTCAAAGAACTTTATTAAGCTTGTGTTACCCTTTAATTTATCTTTATTGGCATCCATTTTATTTATGAGCTCGCGGATATATCCAAGCCTACCTTCACCTGGTTCGCCAAGGTCTGCAACTCTGTTTAATTGGAAATAGTCTTTAACTTCTTCCCAAGTTGGCCTTGTAGCTTCATTGCTTGTTACGGCTTTTACACCAGCTAGAAGCCATTTGTTATCTGACCATTCAGTAAAAGTTTCCCTTTGAGATAGCTTGCGTTTAAAGTGAACATAAAATGAATCTGTATCTTTTACCATAAAACACTCCTTATTACTTGATTTATATCACAAATTTTAAATTTTGTAAATAGTTTTATTAAATTTGTATCATTTTAGTATTTTTTTTGACATTTTAAAGAAAATAGCACTGTGAAAAAGTATGTTTTAAACGGAGCTTTAATTTTAGCTATATCAGGTTTTATATGTAAAATTCTAGGGGCTTTCTATAGAATTCCTTTATCCAATATACTGGGAGTAGAAGGAATAGGGCTTTATCAGATGATATTTTCACTATATTCTTTGGCTTTAGTTATTGCAGGAGGAGCGGTGCCAACAAGTATGGCCATTGTTGTAGCTAAAATGCGTGCGGAAAGGAAGGGAAGCATAAAAAAAGTATTTTTAAAGTATTTCTTTATTTCTGCAGGGCTTGGGGCTATCTTTTTTGCTATTTTTTTATTGTTTGCTCCCAAGATATCAAACTTTCAGGGAAATGCGCTTGCAACAACGGGTTATAGGTATATGAGCTTTGCGGTATTATTTTCCGCTCTGCTTGCTCCATTTAGAGGCCTATTTCAGGGCTATGAAAACATGACTCCAACAGCGGTGTCTCAAATATTAGAACAATCTATAAAACTGGTGCTTGGTTTGGGGCTTAGCTATGCTTTTATAAATATGGGGCTAGAAATGGGAGTTGCAGGAGCATTACTAGGTATAGCAATTTCCGAACTTATCAGTTTTATCTATCTTTTAATAAGGGCAAAAATTTTTTCCAAAAGCGTGTCAGATTATAATGATAAAACGCCAAAAATATCTAAAGATTACATACTTATCTTTTTATATGTGCTAATCATACCATTAGTTGCGGCTATAGATAGCTTTTTAACTGTGAATTTGTTAAACATAAACTTCTCTACTCAAACTTCTACAGAACTTTTTGGAATTCAGTCTGGAATGGTAAATTCTCTTATTAATTTTCCAGTTATATTTTCTTTGGCTTTGTCCACTAGTTTGTTGCCGTCTTTAACATATTATAAAACTAAAAACCGAGTAGGGGAAGTGAAAAGTAAAATTTCAGAAAGTTTAAACCTAGTTTGGCTTGTAATTTTGCCGTGCCTGCTTGGTTTTTATATTTTGGCGCCAACAATTATGAGTTTGGCGTACAGAGGTTTAACCCCTGAAATGCTCAACACCTGTGTGTCACTTTTAAGGGTATCCTCCGTGCAAATGATATTTATAGCTCTTCTTCAAATTACAGCATCTATATTGCAAGCCAGCGGAAAGCTAAAGTTTTTAATATTTAACCTAGTGATTTCAGCTATAATTAAAATAGCTTTAACGGCTATTTTGGTATCTAATTTTGCATTTAATATCTACGGGCTTTCTATTTCTAATATAATTTTTTATCTATTAAGTTCGTCTGCAAATTTAATATATCTTTTAAAATTATATAAATTAGAAATTAATTTTAAAAAATTAATTTTGCCCTTAGTTTTTATAGCAATAATGTTTTTTCCATGTTTAATTGTTCAAAGTTTAAATATTAATATTATATTTAAACTGTTAATATTAGCGCTTATTGGCACGGTAATTTACATAATTCCAGTAATTTATTTTAAATTATTTGATATAAAAAAGTTAAAAAATTTGAAACGCCAGGTTAAAAAATAATTTTAAAGTTAATAATTATAATATGAATAAAAATCATTTAATTAAATTAATTAAAGAAAATACTAATGTATCTTTAAATAGCATTAATATTGTTTTTTCTGAATTTAAAAAAATTGTTTTAGATGCGCTTAAAAAGGGTGAGGTAATAAACATAAAGGGCTTTGGCAAATTTTTTACTAGAGAAACGGGAGAAAAATTTTATATTAGCCCAATTAGCAAAAGTAAAAGATTATCTGAAAATAAGGTCAAACCAAAGTTTAAATTTTCTTCTAAATTATATTTTTAATTTTATTTGTTTTATGCTAAAATGTGTGCATGAAGATAAAAGATGTAAACATTAATGGCAATTTGTTTTTAGCGCCAATGGCAGGCGTTACAGATTTTGCTTTTAGAAGTTTGGCAAGAAGCTTTGGGGCTAGTTTTTCTTATACTGAAATGGTTAGCGCAAAGGCGCTTTTATATGATAACAAAAAAACTAAAGATCTTTTAATTACTCTTCCAAATGAAACGCCTGTAGGTGTTCAGCTTTTTGGGCATGAGCCTGAGGCGTTTAAAAAAGTGCTTATTCAAGAAGAGCTCCAAAAGTTTGACATCATAGACATTAATATGGGTTGTCCTGCTCCAAAGATTGTAAAGAATGGCGATGGCTCTAAACTTATGACGGACTTTGAAACTGCCCAAAAAGTTTTAAAAGCGTGTGTGGAAAACACTTCTAAACCCGTCACTGTAAAAATGAGACTGGGCTATAGCAAAGATGTAAGCGAGGACTTTGCCAAGATGCTTGAAGACAATGGCGCTAGCGCTTTAACTGTGCACGGCAGGTTAAGAGAGGAGTTTTACTCAGGAGAAGCAAATTTGGAGGCTATAGCGCGTGTTAAGCAGACTGTAAAAATACCAGTTATTGGCAACGGAGATGTAACAAATAAAAGTAGTTTAGAAAGCATGCTTCAAACTGGTGTAGATGGCGTTATGGTGGGAAGAGGAGCGCTAGGGAAGCCATATATTTTTAGTGAGCTTTTAGGTAAAGAGCAAAAAGTAGATAAATTTAAGTTAATAAAAGAGCATATAGAATTATTAGAAAAAGTTTATAGCGAGGAATATTTATCTTCCTATATGAAAAAACATCTACTTTGGTACTTAAAAGATGAAAAAGGTGCAAATAAAATTAAAATTCAAATTTGTAATGAAAAGAATTTGCAGGCCTGTCTATTAATTTTACAAGATTTTTTTGAAAAATGCAGTTAAATATTTGTTGATTTTTCTTTTTAATGCTAAAATTCTAAATAGAGGTAAATATGAAAAGAACAATAGAAAGTTTAGATGTAAAAAATAAGCGCGTGCTTTTAAGGGTAGATTTTAATGTGCCAATGGAAGATGGCTTTATTACAGACACCACTAGAATAGAGCGTGAACTTCCAACAATTAAATATCTTTTAACCAAGGGCGCAAAGCTTATTATATGTTCTCACCTTGGTAGACCTAAAGGAAAAGTTGTTGAAAGCATGAGCTTAATGCCTGTTGCAAAAGTGCTTGTGGAGCTATTGCCATTAACAAAAATTCGCTTTGCTAACGATTGCATTGGCAAAGATGCAAAAACTATGGCGGAAAATTTAAAGGCTGGTGAAATTTTACTTTTAGAAAATTTAAGGTTTTATCCTGGAGAGGAAAAGAACGATCCTTTCTTTGCAAAGGAGCTTGCTTCTCTTGCTGAAATATATGTAAACGATGCCTTTGGAACATCTCATAGAAATCATGCTTCTATTGTAGGGGTGGCTAAGCTTCTTCCAAATGCTGTGGGCTTTTTAATGGGGCAAGAGGTAAACACAATTTTAGATGTTTTAGATAACCCAACTAGACCTTTTGTTGCAATTCTTGGCGGAAGTAAGGTGTCGGATAAAATTTATGTAGTTATGAACTTGATTAGCAAAGTAAACGCAGTGCTAATTGGTGGCGGAATGGCATATACCTTTTTAAAGGCAAAGGGAATAAGCATTGGAAAATCTCTTGTCGATGATGAAAAGGTAGAGCTTGCTAGAAATATTTTAGATGAGGCTGAAAAGAGGGGAATTAGCGTGTTTTTGCCAATAGACCATCTCTGCGCTGAGGCTTTAACCCCAAATGCTAAAGTGCGTAAGGTTAAAACCTCTGAAATTCCAGATGAACTTATGGCGCTAGATATTGGGCCTAAAACAGTGAAGCTATTTTCAAATGTCATTAGAAAATCTAAAACTGTAATATGGAACGGGCCTATGGGTGTGTTTGAATTCCCTAAGTTTGCTAAAGGAACTGAAAAGATTGCAAAGGCTGTTAGTAAGGTTCAAGGAAAGACCGTTGTTGGTGGCGGAGATAGCATTGCGGCAATTAGAGAACTTAAGCTTGAAAATAAAATCTATCATATTTCAACAGGCGGAGGAGCTAGTTTAAAACTCTTAGAGGGCGAAGTATTGCCAGGAGTTGAGGTGATTGAAGATGTTAAATAAAGTGGTAATCGGCAACCAAAAAATGAATATGACGGCCACGCAGACTAGAAAATTTTTAAATGCGTTTGTGCCTGAAGTGGAACACATAAATTGCAGAGTTGGTATTTGCGTGCCATATACAAGTTTAGCTATATGCAAGCGTGCGCTTAAGGATACCAATGTTATGTTTGGAGCTCAAAATGTAAGTGAGTTTGAGCGCGGAGCTTATACAGGTGAAGTGAGTTCTGAAATGCTTGCCGATATTGGCTGTAAACTTACCCTTGTAGGGCATAGCGAAAGAAGAAAATTATTTTCTGAGCATAACAGCCAGATTAATAATAAGATAAAACAAAATCTAAGATATAATATAACTTCTATTTTGTGTATTGGTGAAAGCAAGCGTGAGCGCACTCAGGGTTTAACACAGAATGTAATCTGCAAGCAACTTGATGAGTGTCTTTCTGGGCTTTATGAAAATGAGCTTGAAAACATTATAGTGGCCTATGAACCTGTTTGGGCAATTGGAACAGGTCAAACAGCCACAAGTAAACAGATAGAAGAGGCGGTTTCTTTTATAAGAGAGGAAATAGCAAGGTTATACACGGATAAGGCGTCTAAAAATATAATTGTCCTCTATGGCGGAAGTGTTAAACCAGATAACGCTAAAAATTTTATTAATATAAAAAATTTAAATGGTTTTTTAGTTGGCGGAGTAAGCTTAGATGCAAAAGCATTTAGTGAACTTATTCAAATATATTCTGGAAAGTCCAATAAGAAGAAATAAACGCATTTGAGCCTTGCCTAAAGGCAAGCTTAAAGGGCGCTTGCGCCTTTAATGCGGGCTTTAAAGCCCGCGCTCAAATGCGTATCTGCACTTTTAGTGCAGTTTTTTTATGTTTAAATAGAACCAAAAATCTATTATTTTAAATTAAATAAAAAAGAAGATAATTTCGCTTGACAAAAATGCGGGGGGGGTAGAATAAGGTATCCAAAATTAATTTGGATACCTTATTCTATTTAGGACAAATAAGCTTTAAAAACAATGTAAAATTTAGAAGAGAGGAAGAGATATGAAAAAGAAAACAAGAATTATAGCTAGTTTTTCAGCATTGGCCTTAAGTATGGCAATGCTAACAGGTGGAGTATTATCTGCAACTAGTGTAAGTTTAAATGTAAGCAGTACAGTAAGTTTTGAGGCAACGGGTTTATACTTGAAGGCAGAGGGGCAGGTAAAGAGGGGAACATCAAGTTCAAGAACAAACCTAGCAGAAACAGAGCGCCCTGAGGAAGAACAGAGCATGGGCTATAGTTATAGCTATCTAGATTATTCCTATGTAGAGGACACAGACGGAACACCACTAGGAAGTTCTTCCTTTGAAGATATGCCGGAATGGACTATTGGAACAATAGTTTTTACAGAAAGTGAAAATGTAGTAGAGTACGCCTTTACCTTTACAAACTATTCAGAATACGCAGTAAGCGTAAACATAACACCCAATGTGGCGAGTACATTAGAAGAAGTAACAACGGCGAATGTAAGTGGAGCTCAAACCTTAACCATACAGCCAAACGCGAGCCAAAACTTTTCTTATACCCTAACACTAGATAATGTAGCTAGCAGTGTTACTGGCGCTGTTGGATTTACAGTTCAAGCAGAGCGCTATGTTCAGCAACAACTATATGATGTAACTGTCCCATCTTGGCAGTATTACTGGCTTGAATCAAGCGATGAAATTGCTATTTCTCAAGGTGAAACTTTTCAATATTCTGGTAAAATAGCGGTTTTTTTTGGCTCTTCTTATATAGAACCTGATAATTGGGATATTTTGAACTCTATAATTGTGGTAAACCCTCCTCAAGATAGAGGAGAATCAACTTATAGTATAAAAGTTAATGGGGTAACAATAGATAGTATAACTCTTGAAGGTGGAGATCCTAATTCTGGTACTGCTTATATAATTTTAGATATCCAAGAAGACTCAGTTATAGAATGTACCTCTGGAGGATGGATAGCATAGTTATGTAACTGCTTATGTAATTTTAAATATGAAGATTCATTTATAGAAATACTATACTAATACTTTGAGTGATAATATATAAAAACAAAGATTGATACATATGCTATCAATCTTTTTTATTTTATGTTTAAAATTTATATAATTTGTCAAAAATTTTATGAAAAAGTGTTGACATGGCTTGTTTTAAGTGCTAAAATCGTTTAGATTAGTATACGAATAGTGAAAGTCTGCAATTCTCTTTAAACTGAATAATTTTAGCCAAGCATAATTTTAGCTATATGCTTGCTATTTTTCGTTTTTTAGAGATGTTTATAATGCTCTATGCCGTTTACTTAACCAAATTTTTGTTTTTTGATAGGAGAAATTTATGCAAGAGATGCCTAAACTAAAAAAAGTGAACTACGGAAAAACAGAAAGATACAGCTTTTCCAAACTTGATGAAAATTTTGATATGCCAGACCTTTTAGATGTGCAAAAGAAGGCATACAAGGAATTTTTAGAGAAAGGTATAAAGGAGATTTTAGATGAATTTTCTCCTATTTCAGATTATAGCGGTAAAGCCAAGCTTTACTTTTTAAGTGTAGACCTTAGCGGAAAACCTAAATATTCTATTAAGGAATGTAAACAACGCGGGGTTTCTTATACCATACCTTTAAAAGCTCAAGCAAGGTTCGTGGTGGAAGATAGCGGTGAGGCTATAGACCAAGAAGTGTTCCTTGGCGATATTCCATGCATGACAGATGAAGGCTCCTTCATCTTTAACGGCATTGAAAGAGTTGTGGTTAGCCAAATTATTAGAAGCCCAAGCGTGTATTTCACTCGTGAGCACGATGACAATGCTACTCTTCGCGGTCAAATTATTCCAACAAGAGGTATGTGGCTTGAGTTTGAGCAGGGCGCTAATGAAATAATTAAGCTTGTGCTTGATAGAAGCAGTAAAATTACAATCGGCTTATTCTTAAAGTGCTTTGGCTTCACAAATGAAGAAATTTTAAAACTCTTTGGTGATAATGAATACTTAAAGGCTGTGCTTGAAAAAGAACCTCAAACTACTCAGGAAGAGGCATTAATTGAGCTTGCTAGAAAAACCCGTCCTACAGAGGTTCCATCTGCTGAGTCTACAAGAAATTATATCAACCAATCTTTCTTTAGTGACCAGTATTACAACACTAATCGTGTGGGAAGATATAAGTTTAATAAAAAACTTTCAATTGCTACAAGAATTACTGGGCAAGAGAGCGCAGAGGATATTGCAATTGATGATGAAATAGTTGTTAAAGCTGGTGAAAAGTTTACTTACGAAGTTGCAAGAAGAATGCAAAATGCTGGCATAAACGAAGTTTGGGTTAATGTTCATGGAAGAAAGCATTTAATGAGAGGTAACAACCGCGTTCAACTCTCTGCAGTATTCCCATGTGACGAAAAGGAACTTGGAATTACAGAAGAAGTTTATTATCCAGTTCTTGCACAGATTTTAAAAGATAACAAAACAAAAGAAAAGAGAATGCAGGCTATTAAAGAGCATGCAAAAGAACTTATCATCACAACTCTTACAATGGATGATATTTTAGCAAGTCTTTCATATTACTTAGACCTTTTAGAGGGCATTGGTGAAATTGATAACATCGACCACCTTTCTAATAGGCGTATTGCAAGCGTTGGTGAGCTTTTAGGAAATGCGTTCCGTTCTGGTATCAACAAGCTTTCAGCTGCTATTAAGGAAACACTTCAAGGAAAGGAACTTTCCGAAGTCACACCTTCTCAGATTGTAAACCCAAGACCTGTAAACAAAGCTTTAAAAGATTTTGTTGCAGCATCACAGCTTAGCCAGCTTATGGACCAAATCAATGCGCTTTCAGGCCTCACGCAAAAGAGAAAAATTTCCGCTGTAGGTCCTGGTGGTGTGAAGAAGGAAAGAGCAAGTGCTGAAGTGCGTGACGTTCACTACACTCACTATGGTAGAATTTGTGCTATTGAAACTCCAGAAGGTCAGAGCATTGGTCTTATAAGCACACTTACAAGTTATACAAGAATAAACGAATATGGCTTCCTTGAAACACCTTACAGAAAGGTAGATAAAGCCACAGGCGTTGTTAGTAAAGATTATGAATATTACATGGCAGATGTTGAAGATACTTTCCACATAGCTCAAGCTACTGAACCTCTTACAGAAGATGGCAAGTTTGTAAACCCTCGTGTTATTTGCCGTTATAAAAATAGTATTGTTGAAGTGCCAGCTAGCCAGATAGATTTAGTGGATGTATCTGCAAAACAATTTATTTCCGCTGCTACATCACTTATTCCATTCTTAAATAACGACGACTCCGCCCGTGCACTTATGGGCGCAAACATGCAGCGTCAGGCTGTGCCTCTGCTTCAACCAGAAGCTCCTATTGTTGGAACTGGTATGGAGTATAAGGTTGCTCACGATTGCGGTGCTATGATACTTTCAAAAATTGACGGTGAAGTATCTTATGTTAGCGCAGACTATATTAAAGTTAGAAACGACCACGAAGAACAAACCTACTATTTAACAAAATTTGAAAAGACAAATGCAGATACCTGTGTAAACCAAAAGCCTATTGTAAAACATGGTGATAAGGTCAAAGCAGGCGATGTGCTTGCAGACGGCTTCTCAACTAATAACGGCGAACTTGCACTTGGTAAAAATGTGCTTGTTGGCTATATGAACTGGGAAGGATATAACTATGAAGACGCTATTTTAATTAGTGAAAGAATAGTTAAAGAAGATGTTTACACTTCAATCACATTAAAGGTTGAAGATATAAAATGTAGAACAACAAAGCTTGGCGATGAGGAAATAACAAGAGATATCCCGAACCTTGGTGAAGATGCTCTTAAAAACCTAGATGAAAATGGTATTGTAAGAATTGGTGCAGAAGTTAGGGCAGGAGATATCTTAGTTGGTAAAGTTACACCAAAAGGGGAAACTGAACTTACACCAGAAGAAAGACTTTTAAGAGCTATCTTTGGTGAAAAGGCAAGGGAAGTTCGTGATACCTCACTCCGTGTTCAACATGGTCGTGGCGGTGTTGTAGTAGATGTTCAAGTGTTTAGCAGAAAGAATAAAGATGAACTTGAGCCTGGCGTAAACATGATGGTAAAGGTTTATGTTGCTCAAAGAAGAAAACTTTCTGTCGGCGATAAAATGGCAGGACGCCATGGTAACAAAGGTGTTGTATCCAGAGTGCTTCCAGAAGCAGATATGCCATATATGGCAGATGGTAGACCACTAGACTTAGTATTGAACCCACTTGGTATTCCATCTCGTATGAATGTTGGCCAGGTGCTTGAAGTTCACTTAGGTTTGGTTGCTCAAAGCCTAGGCTGGAAGATAGCAACTCCTGTATTTGATGGCGCTGATGCAGATAGCATCAAACAACTCCTCGTTGCAAATAATTTCCCAGAAAATGGAAAAATTCAGCTCTATGATGGTAGAACTGGTGAACCTTTTGATAACCCAGCAACTGTTGGCTATAAGTATATGTTAAAGCTTGACCACATGGTTGATAGCAAGATGCACGCTCGTTCAACTGGACCATATAGCTTAGTAACACAACAACCTCTTGGCGGTAAAGCAATGTTTGGTGGACAGCGTTTCGGTGAAATGGAAGTATGGGCTCTTGAAGCTTACGGCGCATCTAGCCTTCTTCAAGAAATACTTACAGTTAAATCCGATGATGTTGTTGGTAGAACAAAGACATTTGAATCTATCGTTAAAGGTCAACCAATTGCAGAACCTGGCATTCCAGAGTCATTTAAAGTGCTTATCAAAGAGCTTCAAGCTTTAGGCCTTGACATAAAGATTATGACAGAAAATAACCAAGAAGTATCCATAGCCGAACTTTCAAACGACGAGCAGGATATGAACACTCTTAGTCAGGATATTGAAGAAGAGCTTAAAGATATAACTCTAGACTTTGATGAGGAAAAACCAGAAGATAAGGTAGAGGAAAAATCTGAGGAACAAGAATTTGATACAGATAGCTTATTTGAAGATTTTTCAGATTTTGATGAATAAAGGAGCAGAAAATGTTTGAACTTAATAATTTCGATTCAATGAAAATAGGTATTGCTTCACCTGAAAAGATTAGAGAATGGTCTTATGGCGAAGTAACAAAGCCAGAAACTATCAACTATAGAACGCAAAAACCTGAAAAAGATGGTTTGTTCTGCGAAAGAATTTTCGGACCTAGAAAGGACTGGGAATGTCATTGCGGAAAATATAAACGCATCCGCTATAAGGGCGTTGTATGCGATAAGTGCGGTGTTGAAGTTACAAGAGCTAAAGTTCGCCGTGAGAGAATGGGTCACATTGAACTTGCTGCTCCTGTTACTCACATATGGTTCTTTAGAAGTGTTCCATCCAGAATTGGAACATTGCTAGACTTAACACCAAAGTCACTTGAGCAAGTAGTTTATTATGTAAATTACATCGTGTTAGATCCTAAAAACACAGCATTTACCTATAAACAAATTATTTCAGATAAAGAATATAGAGATGCACTTGAAACCTATGGTCCAAATAGTTTTGAAGCTGGCATGGGTGCAGAAGCTATTAAAAGACTTTTAAAAGAAGTTGATTTAAAGAAAGAAAGCGAAGAGCTTAAAGAAATTTTAAAAACAGCAAAAGGTCAAAAGCGTTTAAAAGCTGTTAAAAAGCTTGAAATTGTTGAAGCTTTCTTAACTAGCGGTAATGAGCCATCTTGGATGGTGCTTGATGTACTTCCAGTACTTCCACCAGAACTTCGCCCAATGGTGCAATTAGACGGCGGAAGATATGCAACCTCCGACCTTAACGATTTGTATCGCCGTGTTATAAACAGAAATAATCGTTTAAAGAAATTAATGGAACTTGGAGCTCCTGAAGTAATTGTAAGAAATGAAAAGAGAATGCTTCAAGAAGCAGTTGATGCACTTATTGAAAACGGAAAACGCGGAAAGGCAATTCAAGGTTCAAAATCTCGTGAACTTAAGTCTTTAACAGCTATGCTTACAGGTAAACAAGGTCGTTTCCGTCAGAACTTACTTGGAAAGCGTGTAGACTACTCGGGCCGTTCAGTTATTGTTGTTGGACCAGAACTTAAGATGTATCAATGCGGTGTGCCAAAGGAAATGGCACTTGAGCTATTCAAGCCTTTCATTATTAAAAGACTTGTAGAGCTTAATCAATCTCATAATATTAAAAGCGCAAAAAGGCTTATTGAAAAGGAAAAACCTGTTGTTTGGGATGTGCTTGCTGAGGTTATTAAGGACCACCCAGTATTGTTAAACCGTGCGCCTTCTCTTCACAGACTTTCAATTCAAGCTTTCGAACCTGTGCTTGTAGAAGGTAGAGCTATTAAACTTCATCCTTGCGTATGTTCAGGCTTCAACGCGGACTTCGATGGTGACCAAATGCCTATCCATGTTCCACTAAGCATAGACGCAAGAACGGAAGCTAGAACTTTAATGCTTGCATCAAATAACATTTTAAAACTTTCAGATGGCGAGCCTATTATTACTCCATCACAGGATATGGTTGTTGGTTGTTACTATTTAACACTAACTCGTCCAGGTGCAAAGGGTGAGGGCGGAATTTATGGCTCAGAGGATGAAGCTATTATTGCTTATCAAACAGGTAACCTTGATATCCAAGCTGAAATTACACTTAGAAGAACGGTAGAAGTTGACGGTGTTCAATATACCGACAAATTTAAAACCTCTGTTGGAAGAGTAATTTTCAACTGGGCAATACCTCAAAACTTAGGCATAGTTGATAGAACTAAGCCAGAAAACATGGCTAAACTTGAAATCAACAAGCCAGTTATGAAGAAGGACCTTAAAGAGCTTACAAGCATAGCATATAAAAACCTTGGAACAACTGAATGTTCAAAAATGGTGGATAGAATTAAGGAAATGGGATATAAATATTCCACACTTGGTTCACTTACTATAAATGTATATGATATGGAAGAACCACCAGCTAAGGCAGAAATTTTAAAGAATGCTGAAGCAAAAGTTCTTGAGAATGAAAAACTTCTTCGTCGTGGACTTATCACACTAGATG
Organism: uncultured Clostridia bacterium; assembly: GCA_944372325.1. Taxonomy (GTDB): domain Bacteria; phylum Bacillota; class Clostridia; order Christensenellales; family UBA1242; genus Caccopulliclostridium. The sequence goes on along the minus strand of CALVYR010000008.1, from coordinate 17,267 downwards.
AAAAGCTCTCAGCTAACATCGGAATTTGGAACGATGCTACAAAAGAAGTTCAACAAGCAGTTGTAGATTATCTAGATGATTACAACCCAGTTAAGATGATGGTTATCTCTGGTGCGCGTGGTAACAATGTGCAATTAAACGGTATATCTGGAATGCGTGGAATTATGTCAAACGCATCTGGTCAAAAGGTTGATATTCCTGTTAAATCTTGTTTCCGTGGCGGACTAACACCTCTTGAATATTTCATCTCATCTCGTGGTGGTCGTAAAGGTCTAGCCGATACAGCTATTAAAACCGCGGACTCTGGTTATCTTACAAGAAGACTTGTAGATATTTCACAAGATGTTGTGGTTAATGAAGAAGATTGTTTTGAGACTCGTGGCGAAAAGGTTAAAGGTGTTTGGGTTGGCGACCTTGTAGAAGATAAGGTAGTGCTAGAAACACTTGAAGAAAGAATTAATGGTAGAGTTTCCGTTGATGATGTTGTAAATCCAGAAACTGGTGAAGTAATAGTTAAAGCTAATGAAATGATTACCCCAGAGCAGGCAAAAGCAATATCAAAGGCTGGAATAAAGAGCGTACAAATTCGTTCACTTTTAACATGTCGATCAAAACATGGTGTTTGCGCTAAATGTTATGGAAGAAACATGGCAGGCAAAGACCTTGTATCCGTTGGCGAAGCTGTTGGAATTATAGCAGCTCAAAGTATTGGTGAACCTGGTACACAGCTTACAATGAGAACTTTCCACACTGGTGGTGCTATGGTTGCTGCCGATATAACAAAAGGTCTTCCTCGTGTTGAAGAAATTTTTGAAGCTAGAAGACCAAAAGGTGAGGCAGTTCTTTCCGAAGTTTCAGGAAAGGTATCTGTTAAACAAGAGGCAAAGAGCTTTGTTATTACTGTTAAAACAGATGACGGCGAAGTAGAATATGAAGTTAGAAAGCCAGCTTTCTTAAAAGTTAAAACAGGAGATACAGTTGAGCCAGGAACTCAGCTTACCGATGGTTCAATAAACCCATCAGACCTTTTAAGAACAAGAGGGTTAAAGGGCTTACAAGATTATCTTTTAAGCGAGGTTATTGCAGTTTACAGAGCGCAAGATGTTAAAATCAATGATAAACACATTGAAATTATAATAAGCCAGATGCTTAGAAAGGTTAAAATTGAAAGTGCAGGAGATACAAATCTTCTTCCTGGTGAAATAGTAGATGTATTTGCCTACGAAGCTGAAAACGAGAGAGTTCTTGCTGAAGGTGGCGTTCCAGCAATTGCCAAGAGAATACTTCTTGGAATTACAAAGGCATCACTTTCAACAGATAGTTTCCTTTCAGCCGCATCTTTCCAAGAGACGTCAAGAGTTCTTACAGATGCAGCCCTAAAGGGTAAAGTTGACCACTTAATGGGTTTAAAGGAAAATGTCATTATAGGAAAACTAATTCCAGCAGGAACTGGCTTGAAGCAATACAGAGCGTTAATGCCAGTTGAGGTAGAAACTCCATCTGCGGTATAGATTAAAAAATAACACTACAAGTTTAATTTGTAGTGTTTTTTTATGCTATATGTAAAGAAGCTCGAAAAATTTTCGAGCTTCTTTATTTTAATTTTCTTCTTCAGCATCTTTAATACTTAATGAAATTCTGTGTTTAACTGTGTCTATGCCAATAACTTTAACTTTTACAATATCACCAACCTTTAACACCTCGCTTGGATGTTTTACATAGCCCTTTGAAAGCTGAGATATATGAACAAGCCCGTCTTGATGAACTCCAATGTCCACAAATGCGCCAAAGTCGATTACATTTCTAACTGTGCCTGTAAGTATCATGCCAGGCTGTAAATCTTCAAGGCTCATTATGTCACTTCTTAGTATTGGAGCAGGTAAGGTGTCACGAGGGTCGCGCCCTGGTTTTAAAAGCTCCTTTGTAATATCCTCTAAGGTAGGTTCTCCTATTCCACAAATTTCTGCTACCTTTTTAGAACCTTCGCTTTTAATTTTTGCTGGAAGTAAAACTAGATTGTTATTTTTCACATCTTCGTCTGTGTAATCAAAGTGTTTTAAAAGTTTTTCTGTTGCTTCGTAGCTTTCTGGATGAACTGCGGTGTTATCTAAAATGTTGTCACCGCCTACAATTCTTAGGAAACCTGCACACTGTTCAAAGGCTTTCTCTCCAAGCTTTGGAACATTTATTAGTTCTGCTCTGTTTTTAAATGCTCCATTTTTTGTTCTGTAAGCAACAATATTTTTAGCTATGCCCATATTTAAACCAGATACATAGCTTAAAAGGCTATACGATGCGGTGTTTATATCTACGCCAACGCTGTTTACGCAGTCTTCCACAACCCAACCTAGTACTTCGCTAAGCCTGTTTTGTGGCATATCATGTTGATATTGTCCAACACCAATGCTCTTTACATCTATTTTTATAAGTTCTGCAAGAGGGTCTTGAAGGCGTCTTGCAATGCTTACAGCACTACGCTGAGCCACATCAAAATCTGGGAATTCTTCTGCTCCAAGCTTTGATGCAGAGTATACGCTGGCGCCAGCTTCGTTCACAACAATATATTCAACTTTTCTGGTTTGTTTCTTTATAAGGTTTGCAACAAATATTTCAGATTCCTTACTAGCCGTGCCGTTTCCAATTGAAATTATATCAACATTATATTTGTTTATAAACTCTGTAAGTTTAGCCTCTGCTTCCTCAATTTTGTTTTGAGGTGGAGTAGGGTAGATAACACAGGTGTCAAGAACTTTTCCTGTTGGGTCTACAACGGCAATTTTACAGCCCGTTCTATATGCAGGGTCTAAACCTAAAACTACTTTGCCCTTAACTGGTGGTTGAAGAAGTAGTGGGCGAAGATTAGAATCGAACATCTTAATAGCCTGTTCGTTTGCCATATCTGTAAGACTAGAGCGAATTTCACGCTCAAGGCTTGGGAAGAGAAGCCTTTCATAGCCGTCATCAATTGCCTCTTTAACAAGCTCACTGCATCTATTTTCGCCTTTAATATATTCTTTATATATTATTTGAAGCGCTAGTTCTGGATTAAGCTCAATTTTAACCTTTAAACACTCCTCTTTTTCTCCACGATTGATAGCAAGCACTCTATGGCTAGGAATTTTATTTATTGCTTCAGTGTAATGAGCATATGTTTCATAGGTTGGAGCATTTTCCTTTGTTTCGTCGAGTTCGCAAGTTATTTGAGCTTTATTATAAATAAGCTCTCTTAAAAGCTTTCTAAGTTCAGGGTCGTCACTTACAATTTCAGCAATAATATCTTTGGCACCTTGAATTGCTTCTTCAACAGTTTTAACTTCCTCAGTTATATAATTTTTAGCAACCTCTTCAATATTTTCTTCTTTTTGTATAAGTACAATATCTGCAAGTGGTTGTAAGCCCTTCTTTATAGCTTCGCTCGCACGCGTTTTGCGCTTTGGCTTATATGGTCTATAGATATCTTCAAGTTCAGTTTGCGTTACAGCATTTTGAATCTGGCTTAAAAGCTCCTCTGTCATCTTGCCTTGTTCTGTTATGCTAGAAATTATCTCGCCCTTGCGCTTCTCTAAATTTTTAAGGTAAGAGTAGCGGTCGGCTAAATCTCTTAGAACTTGGTCATCAATTGAGCCGGTCATTTCCTTTCTATATCTTGCAATAAAGGGAATAGTGTTTCCCTCTTCAATAAGATTTATAATGTTTTCGGCGTGTGCCTCGCGAATGTTAAATTCGTTTGCTAATTCTTGTGCATAATTCATTTTTATTCTCCATCTTCGTTAATTTCTTCTTCCTCAGAAGTCTCTAATAGTATATCACTTTCTTCTTGAATTCCGGTAACATTTTTAAGCTTTCTTTCAATAGTTCTCGATTTTTTTGTCGCACTTTCAATTGTGCTAGAGGCTTCTGCAAGTTTCTTTTGAGTTTTTGCAAGAAGGTCAACAAATTTACCAAACTCTTGTTTGAAAACTCCAAGTAGTTGCCAGATTTCTGAAGAGCGTTTTTCAATAGATAGTGTTTTAAAGCCAAGTTGAAGGCTGTTTAAAAGTGCGGAAAGCGTGGTGGGGCCACACAGAACAACCTTGTATTCTCTTTGCAATTCCTCTGCTAAGCCTGGCATTCTTAAAACTTCTGCATAAAGCCCTTCAAGCGCTAGATACATAACTGCAAAGTCCGTAGTTTTGGGGAGCGATATATATTTTTCACTAATCTTTTTTGCTTCCTCTTTAACGCGCTTTTCAAGGCCCTTCTTTGCCTGTTCTAGCTGAATAGCATTGCCAGCCTCACTTGCTTCCACCAGCCTTTGATAATCTTCAATAGGAAATTTTGCATCTATTGGAAGAAGAATTGTTTGGTCATCTTTTCCAGGAAGAAAAATAGCAAAATCTACGCGCTCTTGGTTATCCTTTATTGCAACATTGGAGGAAAACTGGTCAGGGGAGAGCATCTGCTCGAGTAAATTATTAAGACTAACTTCACCCCAAACGCCACGCGTTTTAACATTTGTTAAAACCTTTTTTAAATCTCCAACGCCTGTGGCTAGTTGTTTCATTTCCCCAAGACCTTCGTATACCGATTGAAGCCTGTTGTTTATAATATTAAAACTTTCAGCTAATCTTTTTTCCAAACTGACATTTAACTTTTCATCAACAGTTTGACGCATCTGTTCAAGCTTTTTTTCGTTATCTGTTTGAAGTTTAGTAAGCCCAGTATCTAAAATTTGAGTTGCTCGAGAGAGTCTATCTTCATTACTTTTTAAAATGCTCTCTAACCTATTTTGCACTACAATTAATTCTTGTTTTTGAAGTTGTAAGTTTTGAGATATTCCTGTTAAAACTGTGTCGTTATAATTTTTAATTGCAGAAAGTAACATTTCATTTATTTGTTTATATATTTCATTTTGTTTTTCAAAATTTAAATTTATATTTTTATTTAAATCTTCATTTGTGTTATTTTTTTTGTATTTAATAATTAAAAATATATTTAAAATTAAAATTATTACAAGCAAACTAATACAAATTATTTCTAATGCCATCCTCCACCTCTTTTAAAAGGGTTTCCTTATCATTTGCAAGCCCATCGAAAACCTTATCTAGTAGGTCACTAAGTACTATGCTATATTTTTTAGCGGGCAAATTTTTTATTTTCTTTAAATCTTCGCCTTTAATTTTTAAATCTTTAATATGCACTGGAATTTTATGTTTTTTAATATAATAATCAAAAAAATAGTATTTATTATATAAAAATTTAGATTTTATCTTTAATAATTCACTTATTTTTGGAAAATAATTAAAATATTTAAAGAAATATTTTTTATTATTCATTTTATTTAATGCATCATAATATCCGCAAATAATTTTTGTTATGTTTTCTATGCTTGCTTTAGGAAGCATAAAACCATCTTGACCCAAAAGATATTTTAAATAAAATTCAATGCAGTCGGGGTTTACAGAGTTTATTATATCAATAAGTAGTGCATAAAATTTTGTTTCGCCCTCAGCGCTTTTAGTTAGTTTGTATTTCACAAGGGTTGAGTGTACATATAAAAATGGCCAAGCGTGTAAGAAGTTTAAATAGTTAAGCCCGCGCATATCTGCGTTCTTGTTTGATACTACATATTTATTAGGCGAATTTAATATGTGGGTGAGTTCGGTAAATTTTCTTGAACCTACAATGTCATTAAGCCTGTAAGACATTTTTCTTGCCATATTTAGGGTTGCTCTGTCTATTTTAAAATTAAGTTCGCAGGCAAAACGAACAAGCCTTAAAATTCTAAGCCCATCGGCATTAAAAACAAAACTAGGTGTTTCTACACATCTTAAAATTCTTTTTTGAAGGTCGTAAACACCAGAGTATACATCTACAAGCTCGTCCTTTAAAATGTTATAGTAAATAGCGTTTATAGTAAAATCTCTACGCTTGGCGTCCTCTCTAACATCCTCTACAAAGTCCACATTTTTAGGAACATGTTTGCCAGTGGAATCGTAGTTATCACGCCTAAAGGTTGTGTGTTCCCAAACCTCTTTTCCGCATCTTATGGTTATAGTGCCAAGTTTTTTAGAAATTTCTTTCACCTCAAATTTGGAGCCAGCTAGAATTTCAGCTATTCTTTCTGGGGTTAGTTTTGAAGCAAGGTCAACATCGGATGGTGTTATACCCATAAGAGAATTTCTAACATAACCGCCAACAATATAGAGTGGGGCATATTTTTTTAATTTTTTAGCAAGTGCTAGTAAATTTTCCGATACTGTTATTTTCATAACTTTTATTATAGCAAAAGAAGGTTTAAAAAGTAAAGTAAAAACTTAAAAAGCTTTATAACCGCGTATGCGCTCCCGCCACGATTTTGGCGAAAGTTTGAGCACTCTGGAGCTAAAATAAAAATGTTTTTAAAAAAACTTACAAAAAGCCTATAAGTTCGCTTGACAAAATCGCGGGGGGGGTAGAATGGGGTATCAAAAATTTTTTTGATACCCCATTCTATTTTTAGGAGAAAAAGTTATGTGAATAGTGGAACTTGGGTTGCCCAATTAAATCATTATACATCTGAAGGCGCTATAGATGATACTACATCATATACAAATGATTTTAGTAATCCTTCTGTAAATGCTGGTCGTTTTTTGAGTACTTATGTAGATTATGTATGGCTTATAATCTATATGCCATAAATTTACCCCGCACAAATTATTACGGTATCCGTAATTTTAACTTCTGTGCCGGCGGGCGGTAGCTGGTCTGTTATGGTTAGACCTTCGCCGTCTATTTCATAACTTAAACCTAGGCTTACAAGTGTGGTTACGGCTTCCGTTAGTGTTTTGTTAATTAGGTCGGGCATGGTTACGGTGGTTACTTCTGCGCTGGCTAGGGTAGGGTCGTCGGGTTCTATGTTTAAGTATTCAAACATTCCTGAAAATATCTCTTTTGCATAGGGCGAGGCTACCACGCTTCCATAGTAGGCGCCTGTGCCTGGCTCATCCACTAAAAGCAATAAAACATACTCTGGGTTAGAGGCGGGATATGTTCCAATAAAACTGGATACATATTTTCCGCGCGCTATGCTTCCGTTCTCATATTTTTGAGAAGTTCCTGTTTTGCCACCTATCTCATAGCCTGGCACAAAGGTGTATTTCCCAGTTTTTGAAACTACGCCCTCTAGCATTGCATTTAAGGTTTTAGATGTGCTGGCGCTTACAACCTGTCTTACAGGGGTGGCATAATTTTCTTCAATTATTTTGCCATCGGGCGATACGATTTGTTTAATTAAATATGGCTCATAGAGCGTTCCGCCGTTTACCGCAGAGCAAACTGCAGTTATCAGTTGAAGTGGGGTAACGGCAATTGCTTGACCAAAACCCATGCGCGCAAGGTCTACACGCTTTGCGCTGTCTTTATTCATGATAATGCCAGCGCTCTCTCCGCTGATTTCAATGCCCGTTTTTTGCCCTAAACCAAAGGCGGAGAAGTAGTTATAGAAGGTGTCCGTGCCAAGCCTTAAAGCAAGATCTACAAACACGCAGTTGCAAGAGTTTGCTAGCCCCTCAGAAAGTGTTTGACTTCCATGACCTATACTCCTCCAACATTTAATGCGTTCACCATCTACCGTGGTTGAACCGCCACAGTAGAACCTACTATTATCATTTGCTGTGTTTTCCTCAAGTGTGGCTGCCATAGTGAGTATTTTAAAGGTAGAGCCAGGTTCGTATACATCTACAACCGCTTTATTTTTAACATTTTCAAGTAGCACACTTGGGTCGTTACGAGGAACATTATTTAGGTCAAAGCTCGGCTTTGTGCTCATGGCTACAATTTCACCCGTATTTGCTTTCATTATTATTGCAGTTGTGCTTTTAGCCTGTTGTTCTTCCATAACCTTATTTAAGGCTTGCTCTACAATAAGTTGAATTTTTGCATCTATTGTTAAAGTTATGTCACAACCAGGAATGGATGGGATGTAGTAGGAAAGGGTGTTTTCAAGTTCTTGCCCTGTGATATCCGCTTGCACTAAACTTTTGCCGTCAGTTCCTTTCAATAGGTCGTTGTAGTATAGCTCAATGCCTGCTTGGCCGATGTTATCTATTGTTGTAAAACCTAAAATTTGAGTTAAAAGGTCACCATAAGGGTAGTAGCGCTTTGTGTTTTGAGAAAGATATACTCCTTTTATGTTTTTATCTATAATATCTCTTGCTAGCTCTTCTTCTACCTGCATTTTTATTAAAAATTCCGATTGGTTTTTATTAGTTACCTTATTATATACACTTTGATATGTAAGCCCTAAAAGGTTACTTAGATATGTGGCGGTTTCTTTGGGATTTTCAATTTCTCTAGCCCTGGTGTAGATATTATAGGTGGTGTAGGAAACAGCAAGGCTAGAGCCCGTGCTATCATATATTTTACCGCGTTCTGCCTTTAAGGGTAGGTCACGCGTCCACTGATCCTGAGCTTTACTTTGAAGCCACGCTCCATCTATTAACTGAACTACGCCTAACCTTATTAAAAGTACGCAAAAAATAAAGGATACTAGCAAGATTAATGCAAGTATCCTCTTTTGTTGTGAATGAAGATTAAATTTTTTTAACACTTAGCCTCCAAAAAAGCCAGATAGCCAGTTGCAAACCCTATCAAACCAGCTTGTACTAACTGTAGGGTCTGTTGGCTCGGCAAGTGGCTCTGCCTGCACGCCAAAAATATTTTCAGGTGCTATAGGAGATAAACTTCCGTCTTCGTCTGGCTGAACAGCGTCTAATTCGCTTATCTTTAAAATATATTGAGCCTCATTTATATAGTATTCGTTATTAGATTGTGTTATGCTAGAATTTAAACTGTTCATCTCTACTGCGTTTGATATAACCCATATGCCACAGATTGCAATGATTATGCAATATACTGCAACAATGAGCCTAAACCTAAACTTTGGGTCTTTTTTAGCTTCTGTTTGAGTTTGTGGTGTGGTTTTAGGAACTGAAGCCTCAATAAAATCGTAGTTAGGTGTTTCTATAACGGTAGAGGTGAATAGCTTTTCCTTTTTAAGTTCCTTTAAGTTCATCTCTGTCTGTTTTTGAGTGTCAGGTTCTTTTTCAGCTTGAACAGCTTTTTCTACTTTAATAGCTTTTTCAGTTTGAACAGGCTTTTCTAAAAGTATGGTTTTACTCTCTTTTTCTTGCATAAAACACCTCCTTTTTTTGAAAATTATATACTATATTAAAAAATTTTGCAATTTTAATTTTAAAACTTTAAAAAAAATTTGCTAAAACTCGTTTAGTTTTAATATAATACATCTATGAAACAATCTTATAGCTCAACTATTGAGGAAAATTTAAAGAATTTTAATAGCTCAATTGAAGGAATAAATTCTATAGAGGCTAAAACGCGTCTTGAAAAAAATGGGCAGAACACTTTGGGTGAAGCTAAGAAAAAAAGTTGGATATTAAAATTTTTAGCACAGTTCAAAGATGTTATGATAATTATCTTGTTGCTTGCCGCTGCGGTGTCTATTGGTATAGCTATAGTGGAGAAGTCTACAAGCGAACTTGTTGATGGAATTATAATTTTAGCTATTGTGCTTTTAAATGCAATAATTGGCTTTGTTCAAGAGCATAAAGCTGAAACAGCCATGGAAGCCTTAAAAAAGATGACCAAACCCGAGGCTAAAGTGTTAAGAGATGGAGAGCTTTTAAAACTGCCTAGCTCTGAACTTGTTGTAGGTGATGTTGTAGTTTTGGAAGCTGGAGATATAGTTCCTGCCGATGTTAGACTTTTAGAAACAGCTCTTTTAAAATGTGATGAAAGCTCGCTCACTGGTGAAAGTAAGGCTGTGAACAAGGAAGCAAATTTAGTTTTAAAAGACTCAACTCCTCTTGGCGATAGAAAAAACATGGCTTTTAGTGGCAGTACGGTTGTAAACGGCAGAGCGCTTGCCCTAGTTGTAGCCACTGGAAGAGATACAGAAATAGGGAAGATTGCAAAAATGCTTGAGGAGTCTAAAAAGGAAGATACGCCTCTTCAAAAGAGCATAAAGCAAGTTGGAAAAGTAATCACTATTATAGTGTTAGTTGTAGCAGTTATAACCTTTATAGTTGAAATGATAGCTCGCCCAAATGAACCACTTGAAGCCTTTTTGACGGCGGTGGCAATAGCGGTTGCTGCAATTCCAGAGAGTTTGCCAGCAGTTATTACAATAATAATGAGTTTAGGTGTGGCTAGACTTGCAAAGAGAAGGGCAATTGTTAAGCGCCTTCATGCAGTTGAAACGCTTGGCAGTTGTGAAGTTATATGTTCAGATAAAACTGGCACACTTACACAAAATGTTATGACCGTTACCGCACTTTACTACGATGGAAATCAAGATCTTTCTCCAGAGCTAAGTGATAGAATTGAGTATAAACTTTGTAATGAAATCATGACGCTTTGTAATGATAGTAAAAAGAATAAAAATAAGTTTGTTGGAGATCCAACAGAAACTGCACTTTGCGATTATGCATTAAAAAATGGCTTCAATAAAACTAAGGAAGAAAAGCTATCTCCAAGAGTATTTGAAATACCTTTTGATTCCGTTCGTAAAATGCAAACTACAGTACATAAAAAGGAAAGTGGCTTGTATCAATATACTAAAGGCGCACCTGAAATGCTCTTAAATAGATGTACTCAAATTATGGTTGGAGGAAAAGTTTGTGAGCTAACTACTGAAAGGAAAAATCAAATACTTTCAGCAAATAGAAAAATGGGTGGAAACGCCCTAAGGGTGCTTGCTCTTGCATATAAAAAGTTAAGAAGCTCTAACCCTAAAACAGCAACAGAGGAAGATTTAATTTTTGTAGGTCTTGTGGGCATGATAGATCCTCCAAGACCAGAAGTTAAGGATGCTGTTCAAAAGTGTTTGAAAGCAGGCATTCGTCCTATAATGATTACAGGCGACCATAAACATACAGCCTTTGCTATTGCAAAAGAGATTGGCATTGCTAAAAAAGAAAGCGAAGTGCTAACTGGCGCTGAAATAGATTCTTTAAACGATGAAGAGTTTTTAAAAGTTCTTCCTAAAATTAATGTTTTTGCGCGCGTTAGCCCAGAAAATAAGGTTAGAATAGTAAACGGACTAAAAAGTCAAGGTAAAATTGTTGCTATGACTGGTGATGGCGTAAACGATGCTCCAAGTATCAAAAGTGCAAACATAGGCGTAGGTATGGGTATAACTGGTACAGATGTAACTAAGGAAGTTGCAGACATAATTGTAACCGACGATAATTTTGCTACCATTGTTGTAGCAGTGGAAGAGGGAAGAAAGATCTACGCAAATATAACAAAAACCATACAATTTCTTTTCTCAGCAAACTTAGCAGAAATTATATCCATATTTGTAGCTACAATTGCTTTTCCAAGTTTTATATTTCTAAGCCCTGTGCAGATACTTTTTGTAAACTTAATTACAGATAGTTTTCCTGCTATAGCTCTAGGCCTAGAACCTGCAGAAGCTGATATTATGAAAGAAAAGCCGAGGAAAAATGGCACTAGTGTATTCGGTGGTGGCATGGGCTATATGATGGCTGCTTCTGGTATAATTCAAGCAGAGCTCATTTTAATAGGTTATACTCTTGGAATTTTATTCTTTACGGCAGATGTTGCTATGAGTATGGCATTTTATTCCTTAAATTTAGTGCAATTCTTCTATTTTGTGTCTATGAGGGTTAAGCGTACTGCATTTAAAAGTAGTATATTTAAAAATAAATGGGCTGTTATAGCCATAGTATTTGCGCTTTCTATTCTTGCAATAATAGCCTTTACTCCACTTCATACCTTTATTGGTCTTACTAGCTTAAATTTAACTCAATGGCTTATTGTGATAGGCTTGTCTGCATTGATATTCCCGCTTAATGAAATATTTAAAATTATTAGAAATAGGTCTTTTAAGTAAAAAAATATATTATTGTATTATTATTCTTGACAAATATTTAGCATTTTGTTTTAATAAAAACTAAAGGAGGGGATATGAGAAGGGTAAATAGCATGATAGCAACCATAATGGGTACAGTTATAAACGCTATACAGCTAATAATAAATCTATTTGCTTGTTTTACAATTTTTGGTTTGTTAGCCGATGCGGGTAACGAATCTGTAACTGCAGTGCTTCTTGTAGTTGTAGTGTCAATAGTTTTACTAGCTTTTCTTTTGGTTGCATTTATTCTAACTTGTCGTATTTTTAAATATATGAATGCAAGTCATGAAGTTTATGCATCTAAAAAAGGTTTAATTATTACTGCAATTGTTTTTAACTTTCTAGTTGCTATATTATTGTTTGCTTTTGGAACTGGTGGATCTGTAGGAAATATATTAATTAATGTATTTTGTGCTCTTGCATTAATTGCTACAAATGTGCTTTATTTGGTAGACCTTGGCATGGAAGACGGTCGTGTAAAAAAGCTTGCTGTAGCAAACGAAGCTAAAGAAGTAAAACCTGCAGAAACAAAAGCAGAAGAAGTTAAATCTGACGATCAAAACAATTAAATTAGGGGTAAAAGAACTAACTTTGGTTAGTTCTTTTTTTATTTTCTATTTGCAAAAATCTTATAATAGTGATAATATCTAAGCATGGAAAATTACTTTGAAAGAGCAAAAGTTAAGTTTGAAAATTTAAAAAATAAACAAGATGTTACCATTGTTGGAATAGAATCCTCTTGCGATGAAACAAGCGTGAGCGTTGTTAAGAATGGCAATATTATGCTTTCTAATATCATTTCTTCACAGATAGATATCCATAAGCGTTTTGGTGGCGTCGTGCCTGAGGTTGCATCAAGAAATCATGTTATGGCAATTGAAAATGTATTCAATGAAGCTATAAGGGTTGCGGGAATTAGTTTATCTGACATAGACGCTATTGCTGTAACCTATGGCGCGGGCTTGATAGGAGCATTGCTTGTTGGTGTAAACTTTGCAAAAGCGCTTGCCTATAGCTTAGATGTTCCGCTAATTGCTGTATCTCATATAGAAGGGCATATATCTGCCAATTATATAACATATCCTAGTTTAAAACCTCCTTTTGTATGTCTTCTTGTAAGTGGAGGGCATACCGCACTCCTTGAAGTGTCTGACTATATGGAACATAAGCTTTTAGGCTCTACTATAGATGATTCTGTAGGTGAGGCTTTTGATAAAGTCGCAAGGGTGCTAGGGCTTGAATATCCCGGAGGACCAAATGTAGATAAATTTGCAAAGCTTGGAAAAGGTGACATTGAGTTTATTAAACATGATATTTTAAAAGGCACACTCAATTTTAGTTTTAGCGGAGTAAAAACTGCCGTTATTAACTATGTTCATAATTTGGAACAAAAGGGTGAAAGCGTAAATGTTCCAAATATCTGTGCTAGTTTTCAAAACTTCGTTGTAAAAGAACTAACTGAAAAGGCGCTAGAAGCTTGTAGGCAAACAAGGCTAAATAAACTTGTGGTGGCTGGTGGTGTTAGCGCAAATAGTTTTTTAAAACAAAAATTAAGCGAAGTATGTAAGGAAAATAATATAGAACTTTATATGCCAGAACTAAGGCTATGTACAGACAATGCGGCCATGATTGCCTCTGCGGGATACTTTTATATTTTAAAAGGTAAGGGGCTTTCTAGTTTAGGTTTAACAGGAAGTGCTACTGTAGCGCTTTAAGGAGAAATATGAAAGAACAGTTTGTTTTCAGTGAAATAAAATGGGCTTATTCAAAGGATGATAGAAAGATAATGATTCCGTTTATTATAAATAATACTAAGGATAAGGTAAAGGATATTCTAAGCGGAAAAATTTATGATAATAAAAGCTTTTTTAGTCTGCTAACAAAAGAAAATTGTTTTGTAACTTCAGGAGTGCAGATGGTTTTAGTTTATGGCGGTAAAAGAATGCAAAACTATAGAGGTTTCAGACATGAAGAAGCATATGGAAAATATAGAATTGTAACTAAATCTGAACTTGAAAATATTAAAAATATATTTTTGCTTGGGATAAGTGAAGCTAAAAACATTCCTTTGAAGTGCTTAGATGATGTTAAATCTATTATAGATAAATCTAAAGATTTTTAAAATAGGTGAGTTATATGAAAAATGGTGCTGTTCGTTCTAAAAGTTTTTGAGCAAGAAGTGTTTTTCCTGTATGTGTTGCCCCAGAAATTAAAATAATCATAATATAACACTATTATTTTTATAAAATCAACTTATTATTTTAAAAATATTATATTAAATATTATTTAAAATTTACAAATATAAAACTATATAAAAAAGCTTACAAATTAGTAAGCTTTTTAATTAAAATTCTGGACCTGAAGTTTTTTCTAACTTTCTATTATATCTTTTAACAATGTCGTTTTTAAATTCAGGCATAGGAGGGGCAGGAAGCCCTCGTGCTTTTTGAATGTCCGTAATATTTTTTAAGGCTTTAACTTGCTTATAATATTCATCTGGAGTTGAATATCCGTTGCTTTTAAAAAGCTCTTTTAAATTTTCCACCGCTTGATTTTCATTTTCTTTGCTTAGTGCATAGAAGTGTTTATTTAGTTTAAACTCTATTTGTTTATCTGGCCGAATTTTTACTACACCCAAAATAAACTGAGGGAACATTGTTTCAATATTTAAGTCATCTAGCACACATTGTTTTCCAAGTTTTCTATATTCACTATCTTCAAAAATTCTTCCTAAAATTATATCTCTAATTTCTATAGGTAAGGCTGTAACCACAACATATCTATTTCCTTGTTCATCCACAGTGCCATAGTTGTAATTTAAAATTTGATCTATATTTATAGTGTTATCTGGGTTATTGATAAGAATATTTGTAGATAAAACTCCAGAAGAAAGATAATTATTTGAATCTTTAAAGGGCCTTTTAATGAATAGACCATTATTTAAAATATCATCTAAACCTTTAATTCCTCTTTCTCCTGGCCCGTGACACATAATTTGAGCGTTTTGTGAACTATCACTTTTATATAGACCAAGCCTTATTAATAATTCAAGGAACGATTGATTATTTACACTTTGCCAATCAGAGTTATTTTCCATTAACCCTCCTTATTTGGCGGAGAGGACAGGATTTGAACCTGCGGTGACTGTTACGCCACACCCGCTTTCCAAGCGAGCACATTAGACCACTCTGACACCTCTCCATACCTTTAAAATGATAACACACTTTTATTATTTTGCAAATAGTTTTTTTAAAAATATTTTGTGTAAATTTAAAAAAGCTTACAATTTGTAAGCTTTTTAATTAAATCTTTCTGGATAGCATGCTTTCATTGTTTCTATTATGCTTTCTTTTACATCTCTTCCGCCAGTAAAGCCTAGTGATTTATAATCTAATTCTTCTCTCATTGGTTTTGGGTCTATGTAAAACTTTTTATTTTGTATTTGTGTCATAAGTTTTCCAGCGTTCAAACCACTTTCTTTTCCTTGTTTTAAGGTTTCTTTTACCATCTTTTTTGCACCCAGTGCACATATAAAAGCGGGCAGTTCTTTATAAGGCCGAAAATCTTTAGATGCTTTCATCATTAAGGTAACTAGCTCTTTAAAGGTCATATTTTCATTTCCAACTGGATAAGCCGATTTAGATTTTCCATTTATTGTAATTGCCACTATTGCTTCTGCAACACCTGTTACATCTATAACTGCAGTTCCGCCACCTGCAGGGAAGAAAACAGACTTCATACCATTAAAGTTATCTAAAAAGCTTTCTCTCCAAAGAGGTTTTCTTTCTGGCATGGTTCCGAAAATATAGGGGAGCTCTGCTACCATAACAGAAAAATTTTCATCTGCCAGCTTAAATACTTGTTCCTCTTGCATGGTTCTTGCTTTTATGTAAGGGTGATATTTTCCTAATTCTCCGTTTTGAAGTTTATCAAAATGTGCAAAGTAAGAACCTAAAACTACACATCTTTTAATTTCTGAATCTTTTGCACACTTGCAAATTCTTGCACTTTGATTAACAAGTTTATCTACAAAAAAATCTATTGCGGGAGCATTTGGTAAAACTCTATCATCTGGACCAAGAGCGTATATAAAGGCGTCATAACTATCCTTTTTTAGTAAACTAATAATCTCTTCATCCGTCATCTCAAATAGATTGCCAAAACTTAGCCCAATATTTTTAGGGAACCAGTCTAAGTTATCTAGCTCTTTTGGCAAAGCAATAGTATCCACTTTAATATTCATTTTATCAAATAGCATTGCTGTGTAGTAGCCTAAAAAACCTGTTCCACCTGCTATAAAAACTTTTTTTATATTCATATATCCTCCTAATTTAATTTTAATATATTTTTAAAAATTATCAAAATATTTTAATAAAAATTAGTTTTTTACTCAATTTTATCGTTATTTTTGTTATTTTTTTCTTTATTTTTTAAATATCTTGAAAGATAAATAAAGCCTGTGTCGGCAAGGGCAATTATAACTTTTAGTGCATACATTGTTCCTGCAATTTCTAAAAGTTCTATCCATGGCACTAAGCCAGAGTAGGCAATAAGTGTAAAAACTATTGTGTCTACAAGTTGGCTCACAATTGTGCTTAAATTGTTAGAAAGCCAAAGTTTGTTATATTTTTGCTTTAACTTTTTAAACAATAATACATCTAAAAATTGGCTAGCTAAATAGCCAGCAAGGCTAGCGATACAAATCCTTGGTATGATTGTAAAAATATTTCTTAAACTTTCCTGAGATGTATCTAACGGGCTTGCTTCAAAAAGTAAGCTTAAGCTCATAAGACAGGTGAAAAGTATCATGAATATAAAGCCAAATAGTACGCTTTTATTTGCCGATTTACTTCCTTCATTTTCATTTAGTATATCGGTAGCTAAAAATACATTGGAATACGCCACATTACCAAGTGTAGTTGTAAGCCCAAATATTTCAACAATCTTAACAGATTGAATGTTTGCAATGATAATAGAGACACATATCCAAACATATGTGCCTTCCTTTCCAAATACTTTGTAAATAAACACTGTGATTGAAAAGGTAATTATTAAATAAACAATAGATAAAAATATGTTCATTTGTGAATATATTAATAAAATTCAAGTTTTTTGTCAAAGAATTTAAATATTAAATATGTTTTACTTTTAATAAAGTGCTATTTATGCTATAATAATTTTATGTTTGATTGGAGTGCGAAAGAAAAAATAATTTTACCTATTATGATAGTGGTTTTACTTATTTTTGCAATAGGTATTTGTTTGTTAACAAGAAATAAATCGGAAAAAATTAAAAGATTACCACTATTTATTATCACCATAATTATTCTTGCACTAGAAGTAGCAAAAC
>CALVYR010000007.1 GCA_944372325.1 uncultured Clostridia bacterium | reverse complement strand
TTAAGACCTGTTGAACCATACCACAACTACGGAATTCACTATGTAGGTGAAAGACTAGTTCACAAAGTTGGTAAAACTGCAGGTAAAGGTAAAAAATAAGAGGTAAGGAGCAAATAAGATGATAAATATTAAGGATAAAAACAAAGAAAGAGTTGTTCGTCATGCCAGAGTTAGAAAAAATCTTTCTGGAACAAGCGAATGCCCAAGACTTGCTGTTTACAGAAGTTTAAATGGCATCTATGCTCAAATTATAGACGATACAAAAGGTGTCACACTTGCTAGTTGTTCCACCCTCGAAAAAGATCTTGAAAAGGATCTTAAAGGCAAAACAAAAACAGAACAAGCAAAAGTCGTTGGAGCAAAGATTGCTAAACTTGCCCTTGATAAAGGAATTACAAATGTTGTATTCGACAGAGGTGGTTACCTTTATACAGGAAGAGTTGAAGCACTTGCTGATTCAGCCAGAGAGGCTGGCTTAAAATTTTAGGAGGGAACCGTGGAAGAAGTTAAAAAGCAAGATAGAAAAGAGCGCCCAAGACGCGAAGAACGCCCAAAGCGCGAAGATGACGGCATTGAAAAGAACCTTGTAGCGGTTAGAAGAGTTACAAAGGTTGTTAAAGGCGGAAGAACAATGCGTTTTAGCGCCCTAGTTGTTGTAGGTGACAAGAAGGGTAATGTTGGTCTTGGAATCGGTAAAGCAGGCGAAGTTCCAGCAGCAATCGATAAGGCAACAGCTTTTGCTAAAAAGCACATGGTTCATGTTGCTATTGTAGACGGCACAATTCCTCATGAAATTATAGGAAAATATGGTACATCTAAGGTTCACCTTTTCCCAGCTAAACCTGGTACTGGTGTTATCGCAGGTGGAAGTGCTCGTTCTGTACTTGAACTTGCAGGCGTTAAAGATGTCGTTACAAAAATTCATGGCTCAACAAATAAAATCAACTGTGTTAAGGCAACTTTAAGAGGTCTTCAAGATATTAGAACTAAGGAACAAATCGCAGCTATGCGTGGAATTCCTGTAGAGGAAATATAGGAGGCGAGCTATGGCAAAGAATTTAAAAGTAACTTATGTTAGAAGTGCAATTGGTTATAATAAAAACCAAGCAAAAATATTAGAAGCACTTGGACTTAGAAAATTAAATCAAACAAAAATTTTACCAGATAACGCTAGTATAAGAGGCAGTATTGCTCATATTAGCCATCTAGTAAAGGTTGAAGAAGAGTAGGAGGTCGGAAATGGATATTCAAACACTTAAACCTGCGGAAGGCTCACGCCAAAAGTCCGTTAGAGTTGGTAGAGGAATAGGTTCTGGCATTGGAAAAACCAGCGGTAAAGGCCATAAAGGTCAAAATGCTCGTAGTGGCGGTGGTGTAAGACCTGGTTTTGAAGGCGGACAACTTCCACTCGTTAGAAAACTTCCAATTAGAGGTTTTAACAATAAAAACTTCAAGAAGCAATATTCCACAGTGAATGTTGGTGACCTTGATAGTTTTGAACCAAATACAGTTATAACTTTGGAACTTCTTTATGAAAACAGAGTTGTAGGAAAAATGCTTCCTTATGGGCTTAAAGTACTTGCAGGTGGCGAGATTACAAAACCACTTACAGTTCAATGTAAAAAATACACTGCCGCAGCAAAGGAGAAAATCGAAAAAGCTGGTGGAAAAATAGAGGTGATTTAATGTTTAAGACCATTGCAAACGCATTTAAAGTTAAAGAGGTTAGAAATAAAATTTTAATCACTCTTTTGCTTTTATTCATTTTTAGAATCGGATGTTGGCTTCCACTTCCAGGAATAGATATCAGTGTTTTCTCTACTACTACAACTGATAATCAATTCTTAGGCTTATTAAGTTCTATAAGTGGTGGAGCTCTTGCAAATGGTTCAATTTTAGCACTAGGCGTTTCACCTTACATTAGCGCTTCAATTATCATTCAACTTTTAACTGTTGCAATTCCAGCACTTGAAAGGCTCTCTAAAGAAGGTGGCGATGAGGGTAGAAAGAAAATCAACTTTTACACTCGTATTGCTGCATTAGTTCTTTCAATTGCTCAGGCAATAGGAATTGTGGTTGCATTCCAAGATTATTTAACTCCAAGCACAGCTCTTTGGGCAAGTGCACCAACCTGGCTAATGGGAACAATTATTGTTTTAATCTTAGTGGCTGGTGGAATGTTCACAGTTTGGCTTGGTGAAAGAATTACAGACCTTGGCATTGGCAACGGCATGAGCCTTCTAATTTTCGTAGGTATCTTGTCTACAGCAGGCTCATCACTTCTCACAGCTTTCCAAAATGTAGCTACAGATATCAACTATCTATGGAACATTATAATATTCGTGGTAGCATTGCTATTAATATTTGCATTAATCGTATTTGTAGACTTAGGCGAAAGAAGAGTGCCTGTTCAGTATGCAAAACAAATTAAAGGAAGAAAGATGTATGGCGGACAAAGCACATATATCCCAATTAGGGTTAATGGCTCAGGCGTTATGCCAATAATCTTTGCGTCAGCACTTCTCACATTCCCACAATTATTAATTAGCATATTCTGGCCAAGTGCTCTTGAATGGTATACAACTTGGCTTGGCTCTGGCTCTTGGGTATATATAGTTCTTACAGCGCTTTTAATTCTATTCTTTGCTTACTTCTATTCAAAGATTACATTCAATCCAGATGATGTAAGTAGAAGAATACAGCAAAATGGTGGGTTTATCCCAGGAATTAGAGCTGGTAAACAGACAAGTGAATATTTAGGAAGGATATCAAATAGAATTACACTTTTTGGTGCCATATTCCTAGCGTTTATTGCTTTAATTCCAAGCCTTGTATTTAAAGGTATTGGCGGAACAGGCAGTATCGACACCTTACTTGTAAACGCATTCAGTACAACAGGACTAATGATTGTTGTTTCAGTAGCACTAGAACTTGATAAACAATTAGATGCACAAATGTTGATGCGTAATTACAAAGGGTTTTTAAAATAATTAAAGGTCTTGGGGCTTAATTTAAGCCCCTTGAGCCAAAATTTTAAGGAGGTTTTCAATGAATTTAATTATGTTAGGTGCTCCAGGGAGCGGAAAGGGTACGATGGCAAAACTTATTGCAAAGGACTTTGCTCTTCCACACATCTCAACAGGTGATATTTTCAGAGAAAACATTAAAAATCAAACTGAAATCGGAAAACAAGCAAAAGCTATCATAGATAGAGGTGAGCTTGTTCCAGATGAAATTACAATTAAGATTGTAGAAAACAGATTAAAGGAAGACGATTGCAAAGATGGCTTCATCCTAGATGGTTTTCCAAGAAATCTAACCCAAGCAAAAGCGCTTGAAAATTTCGCTAAAATTGATAGAGTTATCTTATTAGATGTTCCAAATGAAGAAATTGAAAGAAGAATGTCTGGAAGAAGAACTTGTAAAGATTGTGGTGAAATTTACAATACAGAAACTTATGATAAAACTACTTGCGCAAAGTGCGGTGGAGAGTTATATCAAAGAGAAGATGACAAACTGGAAACAGTTCGCAACAGGTTAGAAGTTTATGAAAGACAAACAGCACCACTTATAAACTTCTATCAAGATAAGATATTCAGGGCGGAAGGAAAGGACACCCCACAGGAAACATATGAACCTGTAAAAATTGAACTTTCCTTGGTGAAATAGATGATAGTAAGAACTCCTGAAGAGTTAAGTCTAATGAGAAAGGCTGGCGAAATTACAAAAAATGCACTTAATTTAGCAAAATCTTTAATTAAACCTGGAATTTCCACATTAGAACTTGACAAAAAAATTAAAGAGTATATAATAAGTTGTGGTGCAACTCCATCTTTTTTGAATTATGAAGGCTATCCAGGAAGTATTTGTGCATCGCCAAACGAAATGGTAGTGCATGGAATACCTTCTGAAAAAGTCATATTAAAAGAGGGAGATATAATAAGCATCGATGTCGGCGCTATCTATCAAGGCTACAATGGTGACGCGGCTAGAACCTTTCCAGTAGGAGAAATATCTAAGGAAAAAGCAAGGCTAATTAAAGTTACTGAAGAATGCTTTTTTGAAGGAATTAAGCATTTAAAAGTAGGAAGCAAACTTGGCGAACTTTCAAATGCAATACAAGAGCACGCAGAAAAGAATGGATATTCTGTTGTTCGTGAGCTTGTTGGGCATGGAATTGGCACAAAGATGCACGAATGGCCAAATGTTCCAAATTATGGAAGAAAATCAGATGGACCTACAATGGTGGAAGGAATATGCTTAGCTATAGAACCTATGATAAATATGGGCAAAAAAGGCATCTATCTATTAAATGATGGTTGGGGTGTGGTAACACAGGATGGAAAACCATCGGCACACTATGAGAACACTGTTATATTAACTTTAACAGGAGTTGAAATTTTAACTTTATAAGGAGTTTGTATGTCAAAAGACGATGTGATTGAGTTTGAAGGAGTTGTAGAAGAAGTTCTTCCAAACACAACCTTTCTAGTTAAACTAAGTAATGGTCACACTATAACCGCGTATATTTCAGGAAGACTTAGAATGAATTATATTAAAATTCTTGAAGGCGACAAGGTTAAAATAGAAATGAGCCCTTACGATTTAACCAAGGGTAGAATTACATGGCGTGCAAAAAACTAAAAAGTGAAAAGGAGAAATTATGAAAGTAAGAGCATCAGTTAAACCAATGTGTGACAAATGCAAGGTCATTAAAAGAGAAGGAAAAGTAATGGTTATCTGCTCTAAGGACCCAAGTCACAAACAAACACAAGGTTAGAAAGAAATCGCGTCAAATGCGGCTGAATTTTTTTGACGCGTTTATATATATTAAATTAAAATATTTCGGAGGAAAATAAAAATATGGCAAGAATTGCAGGCGTAGACTTACCTAGAGAAAAAAGAATTGAGGTAGGACTTACCTATGTTTATGGCATCGGCCTAAAAACATCTCAAAAGATTTTAAAAGAAACTAACATTAACCCAGACACAAGAGTTAAAGACCTCGATGAAAACGATGTTGCTAAACTTCGTAACTATATTGAGCATAACTATGCTGTTGAAGGTGATTTAAGAAAGGAAGTTTCAATGAACATAAAACGCCTAACTGAGATAGGCGCTTATCGTGGTGTTCGTCATAGAAAGGGCCTTCCAACTCGTGGACAAAACACCAGAACAAATTCAAGAACAAGAAAAGGCCCAAGAAAAGTCGTAGGCGGAAGCTCAAAGAAGGGTAAATAGGAGTTAAAATATGGCACCAACAAAACAAGTTAAGAAGAAAAGAGTAAGTAAAAATATAGACAAAGGTCAAGTGCATATTCATGCATCTTTTAATAATACCCTTGTTACTTTCACAGATATGGAAGGCAATGCAATATCTTGGGCAAGCGCAGGAATGCTTGGTTTTAGAGGTTCTAAAAGAAGCACACCTTATGCTGCTCAACAATGCGTAGAAGCTGCTGCTAAACAAGCAAAAGAACACGGAATTAAATCCGTTGAAGTTTATGTTAAAGGTCCGGGCAACGGAAGAGAAGCTGCTATAAGAGCAATCGGAACAGCAGAACTTGATGTAACACTTATTAAAGATGTTTCACCAATTCCACACAATGGTTGTCGCCCACCTAAACCAAGAAGGATATAAAAGGAGAAAAAAATGGCAAAGTTAATAGCACCAGATTGTCGTCAATGCCGTAGAGAAGGTTGCAAACTTTTCTTAAAAGGCGAAAGATGCACAACTAAAAAATGCGCTATGGAACGCCGTCCAGTTGTTCCAGGACAACATGGCGCTGCTAGAAAGAGAGTTACTCAGTATGGCACTCAACTTCGTGAAAAGCAAAAAGTTAAAAAGGCTTATGGCGTTTTAGAAAAGAAATTCCGTGAGTACTACGAAGAAGCAGAAAGAATGAAAGGCGTTACAGGTGAAAACATGTTATCACTTCTTGAAAGAAGACTTGATAATGTTGTATACAGAATGGGTATAGGCTCAAGCCGTTCAGAGAGCCGTCAGATTGTAAATCACGGACACATCACTGTGAACGGAAAGAGAGTAAATATTCCTTCATACCAAGTAAAAGTTGGCGATGTGATTGCAATCAAGGAAAACAAACGCGATCTTGAAATGTTTAAACAGCTTAAAGGAATGAAAATTGTTATGCCAAAATGGCTTGAATTTAATTCTGAAAAGCTTGAAGGAAAAATATTAGCTCTTCCAAAGAGGGAAGATATAGACCTAAATATTCAAGAACACTTAATCATCGAGTTGTATTCGAGATAATAAAGGAGAATTTGTTTTATGATGGAAATTGAAAAGCCAAAAATTACTTGTGAAGAAACTGAAAACGGTGAATTTGCAAGGTTTGTGGTAGAACCATTAGAAAGAGGTTATGGTATAACCTTAGGTAACTGCATGAGAAGAACCCTTCTTGGCAGTCTTCCAGGAGCAGCTGCAATAGGTATTAAAATTGCAGGTGTACAACATGAATTTTCAACTATTCCAGGAGTAGCAGAAGATGTTGTAGATATAGTTTTAAACATCAAAAAACTTGCTGTTAAAACTACATCACTCGATTCAGATTTCATGACAACTCTTCGCATTAGAAAACAGGGCGCTGGTGAGGTTACTGCTCATGATTTTGAGCCAAATGACCAAGTTGAAATTTTAAACCCAGATCTTCACATTTGTACATTAGATTTCGATGCAGTTCTTGATATGGAAATTCTAATTGCAAGAGGAAGAGGTTATGTTCCTAATGTATTAAATAAGGAAAGAATAGAAAATCTTGAATACATTGCAATTGATAGTTTATATTCACCAGTTAAAAAGGTTAACTACAATGTAGAAAGCACTCGTGTTGGTCATAGTATAGACTTTGATAAGCTAACGCTTGAAGTTGAAACAAATGGCACAACTTCTGCTAGAGATATAGTTGCTCTTGCTGGAAAGATTATTGAAGAGCATACTCAGCTTTTTGTAGACCTTTGCGAAGCTATGAGCGGAATGAGCTTTATGGTTAGTTCAGATGAAGATAACCAAAGTAAAGTGCTTGAAATGCCTATTGAAGATATGGAGCTTTCTGTTCGTTCATACAACTGCTTAAAGAGAGCTAACATAAATACAGTTCAAGATTTAATTAAAAAATCTAAATCTGATATGTTAAAAGTTAGAAATTTAGGTTTAAAATCTATTGAAGAAGTTATTCAAAAACTTGAAAGTTACGGTCTGGCTTTAAGAGCTGACGAAGATTAAAAAGGAGAGAAAAATGGCAAACGATAAATTAGGATTGCCTACAAAAGAGAGAAACGCATTACTTAGAAATCAAGTTTCTAACCTTTTGTGGTATGGCAAAATAGAAACCACTTTAGCTAAAGCAAAGTCTGTTAGAAGCAAGGCTGAAAAGATTTTAACTCTTGCAATTAACTCTTATGACGATACTGTTAAAGCTGTTAAGACCATAACTGACGCTAAAGGCGCTAAAGTTAAGCAAGAAGTTATCAATGATGGACCTAAAAGACTTGCAGCTAGAAGAAAGATTATGTCTTATGTTTATGATATTCAAGAACAAAGAAAAGAAAAAGAAAGCATTACTGCTTTCAAAGCTAGAACAGAAGGCATTAATCATCCACTTATTGAAAAGATTTTCAATGTATATGCTCCAAAGTATGCTGAAAGAAATAAAGAGCAAAATTGTGGCGGTGGATATACTAGAATAGTAAAGCTTGGTGCTCGTCGTGGTGACGCTGCTGAAATGGCTATTGTAGAATTAATTTAATATATATAAAAGGAAGATGTTTGCATCTTCTTTTTTTATGCCTTGCGCGAGGGCGCCCTTGGGCGCCTAAAAATGCCAAAGGCATTTTGCTTAGGGCTTTAGCCCCAAGCTCGCGCAAGGCTTGTATAAGCTAAATTTTTTATTTTAACAAAAATAGAATTAACCATTTGCATAGAAAGAAGACTGTAAAGTGTAGTATATAAATTTGAAAGCTTAGAACGCGTAAAGTTTAAAAAGTAGTGCAGTTTGTTCTCGGCCCCCACGCTTTTGTCATGCGATAAACGAAAAAAGTTAAAAAGTTTGTAAAAAGCAAAAAAGTTTGATTTTTTTTAAAAAGCATGTTAATTCGCTTGACAAAAGCAAGGGGGGGGGTAAAATAAGCTAGACAAAAAAAATTTTAGCAAATTTTGCTAAAATTTGAGTGCTGCGCACTGTTCGCTTGTCGCTCACAATTTTGTCTACTTTTTAGGCATCGTTGCATTTAGCCAAATGTCATAAACAAGTTTATGCCGCTTGGCTCTCTGCTCCTCGTAATAAAATTGTCGAAAAAATTTAAGGGGTGCCTAAAAGTCAAGTAAATATTTTCTTCGCATTTTAGGACTTGGCGATTAAGAAGATATTTACTTGAAGAAAAGAACTAATTTGTAATTAGGACTTGCAAATTAAGTTGCTTTTCAAAAATTCAATTTAAAAGAAATTTTTAAGGAGGAAAAATGAAGAAGAAATTCAAACTTTTCGCTACAATTGGTTCACTTGCACTTGCAATTTGCATGATGACAATTGGTGTACTTGCTGCTACAACTGTACAATTTACAGTTAACTCAAGTGTTCAATTCCAAGTAGGAGATGATTTATTACTTGATATGGCTGTTGCTACAACTTCAGCAGGTAGTACAGCATTAGCTGGTTCTGATGCAGAATCTCAAAGTACATATACTAGTGATGGAACAACTGGTAGAACACCTACTGCAACTAAAGAGTACACAGCTCAAGCTCAAACAGCTACATTTAATGCTGCTAATGATACTGTAACATATAAAATAACATTTACAAATCACGCAGAATTTGATGTTACTGTAACTGTTAAAGCTTTACCAACTGCTGTAACAAAAGATGGTAAAACATTAACTTCAGTTACTTCAACTTATGGTGCAGAATCAACATCCGTTGCACAAGATGGAACATTCACGATTCCAAAAGCTACAAATGAAGCTACACCAGGAACTGTAACTCATACAGTTACAATTAAGCTTTTAAGAACTGATACATCTTTTAGTGCAGGAGATGGTCCAGTATCAATTGTTTACAGCGCAACAAAAGCAGCTGACTAATTAAAACTAAATAACTCTTAAAGCGCCAAAAAATAAGAGTACAAAATTTAATTAAATTTAAAAAAGTCCTAATAAGTAAATTTCTTTTCAGTAAATTTCTTAAAAAATAAAAGCCGAAAAAATCGGCTTTTATTTTTATTATTTTATTTTCAATTAATAATTTATTTTATAGTTTAATTGAAAATAATTTAAAATTTAACCAAATTTCTATTAAAATTCTCCAACGACCAGCCATCGTCATTTCGACCGAAAGAAAAGTAAGATAATAAACAATATAAAGTTAATGCCAGACGAATATATTTACTATAAAAATAGCTAATATGCAGTGGAGAAATCTCAGCCTTAGAAAAAAGAAGCCGAGATTTCTCCGCTTCATATAAACTTGAAAGTGAAATAACTTTTCATCTAGCACAAAGTGTAAAAAATAAATAAAGCAAAATTTCTTGCGGTCGAAATGACGCGGGCAGGGCTTCGCTATTAAATTATCTATTCATAATTCTTCATATAAATCAATAAGTTTATTTGTTTGTTTAATTATTTATAAAAAAATAGCCCAAACAGGCTATTATATTTTTATTAAAATTTTCCTAATAATTTTATTTTTTCTACTAATAAATTTTTTACTTCTTCTTTTCCAGCGCCTAAATATTTTCTTAAATCAAAAACTTCTGGGTTTTCTGTTAAATATTTTCTTACAGCAGCTGTAAAACAAATTCTAAGGTCTGTATCAGAATTTATTTTACAAATATTATGCTTGTGGCAAGCTTCAAAAAGCAAACTTTCATCTACGCCTTTTGCGCCTGTTACATTGCCTCCAAATTTATTTAATAGGTCAACATATTTTTGTGGTACACTTGACGCGCCGTGCAACACTAGGGGAGTGTTTGGAATTAAAGTTTCTATTTCGCTTAAAATTTCCATATTTAATTTACTATCCCCAGAAAATTTATATGCTCCATGACTTGTACCTATGGCTACGGCTAAACTATCACAATTTGTGAGCTCCACAAATTTTTTAGCTTCGTTTGGATCTGTATAAATGTTCTTCTCCGCCTTAACTTCATCTTCAATTCCAGCAAGCGTTCCAAGCTCTGCTTCTACTAACACATCTTTTTTGTGCGCGTAATTTACTACTTCTTTTGTTTGTTTTACATTTTCTTCAAAAGAAAAACTTGAAGCATCTATCATAACGCTATCAAAGCCCAAGTCTACAGTGCGTTTAATTAACTCTAAGTTTTTTCCATGGTCTAGATGTAAAAAAACTTTTGCGTTTTTCTTAGCTGCTTTAAACATACCCACGGTTTCTTCTATACCCATATATTTTAGCGCGCCTTCGCTAACACTTGCTATCACTGGAAAATCTGTTTCTAAACTAGCATTAATTATTGCCTTTAACATTTCTAAATTTACAAAGTTAAATGCTCCGAGCGCATATTTTTCTTTTAAAGCATTTTGAAATATTTTTTTCATATATTCTCCTTAAATTTAGAATACTATATTTTTTAAATTTTTGCAAATAATTGCACGGACAAGCTCATATATTATATCATGAAAAAATTTGTGGTTTTAGCACTTGTGTGCGCTTTAGGGTTTATTTTTCCTTTTGGCTGTTCTATGAATTTAGATAGTGCGGTTGAAAATAATCTATCTGAGATAAGAAAAAATGTTTTTGAGGGTAAAAATGATAGTTTAACTGTTTCCTTTATGTCTGGAGTGCGAGAGGAACCCTATGAGTATGATGGAAAATCGGAAGAAAATATAGATTTTGGTATATTTACAGTATATTTTAATGAATTTGTGGGCTCGTATAAGGTGCCATTTGTTGCAACAATCAATGATGAAAAATTTGAGGGCATGATTGAAAAACATCCGTTCAATGAAAGTTATATGGTAGATATAGGCTATGTTGCCCCCGATGATGCTGAAATTATTATATCTATAAATAATGGAACTGGCGTTGTTTTAGAGAACATATCATCAAGTTGGAATGTTAATTGGCAGCAAGCTTTAGAACTTGGAAAAACATATTTAAATGATGAATTGAACGAGATCTTATCAGCAGGTAAATTTGAAGCTGAATGTTATTTAAAACCTGTCACTGACGAGGAGTTTATTTCTGGACAATATTTTTGGGCTTTTTCTATAATAAACACAAATTTTCAAAAATATATTGTAATTTTTGATGTAAATTCTGGTGATTTACTTGTAAAGAATAAAAGTAATTGACAAAAACTTAAAAGTCAACTAAAATAATTCTTATGAAAGATACTGCAAAACAAAAGGAATACGCCTTTTTGATAGGCGTAACATTTAGAAATAATAAAAGCTATGAAGAAGATTTAAAAGAACTTAAAAGGCTTGCTGAAACGGCAGGCCTTGAAGTCGTGGGGCAAGATGGGCAGTATATTAGGGAAGTCACGCCTGCCACTCTTCTTGGAAGTGGAAAACTTGAGGAAATAAAGAGAGAAATAGAAGAGTTAAAAGCCAATGTTGTTATTGTAGATTACGAACTTTCAGGTTCGCAAGCTAGCAATATTTCAGCATTGTTGGGCGTTAAAGTTATAGATAGAATGGCGCTTATTTTAGATATATTTGCTCAGCGTGCTACCTCTAATGAAGGTATGCTCCAAGTTGAACTTGCCCAACTTAAATATACACTTCCAAGATTAAATCAAATTCAGGGCACAAGTGGAAGGTTCGGCTCTGCGGGTGTGGGAATGAGAGGCCCAGGCGAAACTAAACTTGAAATGGATAGGCGAGCTATAAGGCTTAAGATTCAAAAACTTGAAAAAGAGATAGAAAAGATAAAAAATCAAAGGGAACTTAAAAGGCAAAAACGCTCTACAAGTGGAAAGAAAAAGGTTGCAATAGTTGGCTACACCAATTCTGGCAAGAGCACGCTTTTAAATGCTATCTCAAAAGCTGGCATATATGCAGACGACAAACTTTTTGCCACACTTGAAACTACAAGCAGAAATGTTTGGCTAGGTGATGATAAACAAGTTATTCTCACAGATACAGTTGGGTTTATCAACAAGCTTCCGCATATGCTAGTAGATGCCTTTGCTTCAACTTTGGAAGAGGCTTTAGATGCTGATTTAATATTGCATGTTGTAGATATTTCAAACCCTGCGTATAGAGAGCAAATAGAGGTTGTGAATCAAACATTAAAGCAAATAGGGGCGGAAAATATATCAGAAATAATAGCCTATAATAAATGTGATAAAATTCATGAAGAAATAGTTTTAAAAGAAAATGAAATATTTATTTCAGCAAAAACTGGAAAAAATTTAGAAAATTTAAAGGAATTAATTAAAAAATATATATAAAGCGCCATTTGGCGCATTTTTATTATATTTTATTTACATTTATTCCTTCAAGTTTTAAAAGTGCAATTTTTTTATCTATCCCGCCAGCGTAACCAGTTATTTTACCATTTGCACCTATCACTCTATGGCATGGAATAATTATGCTTATAGGATTGTGTCCAACTGCATTTCCGACTGCACGGGCAGATATTTTTTCTTTATTTGTTTTTTTAGCTAAAGTTTTTGCAATTTCACCATAAGTTATAGTTTTTCCATAGGGAATAGTTTTTAAAACGCTCCAAACAAGCATTTTAAATTCACTGCCAATTAATTTAATTGGCAAATTTTCTAAATTTGGTTTTTTACCATTGAAATATTCCTCTAGCCACAATTTAACTTGTTTTATAATAGGTGAATTGTTATTTATCTCGAGTTTTTCTAAATTTTCTGGAAGATATTTTTGATTGTCAAAATATAGCCCATAAATATATCTATTATCAGCTACAATTATTATTTTTCCTAAGTTAGAATTATAATAAGATTTGAACATAACTTTTTTATTATCTTAACAAACCTTATAAAAATTGGCAAGCAAAACAGCATGAGATTTTTAGTCCCATGCTGTTTTATGTATTTATTTTAGCATTTTTTGTTATCACCGCATCCACAACCACAGCAGTTCATTAAGAGTATTAACCATATTAAGTTGCCACAGTCGAAGTTAGTGTTACAGCCACAGCAGGATAGGAGTAATAATAATGTTATTATTGAACAGCAATCGCATCCATTTCCGCCGAAGCCACCATTACCAAAACCACCGAAAAAGTTCATGTTTACCTCCTCTTATAGTTTAAACCAAATTAATATGTATTTTTTTATCTTTTGTACATTTAAGCTTTATCTTTGGCTTACATTATCATACTATGTGGCTTTTTAAATTTTGTTACAATTTTCGCTAAAACTAGCCACTTTTCTTCCGCATACTTTTTTAAAAGCTATTTAAAATATACTCAAAGCTTAAAGTTTTAGCTCGTAAAGCTAAAAACTGGTGTTAGCTTTTAAAAACATTAAGAAAAATGTAAAAATTTGTTTTGTTTTCGTTGACAAAAGATGTCTGATGTTATAAACTAGGGGAGTTCAAATAATTTATTTCATTTGAACTGGCAAAATTTTGGCTTGGGTTTTAAAATTTTGCTTACCCTAGATTGTTATCAGTTTTGATTTTTGCTTGCGTAGGCTTAAACAAATATGATAAAATCAAATTTAAATAAAACTTTATATAGGAGCATGAAATGAAAAGATTTAAGAAAACCGCTTTAGTTTTAGCATTACTATTATGCTTAGGCTTTGGTATGCCTTTAATCCCAGCAGGTTTTGCTCTTGCTGAGGGAGAGGGCTTTACAGATGGTAATTCTATTGTTGTAGAAAACTTTGCTACAACTGGTGTTGTGGGCGATCCATACACCATCAGTACAGGAACCTCTACAAATGGTGATGTATCTGTTACAGTTAAAAACCCTTATGGCGTAGATGTAGCTGTTAACGCAAACACCTTTACTCCAACAATCTCAGGCGCTTACAGCGTTATTTACACTGTTGGTGGTTTCTCAAAAACAATGTATGTTGATGTTACAGATTCTAACGATGGCATAGAAATTGTTTATCCAACAAATTCTGATAGAATTATCCCAACAGAAATTGGTAGACCAGCAGAGGGTGAAACAATTACTATTAAAGTTCCAAATGTTACAGTGAACGATAGCGAAGGTAACCAAATTACAGACGCAACTATTGCTGTTGATGTAAATGGTGTAAACCTTACAGCAGGAACAGATGGAAACTTTACTTTCGATGTAACAAACTCAACTTCACTTGGTGAACACACCTTTACATTTAAATATATGGTAGATGGAAGTGTAGTGGCTTCTTATAAGAAGACAATGCAAGTTTCAAGCAATTATGACAATGATTATGATTTCACATATTCATACGATTCAACTCTTCCAACTACAGCAGTTTTAGGCGTAGAGAGAACTCTTCCAAGTGTTACTGGTGTAAATAGTGTAACAAGTGGTGAAATTGATGTT
The DNA here is from genome assembly GCA_944372325.1 of uncultured Clostridia bacterium. GTDB lineage: Bacteria > Bacillota > Clostridia > Christensenellales > UBA1242 > Caccopulliclostridium. The sequence continues at coordinate 23,399 of CALVYR010000007.1, read as the reverse complement.
TACTACACAGTTAAAGTTGAATATCAAAATGGAACAAGCTTTACTGATGTTACTAACGATGTTATTTCAGTAAATGATGACGGAGCATATGTATTCACTGCAAACAAGGAAGGAAATTATACTTTCACTTATACAGTAACAGATTTTAAAGGAAAAACTGCTAGAGTTTCTAGCTCTAGTTTCCAAATTAGAAATGTTGAAGATTCACAAGATCCATCACCAGTAGTTGTTGAACCTTATACTACAATTACAGATGATACTTATGAAGTTGCAGAACACAAACTTGCTAACAATGTTAACATTTCAAGTTCTCCTATTTTAATCTATCCTATATATGCAACAGATAATGCAAATGGCTATGTAGACAATAACTTAGAACTTTACAGAGTTATTAGAAATACATCTAATAATGAAATATTCAATGAGCAAGATATAAATGAAAACTTAAATGGAAAAATTTTAGTTTTCAACTCAGAACTTACAAACGCTCAACTTGCTGATTATGCAGACGATCAAGAAGTATTAGAAGGATATACAAAATCACAACTATATATTGTTGAAAATGTAGACATCACTTCAGATACCTATACAATTCAATATAATGCAAAAGATAAAGCAGGCAATGAAAATACAATTTCTTATACTTTAAGAGCTACAACAGATTTCAGATATAACGATGACGATAAGCCTGAAATAACATTTACAGAAAACTTACCATCAGCTGTATTCTTTGGCGAGAAAATATCTTTCGCTACACCAACAGCTCAAGATGTAAACACAAACGCTTCTTCTTATGTTGACACAAGAATGAAAGTTGAAGTTAAATATGCTCTATATGCAGGCGAAGATTTACTTGAAGAAAAATTTGCAGATGAAACCGACTCTTTATTAGTTTGGAATGAAGATACTTCTAAATATGAAATTACAATTCCAGACACTTATGAAACAGCTACAAGACTTGTTGTTACAGCTTCAGCTGAAAACGATAGTAAAATTGTAGGTGAGGCTACAAGAGAAGTAGTTATAGTTAACTCTGGCGACACAATGGCAACAACTATCAATTCAGTGACAACAGATGGTTTAAATGACAGCTTTATTCAAGGTGGCGAAATAGTTCTTCCTACAGTTGTTTATTATGAAGATATCCCAGATTATATGAGCTTTACAATTGAGATCAAACATGAAAGCGGTTCTACTTTCACAGCTTACGATGCTCAAAAAGTAGTAGCAGATGTTGCTTCTCAAACTTATAAGAGCGTAACATATTCTGGTGCTAAATTTACAGCAACAAAAGCAGGTAGTTATGAAATAACATACACCACAAAAGATGCTGGAAATAACATAACAATTAAACAATTCACATTAGTTGTTTCTGAAGATCCAAACTCTACAGAAATTAGATTAACAGGTCTTCCTACAACAATAAATGAAGGTTCAATGGAACTTGGTGAAACAGCAGATCTTGCTATTCCAACGCTTACAACCTCACTTGATTATTCTTATGAAGTTCAAATTATAAATGGCCCAACAGGTGCTGAAATTAATAATTACAGATTTACACCAAAGGCAGTTGGAACATATAGCCTTCAATATGTAGCTACAGTTGTTGGCAGAGATGAACCAATTAAGAGTAAAGTTTATACAGTTGAAGTTGTAGATACAACAGCTCCTACACTTTCAGAAGTTTACTATCCAAACAGTGCTACTTATGGCGAAGACTTCTTTATTAAACTTCCAGGTATGACAGATATTAGTGGAATAGACCTTGAAAATTCTCAAGTTACAATTTCTTCAACCCGTTCAACATCAACATTTAGATTCTCTAAATTATTAGCAAACGGAGTTGAGAAGCCAGATGCATCTTACACAAACTTAGAAGCAGACGGAACAATTAAATATACACTTCCACATGATAACCTTTTATATACAATTGAGTATACAATTACAGATATCTATGGAAATGAAGCTACTAGATCTTATCAAGTTAAAGTTGGTGATACCGAGCAACCTACACTTAATGTTCCAGATGATATGTTTAAAGAAAGCTATAAACTATCAGAGTTTAGTGGAAATAAAACTTTAGATATTGATATTAGCAAAATTACTGCAACAGATAATAACTCATTGACAAACGATAAATATACAACTGAAGCAGAATATATTAGAAATAATATCAAAGTTAAAGTTGAAAACACATCAACAGGTGAAGAGATTAGCTCAACCACAGAAGGAAGATTTATCTATAACATTGAAGATGTTGGAACATACAGAGTAACTTTCACACTTGCTGATGTTGCAGGAAATGAAAGAGAGGTAACAAGAACATTCACTGTTACAGAAGATTCAACAACTCCAATGACTCAAGAAGAAATTATTGGAACAGTGCTTATAGTTGTATCAATCTTAGTTCTTGCTGGCGTAGTTATTTACTTCATAGTTTCTAAGAAAAAATCAAGCGCTAAAAAATAATTAATATAAAATGAAGCCTAACTTGGGCTTCATTTTTGTTTTACATAATAAAAGTATATTTTGGCTATAATAAGTGTATGTTAGATGCACGAAGTAAGGAAGTTCTAAAACTTATAGACTCCTATTGTAAAGAGGGTTCATATCAAGTTATTGAGTTAGAGGAGATAACTTCATCTTTACCGCCAAAATATAAAATGGATAAAGAAATTATACTTCAAATTTTAAAGCATTTAAGTTCTGCCGACTATATTTCTATTAAATATCGTGATGATAAGGTTATATGCGTATGTCCGCTTCCATTTGGTAGACAGTTTATAGAAGCAGAAGAGGAGCGCAAAAAGAACACAAAAAAGATGAAAAACTATGCTAAAGGTGCGTTTATTTCTGCGCTTATTTCCGCATTAATTGGAGCCTTTTTGGGAACACTTATATATAATATCATTTTTTAGAGGTGATATATTAAGTGTTAGATAAAAAGGAAAAAATGGTCATGACTTACTTAAGCGAGGTATGTTTAGCAAAGCGCTCATACCTTATTTCTGCTGAGCAAATAGCGGAATTTGTATCTAAAAAGTTTTTACTTTCAATCGCTGAAATAGATGATATTTTAATTTCCTTAAATAAAGATAATTACCTAGACTTTGTTATTTCAGATAGTAAACATGGCTATTACTATGTAATAACTTTAAAAAACAAGGGCTTAACCTTTAAAAAGGATGAAAAAAAGAAGAAAAAAGAGCTTATCATGCTCTTTTTAAGAACGCTTGGCATTACAATTTTAAGTTTTGTGTTAGGACTATTACTACGCATAATATTTAATGGATAAATTTAAAACAAATTTTCTAAAAGTGTTGAAAAAGAGCAAAATAAATGTTATAATAAAATGTTATGGAAGAGAGAAAGTTTGAACTAAAATCTAAGTTCAGTCCGTCCGGAGATCAACCTGAGGCTATTGAAAAATTAGCTGAGGGTGTGGAAGATGGACTGCAGTCACAAGTACTTTTAGGTGTTACTGGTAGCGGTAAAACTTTTACTATGGCAAATTTAATTGCAAAGTTAAACAGGCCAACGCTAGTTATTGCGCATAATAAAATTTTGGCTGCGCAACTTTGCAACGAGTTTAGAGAGTTTTTTCCAAATAACCGTGTTGAATTTTTTGTTTCCTATTATGATTATTATCAACCTGAGGCATATATTGTCAGCTCAGATACCTATATTGAAAAGGATATGGCTGTCAATGAAGAGATAGATAAATTAAGAAACTCGGCAACATCCTCTTTATTAGAGCGTTCCGATACTATTGTAGTGGCGTCTGTTTCATGTATCTACGGACTGGGCAACCCAGATGAATATTTAAAGCTTCAAATCTCACTTAGAGAGGGTGAACAGATTTCAAGAAATGAGGTTATGAAAAAGCTTATTGCTATTCAGTATACTAGAAATGAGGTTGATTTTCATAGAACAACATTTAGAGCAAAAGGTGACACCTTAGATATTTTCCCTGCAAATAGTTCTGAAATCGCAATAAGGGTGGAATTTTTCGGGGATGAAATAGATGGAATTTATGAATTTGATCCTGTTACGGGGAATAAAATAAACAAATTAAAACATATAGCAATTTACCCTGCATCGCACTATGCGGTGGGCTCGGAAAGGCTAGAACAAGCATTAAAGCGTATAGAAGAGGACTGCAAGATAGAAGTTGCAGAATTTGAAAAACAGGGAAAGCTTATTGAGGCTCAAAGGCTGAGAGAGCGCACCAATTATGATATTGAAATGATGCGTGAAGTTGGCTATTGCAGTGGTATAGAAAATTATTCTAGATATTTTGACGGAAGAGAAATTGGAGAAGCGCCATTTACCTTAATGGACTATTTTCCAGACGGTTTTTTAACGCTAATTGATGAAAGCCATATGACTATACCACAAATTCGTGCTATGTATAATGGTGATAGAGCTAGAAAGACAAGCTTGGTTGACTATGGCTTTCGTTTGAAGTCTGCTTTTGATAATCGTCCATTAAATTTCAGTGAGTTCAATTCCAAGCTTGGTCAAGTGGTATATATATCTGCTACTCCTGCTAAATATGAGCTAGACAAGGCTGGACAAGTTGTGGAACAACTTCTTCGTCCAACAGGGCTATTAGATCCTAGTGTAGAAGTTATAAAAACTGAGGGGCAAATAGAGCGTTTAATGCTTGAAATTGAAAAGGTAAAAGCTAAAAATCACAGAGTGCTAGTAACCACACTTACAAAGAAAATGGCAGAAAGCTTAACTAGCTATTTAGCTGAAAAGGGCATAAAAACTAGATATTTACACAGCGAAATCGATACCATGGAAAGAATTACCATTCTAAATGGACTAAGAAATGGTGACTTTGATGTGCTTGTGGGCATCAATCTTCTTCGTGAAGGGCTTGATCTTCCAGAGGTAGAGCTCGTGGCAATTCTAGATGCAGATAAAGAGGGCTTTTTAAGAAGTGAGGGCGCATTAATTCAAACGATAGGTCGTGCAGCTAGAAATGCAGAGGGACATGTTATCATGTTTGCAGATACAATAACAGATTCAATGCGTAGAGCTATAGATGAAACCGCGAGGAGAAGAAAAATTCAAGATGAATATAATAAGGCGCATGGAATAGTGCCAAAAACTATTATTAAAGAAGTTAAAAACACACTTGAGATTTCTGAAAAGGTGTTTGATGACGGGCTTAAAAAGAGTGATATTCCTAAAGAAATTGAGCGCTTAAAGGGCCTTATGAAGATAGCATCTTCAAATTTAGACTTCGAAACAGCTATTCAACTTAGGGATAAGATTGCAGAATTAAAGAGAAGGTAATTATGGAAAACAAAATAAAGGTAATTGGAGCAAAAGAAAACAATTTAAAAGATGTGAGTTTGGAAATCCCACGCGATAAACTTGTAGTTTTTTCTGGGGTGAGTGGTTCAGGTAAATCTACGCTTGCATTTAACACGATATTTGCAGAGGGGCAAAGGCGCTATATGGAGAGCCTTTCTTCCTATGCAAGAATGTTTTTAGGGCAAAGTCAAAAACCAGATGTAGAGAGCATTGAAGGGCTATCACCATCTATTTCCATAGACCAAAAGAGCACAAACCATAACCCTCGTTCTACAGTTGGTACGGTTACAGAAATATATGACTATTTAAGATTGCTTTTCGCGCGCGTTGGCGTTCCTTATTGTCCAAACTGCAATAAGCCTATTGAAAGGCAAACCGTGGATCAGATTGTGAATAAAATAATGACCTATGGTGAGGGTGAAAAGCTTCTTGTTATGGCACCAGTGGTCAGAAAACAAAAGGGCACACAAGCAAAACTATTTGAAAGCTTAAAAAAGAGCGGTTATGCGCGCGTTGAGGTTGATGGCAATATCTATTTGCTTGATGAGGAAATAGATTTAGATAAAAACATTAAGCATACGGTAAATGTAGTTGTTGATAGGCTTGTCATCAAGCCAGAGATTATTGGCAGGCTAACTGAAAGTGTGGAAACGGCATTAAAATTAGCAGATGGGCTTGTTGTGGCATCGCATGGAGAAGAAAGAGAACTTTTTTCAACTAACTTTTCTTGCCCGGATTGTGGCTATTCGCTTGAAGAGATTACCCCCAGACTTTTTTCATTCAATGCGCCCTTTGGAGCTTGCCCAAACTGTACAGGGTTAGGTTACACAGAGGATATAGAGGAGGCAAAAATATTAAAAAATCCCCATCTAAGTATAAACCAAGGAGCTTTCAATCATACGGGCTGGAATGTGTTTACTGGTTCTATGGCAAAGATGTATTTTGGGCTTGTGTCAAAGAAATTTGGAATAGATTTAAACACTCCTTTAAAAGATTTACCTAGAAAGCAAATAGAAATACTTTTATATGGCTCAGATGAATATCTAGATGATGGTCATAGATATAAATTCGAGGGTATTTCAAAAAATTTAAAGAGAAGATATTATGAAAGTAATTCCGAGTTTATAAAATTTGAAATTCGCAGATTTATGAGCGAACAAACTTGTAAAGTTTGCCATGGCTCTAGGTTAAACACGGCTGCTCTTTCAGTAAAGATAGATAAAAAGAGTATTGCAGATTTTTGCGATATGAGTGTGGAAAATCTGTATGAATATCTTGATAAACTTAAATTTAGAAAGTACGAGCAAGAGATAGCGGATAGTATATTAAAAGAAATTAAAGCAAGACTCAAATTTTTAATTGATGTTGGGTTAAATTATTTAACATTATCTAGAAATGCTCAAACCTTAAGCGGTGGAGAAAGTCAAAGAATTAGGCTTGCAACTCAAATCGGTAGCGGTCTTGTTGGCGTTCTATACATTCTAGACGAGCCAAGCATCGGGCTTCACCAAAGGGATAATGATAGACTGCTTTCTACGCTATTTAAACTAAGAGATTTAGGCAATACTTTAATAGTTGTGGAACATGATGAGGATACAATTCGCGCTGCAGACTATATTGTAGATGTAGGACCTTATGCTGGTGTACACGGCGGAGAGATAGTGGCAACTGGTAGCGTACAAGATGTAATAAATTCTCAAAATTCTATTACAGGAAAATTTTTAAGTGGCAAGGAAAAGATAGAAGTGCCTACTTCTAGGCGAGAGCCAAAGGGTTTTTTAGAGGTGAAAGGCGCAAAGGAACATAATCTAAAGAAAGTAAATGTAAAAGTTCCACTAGGGGTATTTACCGCGGTTACAGGCGTTTCTGGTAGTGGTAAAAGTAGTTTGGTGAACGGTGTGATTTATCCATATCTTTCAAACGAACTTAATAGAAGTAAATTAGAGCTCGGCAAATTTGATGAAATAAAGAATGTAAATTTGCTGGATAAGGTTATTTTAATAGACCAAGCGCCAATTGGAAGAACTCCAAGAAGCAACCCTGCCACTTATACAGGTTTGTTTACACCTATTCGCGAACTCTTTGCAGCAACGCAAGATGCGAAAGAGCGTGGCTACTCCTCTGGAAGATTTTCATTCAATGTCAAAGGTGGTAGATGCGAGGTTTGCGAGGGTGCAGGCATTAAGGAAATTGAAATGTATTTTCTTCCAGATATAGAAGTTCCTTGCGAAGTCTGCAAAGGTAAGCGCTATAACAGGGAAACTTTGGAGGTAAAATATAAGGGCAAAAATATATCTGATGTGCTTGAAATGACGGTAGAGGAGGCTATGAATTTCTTTGAAAACATACCATCTATATACAATAAAGTTAAAGCGCTATACGATGTTGGACTTGGATATATAAAGTTAGGGCAGTCGGCAACAACGTTAAGTGGTGGTGAAGCGCAAAGAGTTAAACTTGCCACAGAATTAGCTAAGCGTGGTACAGGTAAAACAATATATATTTTAGATGAGCCAACCACAGGGCTTCATATGTACGATGTTAAAAAGCTTATAAACATACTTCAAAGGCTAGTAGATGCGGGTAACACTGTGCTTGTTATAGAGCATAATTTAGATGTAATTAAGTCTGCGGACTACATTATAGACTTAGGTCCAGAGGGTGGCGACAAAGGCGGAGAGATAGTAACGGTAGGCACACCTGAGGAAGTAGTAAATTGTGAAAAGTCTTACACAGGTAAATTTTTAAAACCGTGTTTAAAAATAGAGTAAAGGCAAAAATTTTTGCCTTTATTTTTTTATATCATTAAATTTTGCTTGACAAAAATGCGGGGAGGGGTAAAATGACCTTGCAAAAAAAATTTTTATGCTCAAACTCAAAAAAATAAGAAAAAATACCCAAATTTCCGAAAAAGCGTTAGGTGGCGGTTTGAAAAATGCGCTATACTAGAGCTGTAAGCTTAGTTGAAAGCTCGGCAAAGCTTACATAAAAAATAAAAATATATAAATAATAAACCAAAGGAGTAAACAATGAAAAGAACAAAACTAATTGCAAGTTTAATGATGTGTGTATTTTGCCTAAGCTTTTTAGTAGTAGGCGTATGGGCAGCAGTGGTAAGTGTAAATTTTAACCTAAATGCTGGGTTAAAATATTACCCAGAGGGAGTTTATGTAGAATTCAGCGGTCAGGTGTATAGAGGTTCAAGCGAAGAAACTTTAGAGGCTTTAACATATGACTCAAGGTTTACATTAGAACCAATAACTAATTATGATAATTCTACAGGCGAGCCTAGTGGTAACTTTCCAATGGAAAGTTGGGAGATAGGTTCTATACCATTTATCCCAACAGAAAAGGTGGTTAAAATTGAGGTAACAGTTGTAAATCATTCAGAAATTGCCATAATAGGAACACCAAGCATACTAGTAGATGAAAATCAAGAAATATCAACAATAACAAACTTAAGCGTAACAGAAAACGACCTAGATGTTTTATATATGGAGGCAGGAGATACAGCAATATATGAACTAATATTAGAAGTAACGGATAGTGCTGAGATAAATAATACACTTAGTGTAAGTTTTGATTTCTCAGTGCCTCAGGCTAACTATGATTACTTTACTATTAATGAAAGTAATCGAATAACAGGATTAACTCAAAAATATATAGAAGATAAACCAAAAGTACTTGTTGTACCAGGCTATACTCAGGATGGTCAAAATAGCCTTTCATTTGCTTCTGCAACAAGTGGTTCAAGTGGATATGTCTATACGCTTGCAAATATCGCTTCAACAGCAGTTATAATTCAAGAGGGGTTTTCAAGTATTGGTGTTATGGTGTTCCCATCAGGAAATAATGTGGAAATTATTTCTTTGCCAAGTACTCTAACAAGAATTAATTATTATAGTAACTTTAGTTCTTTGAAAAAACTTTACTTTGCTGATAAAAATGGTTGGTCTTCCAATGGTTCTGGGTTTAGTTACGAGTATTCTATTGATGAATTATCAAACCCTTATAGTGCTGCTGAGGCTTGTCGTTCATATTTAGCTAGCTATGGTATGAGTAAAACAGCTTAATTTTAAAACCGCCAAAATTTAATTTGGCGGTTTATTTTCTTTTTATATCAAATTCTGCAGGCTTATGCCCATTACATGATGATAGGCATCGGTGTAGTGGATTATTACCTTTATTGAGGCTTTGAAATCTTGCTCTTGGTTGGTTTCACTATAAGATTTTAACCGGGTTATCTCTGTGGATATGTCTGATATATCTTTATGGTTTATTAAAAAACATAACATACTTTCATGTTTATCCCAGGAAGCCTCTAAACGCTCTACCATGGCTTGAAGCTCGGGCGCGTTTACATCGGTTATGTCATCTACATAGTTTTCTATGGCTAATGCTTGATTATAGATATCATTTAAATATTTGTCTACAGAAATTTGCTCCCAAATGCAGGCAAGGGTTAGAAGTGCTAAAATTACTAAAACGGAAATTAATCTTTTACTCATATTAGACCTCTACATTTTCAAAGGTCTTAAATTCTTTATTTTTTTCTTGAATATAAACTATTCCGCTTTTATTTAAAGTTAGTACAAGCACTTTGGAAATTTTATCAATTCCAGCTTTTTTCATAAATTTTTCTATAAAGGGTAGGTCTACGCCCGCTAAATTTATGTTGTTTTTCATGAGTTTGCCCTCGCTTACTAGCGTTACAGGAATTGAAGTTTCTTCTATTTTTAGTTTTAAGTCTTTATTTACAACTGGAGAAAACTCTGCCTTAGGTAGCACATTTACTGTGCCGTTTGTTTCCATTATTGCATATTGCACTTCCTCTAAATTGAAGTAGCCAGCCCCTCTAATGGCTTCAAAAAGGTCGTCTACAGTGATGTTCAAACTATGCAATGCCTTTTCATCTATTCCTTTAGGGTTTATTACAATTACTGGTTTTCCGCTTATGAAATTGCCAAATTTTACACTGTTTTTTGATATTAGTGTTAAAAAGTAGTGAACAACAACAAGAGTTAAAAGCGGAATTACACCATGAAGCACGGGAACGGAAGATTCTGCCATAGGAATTGTGGCAAGGTCAGCGATAATTAATGTGAGGACAAGTTCAAAGGGTTGCATCTGACCAATCTGCCTTTTGCCCATTAGCCTAAATACAAATAAAACTAAAATATATATGAGTATTGCTCTTACTATAATTGTTAACATGCTTTAAGTTTGTTTAATTTTTTTCTTTTTATGCGGTTTTTTAAATTTAAATTTCTTTTTTATTTCAATAAAGCAAGTTGAAATGTTTATGAGTCCAAATACTGCACATAGTAAAACAAAGAACACGGCGCCAACACTGCAGGATATTGCTAGGTTGAAAAATAGTGGCATAAAGTTATTTAAAATGCCTGTTAAAAAGCTTACAAGCGCTGCTACTGGTATACAACATAAAAGTGTTTTAACCATAGGCTTTAAAATTTTGAGTTTGCATTTCGTTGCTTTTGAAATCATTCTAATATTCAAAATGCTTGCAAGTGTCATGCAAACGCCCATGCCAACAATTATAGCCCTCACGCCAATATATTTTGGCAAGAACCAAATTGAAAGTAGCATCAATATTGAACCTAGAACATAGTTTTTCAAAGATTTCATTTCAAGCCCCAGCGCGTTTAAAATTGAAGAACTTATGTTTGTAAGCCCAAGTGGAAGCATTATCCAAGCCGCGCTAGCTAGTAAAGCTCCGCTAGTTGCGTTGTCGTAAAAAAATATACCAATGTTTTCTCCAGCGCCAATATAGAGCGGAATAAAGAATATGGATACAAATATTGTAAACACAATGGAAGAAGTTATCCTATTTTTTATATGGTCTGTTTCTTGCTTGACAACGGCGCTAGATAGGTCTGGCACAAGTGCCATAGAAAGCGAGCCCGTAAGAGCAGATGGTATGAAAATAAAAGGAAGCGTCATGCCCATTGCTATACCATAAATAGATAGAGCCTGTGCGCTTGTGTAGCCTGCAGCAACTAGCCTTAAGGGAACAATTATTGCAATAATTGGCTGAATTAAGCTAGAGGCTATTCTAACTCCAGTAATTGGGATAGAACTTTTTAAAAGCGTTTTTGTGAAATTTTTAGGTTTTTTTAATCTTCCTCCGTATACAAAATACAGAATTACCACAAAAACTGCAGAAAGCAAGCAAGCTATAGTCATAGAAGCCGCGGCGGACATTGCAGATTGCATAACTGTAGTAGCTCCAGCTACAATGATAACACATATGATTATTCTAACTACTTGCTCAAATAGTTCTGCAACGCAGACTGCAAAAAAGTTTGAATGCCCCCAAAGTGCTCCACGGAAAGTGGAGTATACGGAAGAGAAGATGACGGCGGGTAGCATTATTATTAAAATTAGCATACACCTATCATCTGTGAATAGTAAACTGAACACCTTGTTAAAGATGAATACAACTGTGCAAAGAATAATGCTAGAAATTAATCCTATTATTAGTGCCGTTGTTACCATGGAGTGTTCTTCTTTTTTCTGACCTTTTGCGTTCAGCCCTGCGGAAAGCTTGGAAATAACAAGTGGTAACCCGCTTGATACCACGGTGAGTAAAACGCCAAATACACTCATGGAAACTTGATAAAGTCCTAGTGCTTCTGCACCTAAAACTCTGGATAGATAGATTCTAAAAAAGAACCCAAGCGCTCTTGTGAGCACGGAAAAAACTGTGATTAATGCAACTGCTTTAAATAAAGATTTCATTAAAATATTTTATTAGACAAGCTTTTTTAATATGAGTAATTTTTTTGAACTTTTAAAATATAAATATATCATGAAAGCAAATTTAAAAAGACGAGCAAGCTATATTATAAAGAACGGTGAAAACTTAGAAGATGTGTGCAGACGCTTTAATATAGATGTAAGTAGTGTAAAGCTCTATAACATGATTAAAAATGTAAAAGCAGGAGATGTAATTTTCTTTTCTGAAAGCAAAAACGGGCTGTATGTTGTAAAGCCAGCGGATACCTTTGAAGGCGTAGCAAAAAAACTTGGCTTGTCGCAAAAAGAACTTTTTAACCTTACTGGCACTACAAGGCTTTTTATCGGTCAGAGAATAGAATTTTAGGAGGGGAGATGATAAATTTTTTTGGAGAACTTAAAAAGGAATTTAAACTCCCTTATGTTAGCGATTACAATTTAATAAATATTACTGGAAAAGCGCTATATGTAGAGGGCCATACAGGACTGATGACACTTTCTAAAGAACTTATATCTTTTAGAGTAAAAAAAGGAGTAATAGTAGTAGAGGGCTGTGGGCTAACACTTAAAGAACTTTCAGAAAACACACTTTGCATAGAGGGAAAAATTAAAAAAACCGAGGTTTTTTAATGAAAAAATTAGTTTTTGAATTTAAACATAATAAAAAATATAAAATTAAAGGCGTAAATTTAGAAAAATGTTTTAATAATCTTATTAAAAATAAAATTAAATTAAAAAATATTAAAAAAAATGGGGATAATACAGCAGAATTTTATATAGAAAAAAATAGTGAAAAGATATTAAAACAGAATTTAAATAAATTTAATATAACAATTTTAGAAGAAAAAGATTTTGGTCTTTTATATTTTTTTAAAAGCTTATTTTTCCGTGTGGGACTAATTTCCGCCTGCTTTATATCTGTTGTCATGTTATTTATTTCCCAAATGTTTATTTTTAAAATAGAAATTTACGGAAATGAAAATTTAAGCAGAGAAGAAATTATATCTTGTTTAAATAGCCTTGGTGTAACGCCATTTACTTCTAAAGGTTCAATAAATTTAACTGAGTTAGAAAGTGAGCTTCTAGAAAATATGCCATCTATAAGTTTAGTTAGTATTATCACAAAGGGAAGTAGCCTTGTTGTGAATTTACAAGAAAAGGTTATAAATGATGAATATCAAAATGTTGGCAATTTTACGCCGTTAAAGGCAAGTGCTTCTGGAAGAATTAAGGCTATAAAACTAATTCAGGGGACTCTGTGTGTAAAAGTGGGCGATATTGTAAAAGAGGGTGATATACTTGTTGAACCTTATATCATAGATAGCTCTGGGAATAAAAAGTCTGTAAAGGCAGAAGCTGAAATTACCGCTGAAATTTGGTGTGAGGGCAGAGTTACGCATTACGATTATGCTATTAAAACTGTAAAAACAGGAAATAGAGTTTTTAAAGATGATGTCTATTTTTTAAGCTTGCCCGTTTATATCTCTAAAACAGAAGTGCCATACTCTGAATATGAGGTGAGTACAAAAATTATAAATTTGTCCACAACGCTTTTGCCCGTTAAAATTTATAGGTCTATAATAGAAGAAACTAAAACTGTGGAAGAAAATATACCTTTTGAAGAGGTGAGAAAGAGTGTAATTGAACAAGCTAAAAGTTTAGCTTTAGAAAAGGCAAAAAATAACAGTGTGATAGAGGAGTATCACACTGTAACATCTAATGCTGGAATTAATACTGTGAGTTATGTTGTTGTAATTGAGGGGAAACTTTAACCTTCAATAATATCTTCTGGTCTACGCTTAGTTTCCTTTTCCTTTTGCTTTTTATAATTTTGAAAATTCTTTTTATCAACAGGCGTTATAGGTTTGGTAAGATTTTTAGCGTGTTCATATCTAGATTCGTTCATTTCAACTATATCTTTGCAATGTTTGTTTACAAGAGCTAAAAATTCATCATAATTTTTTCTAAATTGTTGTGGGCTATCTAGCGTGAAAGTAACCTCTTTACATTTAACTTTTCTTTTTGTTTCAAAATTTCTGTATACAACATTCTCTAGTGCCATATCACATTTAAAGCCTGTGCCACCATACACTTTATAGACATCGGCCCTTATTTCAATTACAAGTTTTGGCCTTACAGATTTTATTACATTTTCAAGGTCAATTCTAAACTGGGTGGAGAACATGCTTGTAATGGCATCTATTAAATATAGCGAATGCTCTTCAGGAGTGTCGCGCTGAGAAATTTCATGAACAAAAATTTGTTCATCATTCTTTTTTAATGTTTTAGGTAAAAATGAAAGTTTTTCAAGTTTAAAAAAACATTTTCCATTCTCTGAGGTCTTATAAAATAATATACCTGTGCGCTGTAATAGATTTTCTGGCGTATCGTAGTAAGTAATTGTACTTAAGTTTCGTCCAGTTGGCCTTAAGGTGTATGCTCTTAGGCTTGCACCAAAAGAAAGAAGCTTGTTAAAAGCCTTTTTTGTTATGGCAATATAATGTTTTCTATTCCAATTATATTTAGCTACAAATTCTCCCATAATCTAAAACCTCATACATATGATAAATAAAAATATAAAAAAAATCAAATAAATTTAAATAAAATTAAAAGTTAGTTTAAAATAATTTTTTTCTGTCAATATTTTTATGGGAGGAAAATTATGGATTTTAATAAATCTAGAACAAAAACAAATTTGGCAAGAGCGTTTACAGGTGAATGTTTAGACGGAGCAAGATATCAATACATTGCAAAGCAAGCAACGGCAGATGGCTTTTCTTATATAGCAGACCTTTTTAAAACTCTTGCAAAAAACGAGATGGCACATGCTAGCGTTTTTTATGATCATCTACTAAAGAACTCTAAAGGCGGAGAAACAAACATAGATATCTGTGCTGGCTATCCGTTTTATAATTACGAGCTTAAAGGTTCAATTAAAGATTCCGCTGGTGCAGAACTTAGTGAAAGCAAAAATATATATCCATCTTTTGCAAAGGTTGCCAGAGATGAGGGATATCCAGATATTGCAGATAGTTTTGAGCTTGTAGCCATGGTGGAGGAATGCCATTTTAAACAACTTTCAGAAATTGATGAAATGTATCAAAATAGTGTCCTCTATGCTTCTAATGAAGAGGTGAAGTGGAAATGCTCAAATTGTGGGCATGAACATACCTCTAAAAATGCTTGGAAAACTTGCCCACTTTGTGGATATCCACAAGGGTATGTAATGTTGCAACTACAAGATAATTAAATTAATTGATTATTTTTCTCTTTTTTGATAAACTAAAAAAGTGGAAATTAGTATAATAAAATTTTTGCAAAGTGCATCAAATCCTTTTTACGATTTTATTTTCATTTTTGTAAGTGAACTTGCTTCGTATAAAGGCTTTTTAATCACATTTGCAATTTTTTTTATTTTGCTTATAGTAAAAATGAAAAAAAATAATAGTTCTACTAGCTTTTGTCTATTTACTCTTTCATTTGGTGTTACATATGGCTTAAGCATTTTAATTAACACACTTTTAAAGGCTCTAATAAATCGTCCAAGACCTTATGAGGTGGATGTGTCTATTATAGACATGCTTCATGCAAGCGGTCAGAGCATGCCAAGCGGACATACATTAAGTGCAACAATCATTTGCGCATTTATATTTTTTAGTGTATACTATTACTCAAAGAATAGAGCGTTAAAAATATCTTTGGCGTCAGTGCTAGCCTTGTTTTTAGTGCTTGTTGGAATTTCAAGAATGTATTTAGGGCAACATTTTATATCCGATGTTATAGTTGGCTTTTTCTTGGCTCTAGCTTTTTCAGTTCTTGGAATTTACTTGTTTACAATTTTAGATAAGAGGTTTGGTTATGATAACTATAGAAAAAATAATAAGGAAGAAAACAAAGGGGAAAACTCTTACAAAAAAGGAAATTGACTTTTTTGTAAACGGTTACACAAAAGGTGAAATTAGCGATGAAGTAATGACGGAGCTTTTAAAAGCAATCTGCGCTAAGGGAATGAAGGAAGGAGAAACTATAAAACTCACAACTTCAATGCTAAATTCTGGTAAAAGAATAGACCTTTCTGATATTGGCATTTGTTTAGATAAACACTCAAGCGGGGGAGTGAGCGATTCGACAACTCTTATTCTTGCCCCAATTCTTGCAAGTCTTGGCTTAAAGATGGTAAAAATGAGCGGAAGAAGTTTGGGTTTTACTGGTGGCACTATAGATAAGTTTGAAACTTTTAGTGCAAACACAAGTTTAAGTTTAGAAGAAGCAAAACAAATTGCAAATAAAGTTGGAGCGGTTATTTTGTGTCAGACAGAAGATCTTGTGCCAGCAGATAAAAAGATATATGCTCTCAGAGATAGAACAAACACGGTTGCAAGTTTGCCACTTATTGCCTCTTCAATAGTAAGTAAAAAGCTTGCTAGTGGCGCTAAAGTGATAGTTTTAGATGTAAAATATGGTGAGGGCGCATTTATGGATAATTTAGTTGAGGCAAAAAAACTCGCTAAATTAATGGTGAAAATTTTAAGGAAAAATAAAGTTTTTGCCTGCGCTGTGGTTTCAGATATGAATCAACCGCTTGGAAATAATATTGGTAACTTTATGGAAGTTAAGGAGGTTATATCTTCCTTAAAAGAGGGAAAAGAAAGTAGGCTTTTAACACTTAGTAAAACTATAGCAAGTCTGCTTGTAAGCATGAAAGAAAATATAAGTTTAAATTTGGCAACTAAAAAGGTGGATGCATCTGTTTCCGAGGGGTTAGCCTATGAAAAATTAAAGGAAATGGTGTTGGCTCAAGGTGGCAATTTAGATTTATTTAAAAAGGAAAAACTTGAATATATCTCTGTAAATAGTGAGACCTCTGGATACATAAAGAGCGTTAAAACAAAAGAACTGGGAGAATTAACTCACGAACTTTGTAGAATAAAAGGCTGTAAAGGTGTAAGCATTTTAAAAAAAGTTGGAGATAAAATTGGGCTAGGAGAGGAAATTATAAGAATTTACGCACCAAAAAAATATTTTGAAATGTTCTATAGAAAATATTTAGATTGTATAGAAATTTCAAAAACAAAAACTAATCATTTACCTTTAATTTATGATATTTTAAAATAACAGAATTTAAACTTGGTAAATTAAAAAAATAAGCAGTAGAAAATATTAAAAGGGAAATTATGAAATTAAAAGTAAAAACATCTTCACCAGAAGAAACAATGAATGTTGCAGAAAAGTTGGCGCGCTCTTTGGGATATCCCGCCGTCATTTCACTAGTTGGCGATTTGGGCGCGGGTAAAACAACCTTTACAAAGGGTTTTGCGCGCGGACTGGATATAACTGAAAATATCACAAGCCCAACTTTTACTATAATGAATGAATACACCTCAGGCAGAAAACCACTATACCATTTTGATATGTATAGGCTTGGCTCTTTAGATGAGGCCTTAGAACTTGGCTTTGGTGAATATTTTGATTTAACTACCTTAAAGGGTGCTAGTTTAGTAGAATGGGCTGAAAATACAAAGGGGCTTCTTCCTGAAAGACATTTCGAGGTTACAATTACAAAGCTAGTGGACGATGAAAGAGAAATTTCTGTAGAGCCAAAGGGGTTAGTATGAACATTTTATGTATAAACACAGCCTTTCAAACTGCAAATATTGCTTTAAGCACTTCAAATGGGGAAAAACTCTCTACTTTAACTTCAAAACATAGTGAAAGCACATTGCCTGAAATAGAAAAAATGCTTTCTAGTTTTAACCTTTTGCCAAAAGATTTAGATGTGATTTGTGTAAATATAGGGCCAGGCTCTTTTACTGGCATAAGAGTAGGTTTATCTATTGTAAAGGGCTTTAGTGCTTCAAATATCAAACTAAAATTTGTTAAAGTAAACTCGATGGGACTTATCGCTAAAGAATATGGCAGTGGGGAATTTAAAACTGTTTTAAATGCGTTGAGCGGAAGATTTTTTGTTGCAGATTTTAAAGATGGTAAAATGACAAAAGCTCCATATTTGACGGCGGATGTAAAATCAAAAGTAACAGTTGGGCTGAAATCGGAAAACCTAGATTTTGTTAAACATAAGGTTGAAGTGTCCAGCCAAACCTTTCTTGAACTTTGCAAGGAAAAGGTAGAGAAAAAGGAATTTGTTTTATCTTCCGAGCTTGAACCTCTATATTTAAGAAAATCTCAGGCTGAGGAAAACTTACAAGGTGAAAGAGTAGAAAAGCTTTCTCAAAGATATTTAAACGATGTGTATGAAATTTCTAAAGCAGAGTTTGGCTCTAGCAGTTGGAGCTTTAAGATGTTTGAAGAAGAGCTAATTGAACCCAACAGGTTTTCTTACTGTGTTACAGAAAACGGCAGAGTGCTTTCCTTTATAAATGTGCTGGAATGCGAAGGCGAAAACGGCAGGGAGTATAATATTTTAAATATAGCTAGCTCAGTTAAAAATAAGGGTTACGCTACAAAACTTATAGAAAAAGTTATTGAAAAGGCAAAAGCGGACGGCATTGTAAATTTATGGCTTGAAGTTGATGCTGAAAACGCGCGAGCTATATCACTTTATCAAAAGCTGGGCTTTAAACAGATAGCCGTTAGAAAAAAATATTATAAAAATGGTAACGATGCTTTAATTTTAAGGCTAGAAGTGTAAAGGCAAAATTTCTTTAACTTTCATAAATATTTTATGTGAAAGTTTTTGATGGAACAAATGTAAATTACATAGTTTTGGGCGAGGGAAGCTCTTATGTTGTGTTTTTGCACGGCTGGGGCGGAAGCATAGAGAGTTTTAAGTATGTGGCAGAAAATTTAAAACTTGGAAAGAAATGCTTAATTGTAGACTTTCCTCCGTTTGGAAAAAGCACTGAGCCTAAAACGGTTTGGGGCGTTGAGGAATACGCCAGAGCGCTAAAAGAGGTGCTAGACAAAGAAAAAATACAAAAATTTGATATTATTTCGCATTCTTTTGGCGGTAGAGTTGCAATTTATTTCTCAAGCGTTTATACTGATATGGTAGGAAAACTTGTGCTTATAGACAGCGCAGGGTTAAAACCTAAAAAAAGTTTTATAAAGCGCTTAAAAGTTGCGTTTTATAAATTGGCTAAAAGTTTTGGCTTTTACTTTAATTTTGGCTCTACGGACTATAACGCATTATCACCTCATATGAAAAAGTGTTTTGTTAAAATAGTAAATAGAAGTTTAAAGCCTGAGGCTAAAACTTTAAAACTTCCTACTCTTATAATCTATGGTGAAAACGATAAGGACACCTCTGTATATATGGGAAAGCGTTTAAGTAAACTAATAAAGGGAAGTAAATTTATAGTTTTAAAAAATGCAGGACACTTTTCATATCTTGATAATTTTTACGAGTTTAAGCCATTAGTTGAAAATTTTATTGGAGGATAGCTTGGATTTCTTTGATTTAGGAAACATACATTTTATATTAGCTTTCTTTATAAGCATAGCAAATGCTGCGCTTTTATGTTTAATAGCGGGTAAATTCTTGCAAATTTTACAGCTATCTGGATATAAAATTAAAGGCTATAATGTTTGGCTTAAAGATACAAAAGCAAAATATATTTCAAGATTAGCAATGCTTAGTTTTTTAAGCCTTGCTTGCGTTTTAGTTACAAATGCACTTTTTGATGTCTATCATCAAGACTCAATTTATTCCTACTTAGGTTTGATATTTTATATCTATTTTTCAATATATTTCATCATAAAAATGGTAAACGCACCACAAAAAACGCCTCTTGCGCAGACGAGAAGAATGGCAAGGCTAATTTCCTGCTTGTTTATTCTTTGTTTAGGCATAACCTTTGTACTAATTTGGGTTTGCACTGAATGGCTTTGGTTTATAAAATTTGGTGTAGTTGTGCTTACTCCGCTATTACTTCCAATTTTAGTTCCACTTTCTCACTTTATTATGCTTCCTCTTGAGAGCTTTATTAGATGGAGCTATATTAGAAAAGCAAAGGCAAAGCTTGCAAAGCGTCCAGATTTAATTCGAATTGGCATAACGGGAAGTTATGGTAAAACTAGTGTAAAACACATACTTTTTGATATGCTAAACGAAAAATATAATGTGTGCATGAGTCCGCATAGTTTCAACACTCCAATGGGACTTACAAAAGTTGTATTAAAATATTTAAAGCCAGAAAACCATATTTTAATTGCTGAAATGGGTGCAAAACAGGTGGGAGATATAGCTTATCTATGCAACATCATTCATCCACAGCATGCAATTATAACTGGAATTGGCAGTCAGCACTTAGAAACTTTTGGAAGCGTGGAAAATATTAAAAAAACTAAAAATGAATTAGTTTTATCTTTGCCAGAGAATGCAAATGTAGTTTTTAATATGGAAAATGAGGGTTCAAAAGAGCTTTACGAGGAATGTAAATTAAAAAATAAATTTTTAGCTGGCTTTGGTGAAAATAGCGAACTAAAAGTAAGGAACACTGAAATAACTTCAAATGGAATGACATTTGAATTAGAATATAAAAACAAGCGTAAAAAATGCACTTGCAATTTGATAGGTAAGCATAACTTAGAAAATATTTTACTCAGCGCAACCCTTGCTTTAAAACTTGGTGTGAGTTTAGAAGGAATAGCAAGAGCTATTTCTGAATTACAACCTGTTGCACATAGGTTAGAGGTTATAAGAAATCAAAATATAACAGTTTTAGATGATGCCTTTAATTCAAGCGTGGAAGGTTCTACTGCGGCAGTGGAGGTGCTCTCAAGCTTTAAAGATAGCGTTAAAATTTGCATAACGCCTGGCATGGTTGAAATGGGAACAGAAGAGTTTAAAGTAAATGAAAATTTTGGCTCCCAACTAGGTGAGGTTTGCGACTATGTTATACTTGTAAACAAGGTAAACCAAGAGGCGCTTAAAAAAGGCTTAGAAAACACAAAAATACCTAAAGAAAACATATTTTTAGTGGATACTTTAAAACTAGCCAAACAAAAATTGGGAGAATTAATTACTCCAGATAAAAATTATGTTGTACTTTTTGAAAACGATCTTCCAGATAATTATACTTAAAAAAACTTGGGTTGCCCAAGTTTTTTTAACAATCATCAAGTAATTTTCCTATCATTATTCCACTTAAAAGCCACATTAAATTAGAGTTTCCACAATTTTTTTGTGGCAAATTTTTACAAGGTGGTTGAATCCAAGGTGCACAAGGTTTCTGGGGTTCAAAGAATGGATTGTCACAAAAATCGCATCCAGTATTTGGTGGCATATTTTGCCAAGGGGCACATGGTGGACTATAAGAAGGCTTACAATGGTTTCGCCTTGGTGATGTAAAAGGGTTGTAATAATCGTAATTCATAACTCTCCTCCTATTTCATTGTACGCAACATTCTTTTTACTTGACAAAAAGAAAAAAAATATTTAAACTCTTATAGAATGAAAAGAGTAGATAAATCTTTAATAATCAAATGTCCAAGGTGCGGGGAAGAAAATTTTAAAACTCAAAAAAAATGCTCAGATTGTGGGCTAATTTTTGATAGATTAAACTATGTTTCAAACAGGGCAGGAAAGATTGCTGTTATTAAAAGAGAAAAGGAAAATATTTTAAGAGTAACAAAATGGCCAAGTGATGCAAAAAAGGGTAAAGCGCTTCTTTTATGTGGTTTTTTAGGTCTAGTTGGCGCGCATAATTTTTATCTTGGAAGATATTTAAAAGGCTTTTTTTCCTTAATTGTCACTTTAGTTGCTTGCGTATGTATTCTTCTTGAAAATGTTATAGATTATGCATCTTTTTATGAAAATTTCTTCTTTTTGCCAACAGGAATTATGTTTTTGATGTGGTGGGTAGATTTTATTTTAATTGCATCTAATAAATATAAAATTCCCGTAGCCTTAGATTATTTATATCCAGAAAAAATTAAAAAAGATAAAAAATCTAAAAAAAATAATATTAAAGAAAAAAATATAAAAAATAATATAGAAAATAACGAAAAATTACAGGAAAATAATATAATAAATATTCAAGAATTTAAAAATGAGGAGAAAAAAGAGTGAAAACTGTTGTAGTAGGTATTAGTGGTGGTGTAGATTCCTCAGTTTCAGCGTATTTATTAAAAAAACAGGGCTATAGAGTTATAGGGCTATTTATGGTAAACTGGGAAGAACAGGACGGCGCTTGCACTGCGGAAGAAGATTACGAAGATGTAAAGCGCGTTTGTAATAAAATTGGTATTCCATATTTTACTGTAAATTACACAAAAGAATATTATGAAAATGTGTTTAAACATTTTTTAGAGGAATACAAAAAGGGCAGAACGCCAAACCCAGATGTGCTTTGCAATCGTGAAATTAAGTTTGGACCATTTTTAGAACAGGCAAAAAAACTGGGCGCAGACTATATTGCCACTGGTCACTATGCTAAACTTGAAGAAAAAGACGGAAAATATTATTTAAAAAAGGCTAAAGATTTAAATAAAGACCAAACCTATTTTTTAAATCAACTTTCACAAGAACAGTTAAAGGATGTAATTTTTCCTCTTGCGGACATAGAAAAACCTGAAGTTAGAAAAATTGCAGAAGAGCTAGAACTTTCTAACGCTAAGAAAAAAGATTCCACAGGTATATGTTTTATTGGCGAACGCAACTTTAAAAAATTTTTGCAGACCTACTTGCCAGCTCAAAAAGGCCCAATTAAAACTTTAGATGGCGAAGTTGTGGGTGAGCATGACGGACTTATGTATTACACTCTTGGTCAAAGGAGAGGACTAAACATTGGTGGTAAAAGTGGTGGAACGGGCGAGCGCTGGTTTGTTTTAGATAAAGATTTAAAAACTAACACCTTAATTGTATCTCAAGGAGAGGATGACGCGTTATTTTCTAAAGCACTAATTGCAACTGAATTTAACTGGATACCAGAAAAGCCAAAGAGTAGCACTTTTAACGCCTTTGCAAAGTTTAGGTATCGTCAGCCAGACCAAGCGGTCAAAGTTACCTTAGAAGGCGATAAGGTGCGCATAGATTTTGCCGAGCGTCAGCGTGCAGTAACGCCAGGACAATATGCAGTACTATACGATGAAAATGGCTACTGCCTAGGCGGTGGAGTGATAGATGAGGTTATTTTTTAAATAGTTTACAGTTATAGAAAATAGCAGGCCACTATGCATGAGATAGGCATAAAACATATTTATAAAAATCATTTTACATTTTAAACAAATTTTGTTAACATAGTTACAGAATGTAGGCTAGTATAAAAAAATAAAGAATTAAAACAATATTGATAAGAAATTATATTGGGGAGGTAAGAAATGAGAAAGAAAACCAAAGTAATTTCAGCAGTGTT
>CALVYR010000006.1 GCA_944372325.1 uncultured Clostridia bacterium | reverse complement strand
GTCGTATTTGATGCCGTTACAGCTCCTCTATTATATGAATTACGAATTGTTGCCCCATTTCCATCTCCTATAATTCCACCAGCAACAGAATAATTTTGTAAATTAGAAGAGTTTGCTGTAATGGTGCCATGATTAAAACATTCTTCAATAGTTAAAGAACCACTTGATAAACCAACAATTCCACCTGCAACTGCAGACGGGGTCCTAATTGATAAATTAGCATAATTAAAGCAATTGGTGACAGTATTTGAATAATTTAAACTTCTGCCTACTATTCCACCTACTGCTAACCCATTAGAATATGAAGATATAGTCAAGCCCGTGTTGGCGCAATTAGATATTGTACATCCAGAATTGATCTGCCCAACAACAGCTCCCGCATAATATTCTTTATAAAGGCTTATATTACCACCTGCAATAATAATATTTTCAATTGTTGCGTTAGTTGCGTATCCAAATAACCCTAAACTACCCTCATAATTTGAGCCAATTAAATTTAAATTTGATATTGAATTAAAATTACCATTGAAATGCCCTCTAAATTGATATTGAGCGGTACCAATAGGTGTAAAACTTGAAGTTAAATTAATATTATTTTTAAGTTCAAAATATCTATTAGAAGTAATTCCACCAGAATTTACATATTCAGAAAAATTAATAAAATCATCACATGTATAAATTTTATACGGATTTGAAGCAGTTCCAGAGCCAGTTAGCTGTAAATTTACAGCGTTTACATTTGAATTTAACAAAGAAAAAGAAATTATAGAAATTAATACTATAAAAAAGGATATGATTATGTAATTAATAGTGAATTTTCTATTATTTATCATTAGCCCTCACCTTCATTTAATTATATTTTGTAATTTCTATACATTTAAGCAAAATTACCTTGAAAATTTTTTTTGCAAGGTAATTTTACCTCCTCCTGCATTTTTGTCAACCATTTTAATGTTTATTTTTCTTATTTTTTTTCTTAACAATTTCTCCTTCTTCTATGTTTTCTTGCTCCTTGCTGTTATTTAGTTTTTCTTCCGTTTTCTCTTTTATTTCACTTTCTTCTATCTTATTTTCTTCAACTTGAGAAGAGTTAGAAACATTTGCATATTCTAAAGTTTGTTTCTTGTAAAGATATTTAATTAAGAAAATTACAGCTACACCACCTAAAATTAATAATATAGACCAAAATTGAGATGGTGACATTCCTAAAATATTTGCACCTCTATCATCACCACGAATGAACTCTATACAAAAACGGAAAACACCGTAGGCTATCATGTATAGTGGTAAGTTGTATTTGAAATCTCGCTTGTAAAATAAAAGTGTGCATAAGCCAAAAAGTAGAAATAAAAATATGGCTTCAAAAAGCTGAGTTGGATAAACTTTAACTCCTGGATGTGATGGAAATTCTACTCCAAGCCAAGAGTCTGTTTCAATGCCATAGCAACAACCTGCACAAAAACAACCTATTCTACCAAAGGCATGAGCAATTAAAATGCAACAAGGCACTATTTTTAAAAGTTTTAAAATTTCACCTTTAGGATATTTATTTCTGAATATAAAATAGCCTATTAAAAATATTACAGCTCCGCCAATTAGCCCACCCATAAAGGTTAAATTTTGAAAATGGAAACCTGCAGACGGGTTTTTTATGTAATCTAATACCGCTTGAAATAAGTATGCAAAGAAAAAGCCACCAATTATGCTGACTATACCATTGTAAAAAACAAAGTCTAAAAATTTATTGTTTATTTTAGCATGTTTTCCATATACATATAAAACAACAAAGCATAGAATTATCCCTACACCTATCATTAAGCCATACATGGAAAACAGCCCAAAAATCTTATCCGGTAACATAGAGTTATTTTATGCCATAAACTATAAAATGTCAAATAAAAGAAGCTATTTTAAATAGCTTCTTTTGTAATAAAATAGATATTGCTGTGCATACCCTGAAAGATTACCAAATTCTTCTACTAGTTTTTGCCTTATAACGTTTCTATTTGAGCAATTTTCATAGAATTGGTTATACATCTTCTCTATCCATGTGTCAACTGGAAAGACATCTAGCCTTGAATAGCCAAAAAGTAGAATACAATCGGCAACTTTAGGTCCAACACCACTAAGAGAAATAAGTTTATTTCGTAGTTCTTCCGTTGGAAGATTTTTGCTTTCTTCTATATTAAAATCTTCTAGCTCTTTAAGAACATTTTCAAGATATTTTGCCCTATAACCCGCCCCTAGCTTTGCAAAATATTCTTCAGTTGCGCCTTTAAGCTCATTAAGTGTTGGAAAAGCATAGTAATTTCCAATTTTTTTACCAAAATTTTCTCTTATTTTATTTAAAATTTTAGTAATTCTTTTAATGTTGTTGTTTGCAGACACTATAAAGGAAATTATTGTTTCAAATATATCTTGTTTTAAAATTCTAATGCCACTGCCGAATTTTATAGGCTCTTTCATAACTGGAAATTTAGAAAGCTCACGCTTAATTATAGAATAATCTGTAGTTAGGTCAAAATAATTTATAAAATAGTTTGGAGAAGAGGTGTTTATTATATAACAATCTTCCTTTTCCTCAATAATTGCCACCTTATCTGCAGATTGCACAACAAAATTATCATTCTCTTTAAAATATGAAAAAACTTGCCCACACTCTAAAGTTTGGACAAGGTTAAAATCTTCTTTTTCTACTATTAATCTATTTTCTTCTTTGCTTTTTATCATAAGATTTTATTACAATGTTTTTGCGAGAGCCCAGTGCTCGCACTGGGCAAAAAGGGCTTTGCCCTCTTAGGCGCGAATAGCGTCCTCGCAAAAACTATTCAGCTGGATAAACACTTGCAATTTTTTTAGCGTTTTTGCTTTCAAATTTAACAACACCATCAATTAAAGCAAATAGTGTGTGATCTTTACCCATTCCGCAGTTAGTGCCTGGATAAACCTTGGTTCCGCGTTGACGAAGAATGATAGAACCAGCTAAAACTTTTTCACCAGCATAAGCCTTAACGCCTAAACGCTTGCTTTGGCTATCTCTGCCGTTCTTTGTGCTACCGCCACCCTTTTTATGAGCAAAAAGCTGTAAGCTTATAAATTTCATTTTGCACTCCTTTTAACAGTTTTGATTTGAATGTATTTTTCATTTCCTAGCTTTATATCCTCTAAAGAAAGCTTTAAGGTTTTTAAGATATCTTGCGCATGACTAGCCTCTTCTAAAATTTCAATTTTAAAATAGCCATCTCGCTTTTGCATATCGCACTTTAAATTTAAAACCTTGGTTATTCCTAAATACGCACTTTGAGTTAACGCAGATATTGCACTACATAAAATGTCTGTACCCTCTTCAGAAAAGCCAGTATGCCCTGAGCATTCAAACCCTGTGTAAATATTTTTATCTTTATAAAATTTTACTGTTGTCATTATTTAATCTCAACAATTTTGATAGCTGTGAAAGGTTGACGATGACCTTGTTTTTTTCTTTCATTCTTTTTAGCTTTATACTTGAAAACAACGATCTTGTCGCCCTTGCCGTGCTCTACAACTTCAGCAACAACTGACACTTTTTCTACATAAGGTGCACCAGCTGTAATTTTGTCGCCGTCTGCAACGAGTAATGGCTTGAATGTAATTTTATCGCCAACTGCTCTTTCAAGTTTTTCAACTTGGATAGTGTCGCCAA
Organism: uncultured Clostridia bacterium; assembly: GCA_944372325.1. Lineage (GTDB taxonomy): Bacteria > Bacillota > Clostridia > Christensenellales > UBA1242 > Caccopulliclostridium. Next base: position 39,691 of record CALVYR010000006.1, on the reverse strand, counting down.
CGCTAACTTTATACTGCTTTCCACCTGTTTCAATAATAGCGTACATGGTAATTCCTCCTTCCTAAAAAACTCGCTGTTAAGGTAGCTAAAAGCATTTCAACCTTTTCCATGCGGATAACATATGGATAGTAACAAAAAAAATGCTTGTTGTCAAGCATTTTTAAAGTTTTATTTTTATTTTTAAGCGCTGGCCTGTTGCATTGTGGCGGTATCGTCTACACTTAGTGTGTAAGTAACTTCACTAGAGGTTGCATTCCATTTAATTTTAATTTGAACATCATTTTCCTTACTTACGCTGGTAACCCAAACAAGTGAGCCATCCTCTTCAAAGGCCGTTTCATCATATTCATTCCATCCGCTTGTTTCTTGCCTGTTGGTGGTTTTAACATAGGCCTCTTCACCTCCAACAGTTGTTCCTGAAGGTGGAGTAAACCTAATTGTAACAATGTTTCCAGCTTCTATTCCAAGAACACTTTCTGAATAAGGAATAGTTCCCTTTAAAACTAAATTATATCCATTTTGAGTTAATGAATATTCCGCATCTTCTGTAATTGGCGTAAAGGTTGAACTAGAACTATTATAAGTTCCAAGTGTAACAGTTTCCGCCGTGTTTCCACAAGCCACTAAACCTATTACTGCTAATCCAGCAACAAGTGCAAGTGAAAAACTTTTTAAAATTCTCATAGACATCTCCTTTTATTAAAAATCAAGAAAATTATAACCTTAGAAGAGATGTTTGTCTTGTAGAAATATGAAAATTTTATTGAAGTTTTGTAATTTTTTGAGCTATATTTATTTTTCAAAAAACCACAAGCCTGCTTAGATTGCGTCTAAGCAGACTTGTGAGTTTAACTATTTAACTAACCTTAATGTATCTTCAGCTATAGCTAGTTCTTCATTTGTAGGAATTCTGTAAATTTTAACCTTTGAGGTTTTTAGAGAAAGCTCCTCTTCTGTATCTCTAGGAAGTTTCCAGTTTTTATCCTTATCTATCTCTATTCCTAAAAAGTCTAGCCCCTCTAAGCACATTTCTCGAATGTCCTCTTGGTTCTCACCTATTCCACCAGTAAAGGCAATGGCATCCACGCCTCCCATTGCAGCGCTGAAAGAGCCAATATATTTTTTAATTTGATAAGCTAAAATATCTAAAAAGAGTTTTGCACGCTCATCGCCTTGAGCGATTAGCTCGTTATTTTCTCTCATGTCGCTGGTCTTTCCATTAAGCCCTAACATACCGCTCTTTTTGTTTAAATAGTTAGTAATTTCCTCAATGCTCCAGCCCGTCTTCTTGTTTATAAATTCTATAATTGAAGGGTCAATATTGCCAGAACGAGTTCCCATAACTAAGCCATCAAGTGGAGTCATACCCATAGTTGTATCTATGGAATGGCCATCTTTAACCGCCGTCATACTTGAGCCATTACCAAGGTGAATTGTAATAACCTTTAAGTCTTCAAGAGGTCTGTTCATTATTTTAGCTACTCTGTTTGACACATATTTATGGCTTGTTCCATGAAAACCATATTTTCTAATATGCCAATCTGTGTATGCTTCATATGGAAGGCCGTACATATATGCCTCTTTTGGCATATTTGCATGAAAGGCAGTATCGAAAACTGCTACATTAGGTGCATCTGTAAGCTCCTTACAAGCTTTTATTCCCATAATGTTTGCTGGTTGATGTAATGGGCCAAGAGGAATTAAACTTTCCAAATTTTTAAGCACGGTTTCATCAACAAGCACGCTATCCTTATAAATTTCACCGCCGTGCAAAACTCTATGGCCTATCGCACCAATTTCCGCTATATCCATAATAACGCCAACTTCACTATCCTGAAGTGTTTTTAAAACAAGCTCTATAGCGTCGGAGTGATTTTTAATTTCCTGTGTAAAGATAACCTCTTTACCATGGGCCTTGTACTTCATAAATGATGTTGGAAGCCCTATTTTTTCACAATTGCCTTTAGCTATTACACTTTTGTCTTTCATATCAAATAGTTGATATTTTAATGAACTGCTACCTGCATTTAAAACTAATATTTTCATAAAATCTCCTTATTCACACTGAATTGCCGTTATGGCAGTTAAAACTATGATATCTTTAACATTACAACCTCTTGAAAGGTCATTTATAGGCTTATTGAACCCCTGTGTTATAGGTCCAATTGCATTTAGCCCACCAAAATATTGTATAGCCTTATACACAATATTTCCTGCATTAATATCTGGAACTAAAAGCACATTAGCCTGCCCTTTAATTTCGCTGTTAGGAGCTTTACGATTGGATACCTCTGGAATGAGGGAAGCATCAAGTTGTAGCTCTCCATCGGCTGGAACTTGAGGGTTTTGCTCTTTAAAGAGCTCATAAGCTCTTCTAACCTTATCTATGCTTTCGCCCTTGGCACTGCCCTTTGTAGAATAAGATAAAAATGCGAGCTTAGGCTTAAGGCCTATAAAATCATGTGCAGACTTAACCGTTTGAGAAGCTATTTCACTAAGCCCCTCGCTTGTAGGGTTTTCCACAAGCCCTGCATCGGCAAGAAAGAATGGTTTATTCTTCATAAATTTATTTTTGCCGTAAAATAGAAAACATGAACTTACAAGCCCGCTTTTACCCTTAATAATTTCAAGTGCAGGCTTTAAATTTTTAGCTGTAGACACCTCTGCTCCGCCAACCATTCCATCTGCATAGCCAACTTTAACTAGCATAGTAGCAAAATAAAATGGATCTAACATTTTTTCATTTGCTTCCTCTAAGGTTATGCCTTTGGCCTTTCTTAATTCATAAAAGGTTTTAGCTAGCTCTTGTGTTAGTTCTGAAGTTTTAGGGTTTATCACCTGCATAGAGCCAAGCTTTCCATACTTTAAAACAAGGCTACTTTCATCACCTATAAGTATAACATTTGCAAGTTTCTTTTTAGCAATCTTTTTTGTTGCCTCTATAATTCTAGGGCTAAAGTCCGCTTCTGGATAAACTATAGTTTTAAACTTTTCTTTTGCTTTTTTTAATAATAATTTTTCAACATTCATACATTTTCTCTCATTAAAGTGACTATTTAATTATATTATTATAACATGAGGTTGTCAAATAAATTTAGCATAAATAGAAAGCTTATTTTAATTTTAGTAATAACAATTATCTTAGGAGCTATAGTTATAAACCCAGAGGTTTACATTACCTCTTGCCTTAATGGAATTATGGTTTGGGCAACTGTTGTTTTGCCCGCACTTTTGCCCTTTATGTTCTTTACTAAAACTTTAACCGAGCTTGGTGTGGCAGACATTTTAGCAAGTAAGTTTAAACTTTTTCCAAAAATTTTTAAAGTGCCAAGTCTAGCAATTTATGTGTTTATTTTATCAATACTCTCGGGCTATCCTGTTGGGGCAAAAATAGTGGCTGACCTATATGAAAGCGGAGCTATTAGTAAAGAGGAAGCTTACAAAATAACGACCTTTACTTCAAACTCTGGACCTATGTTTATATTAGGCAGTGTTGGCATTGGGATGTTAACAAGTAGAAAACTTGGAATTATAATTTTAATTTCCCATATATTAGGAGCATTAATTAATGGTTTAATTTACAGAAATCATAAAGAAAATAGCACAGAAATTAACAAAAAAATAATAGAAAAAAATAATTTAAGTATTGGTGATTTAATGTGGAACACGGTTCATTCCGTGCTTATTATAGGCGGTTTTATAGCACTTTTTTTTGTAATTATAGAAATAATAAATAATTTAAATATTTTTTCACCAATTTCAAATTTATTTTCTAAAATATTTAATTGTGATGCAAATATTTTTACAGCTATTTTTAACGGTATTTTTGAAATAACTAGGGGCTGTTTAGATATTTCAAAGCTGGGTTTAAGCGAACTTATTTCCGGAACTCTCTGCACTTTTATTATAAGTTTTGGAGGGCTTGCTACAGCAATGCAAGCACTAGTATTCTTGAAAAAATTTGATATGCGTTTTTCATTTTTTATTAAACAAAAAATAACGCACGCAATATTTGCGAGCGTAATTTCCTTTATTTTACTTTTAATTTTTTAACCATTATTCATAAGTGTTTCATAAACATATTCATAAACTAAATGCGCCTTTTCACGCCAGTTTTGACAGGTTTCAATTGCGTTTTGCCTTGAAGGCGTTTTTATCTTCATCTCAAACAAACTTTGGTTTACAAGCGAGGAACGAATTTTAAGCACCACTGTATAGGAGCCATCATCATTTTTATTGTAATCGCTTACATACTCTTGAGCGCGCTTAAAGTGCACCTTATTTTCTTTTGCATATTCTGCAATTTGCTCCCTAAGTTCGCTGGGTATTCTATCATAAAAATGCTCTAGGCAGTTCTGCCCTTCATAGGTTATATTATACCTTTCCTCATTTGCATTTCCAGTTCCAGACTTATACACAAAATTAGCCTCTATTAATTGATAGAGAACATCTTTACATTCCATATAGTTAAGCCAATCATTTCTACTAGTGCAAATATCTATTATGGAGTTTTCCGTTAGAGGTATCTCCATTTTTTCTAATATAAACAAAAGTGTTAGTTTACTTACAGTTGAATCTTGTGAAAATTCCATATTACATTACCCTATATCGACAACATTTTATCACACCTTAAAAATTTTAGCAAAGATTTTATATGCAAACTCATTAAAATTCTTTGTTTTTTATAAAGTTTATGCTATTATCTATTTTGGAGTAAGATATGATTTCAATAGAAGAAGTAGCAAAAATAAACAATTTAATAAATAGTTGCGATGAATTAATAAGCGGAAAGTTTATACTTTCTGAATATAAGATTGCCAAAATTTTAAGAGATATTGGTGAAAGCAAGGAGGTTTACAAACTACTTGCCCAATGCATGCAAAACTTTAATTTTGAACGCGAACTTTCCAGAGCGGAAATTGCCCTGCCAAGGAAAAAATTTGTTTTACCAGAAGAACCAGAAAAAATACTTCCTTTTGTTTTTTGTTTACTTATGGAAATAAATAATAAAAAAATAAACCTAAATTCCTTTTTAAGTGATTATTATTCAGATGAAGAGAATGTAGATCCGTTTTCAAAGTTCGCAAACGAAGTAGTAAAGCCTTTTAGAAACATTATATACAACTACTTTAAAGATGCAGATGAGGAGGAAGAACAAACCCCTGCACCTCAACAGGTTGAAGAACAACAGGAGACTACTGCTTCTATAGAAAAATCTGAGGAAGAGGAAAAGATAGATAACTTTTTTAGCGAGTGTGAAAACATTTGTAAGGACATTTTAAGCGAACTGGAATATGAACGCAAAAAAGATTTAGTTGATGATGCTAAATATGTAGTTGAAACAATGATTACAGCTTGTGAAGAAAAAAATTTCCGAACACTTAGCGCGCTTATAATATCCTTTGGAGCAATGAGCGAAAGCTTAAAGAGCATACGCTTTTTAACAAGAGAATTAAAAAATATTTTAATTTCATTTTTTGGATAAAAGAGGGCTTACCCTCTTTTATTTATATAATGCAAATTCAAATTTTTCCTTCCAGCCAAGTTTGTTATAGTATTTTTCATTGTTTGAAAACTTTTTTGTATAGCCAAAAAAATATCTTACACCCTGTTTTTTTAAGGTGTTAGAAACATAGTTTAAAAGGTTTGTAAAAACCCCTTTATTTCTATACTCGGCAAAGGTTCCGCCACCATAAAGCCCAGCATATTTTCCTTTAACACAACAAGAGAGCATACCTATAGGCTCATTTTTATACATACTTAAAAAATGTATAAATTCCCACTCTCCATTATGATTGAAAGAACTTTCTAATGCTTTAAAATAGTATTCGGGAAGTTTTTTATAAGTATCATTTTTTAAAGTGTGCGTTTTTGAATAAATAAAGGTTTTTATAAATAAATCTTTATCTTTTATATTATCTATTTGTTTAAAGGAAAAATCTTCTGACAAATTAAATTTTTTCTCAAAGTCACTACAGAGCAATACTGTGTTTCTTTCATATTCACTAAAATTAGTTTTAATATACTCTAAAACTTCATCAGATAATTTTACTGATGGAGCATAAGCAAAGCAAGGTTGTCGGTTTATATTTTTAAATTCTGTTAGAGCTTTATCATAAAACTTTTTAAACTCTTCAATAGTTTGCAGTTGATAGCCTGTTAAAAAATTCCAACTTGAATCTTCTACAAAATTTGAGTAAACTAGCATGCCATTTTCAAGTAATTTAATATCATTTAAATACATTCCTATCTGACAATCATATAACATTTTTTCTAATTCTAGCGAAGTCATTTCCACCTCAAATTTTAATTTAAAAAAAGAAGAATTTATCTTCTTTAATTATCTAAGTATATATACCTTCTGCAGTTTTCGCATTCAAGTATACCATTCTTTTTTAGTTTTTCTATTTGAGCAACAGAAAGTTCCATCATGCAACCACCGCAAGAAGAACCTCTTAATGGCACAAATATTGGGAAAAATTTATCTGTACGCTTTGCCTTATAGCGTGATAGAAGTTCTTTATCTATTCCCTTTTCAAGGCTTGCAAGCTCTGCCTGCAATTTTTGAATTTCTGGCTCTAGCTTTTGTTTTTCCACCTCAAATTTTTGCTTATGCTCTGAGTGCTTTGCTTTTGCCACGCCATAGCGCTTTTTGGTGTTGTCAAATTCATCTAATATCTTTTTTACGCTATCTGCTTGAGCCATAATCTTCTTTTCAAGATAGTTTAAGTTTGAAACTATTTTATTTGTAAGTTCTTTTAAGTCTTGAATGCCCTTTTCATCTAAAGAATCTAAATCTTTCTTTTCAAGATTATCTAAAAGTTTCTGGTTATCCTCAAACGCCTTTTTTAAGTTGTTATAATCTCTTACAACATCTTCCGCAGTTTTATCTAGGCTAGCTGAACGCGCTTGAGCATCTTTGGCAACATTTTGCATACTTTGATAGATTTTTTTATCCTCACTAGAATCTAGCTCGCGCTCTAGGTTTATAACTTTTCTATCCTTTTCTTGATACTCTAAAATTTTTTTAATATCCATATCTTCTCCTTATTCATTAAAATCTACAAGTTTTTTAGCTCTTGATGGGTGCCTTAATTTTCTTAAAGCCTTAGCTTCTATCTGACGAATTCTTTCACGCGTAACATTGAACTCTCTGCCCACCTCTTCAAGCGTTCTAGGATGAGAATCATCTAGCCCGTAACGAAGCCTTATAACTTTTTGCTCTCTTGGAGTAAGCGTTTCTATTATAGAAAGTAACTGTTCGCGAAGAAGGTTCTGACTTGCTACTTCCACAGGAGATTTTATTGTTTCATCTTCTATGAAATCAGCAATCTTGCTGTCATCTTCTTCACCTACTGGGCTTTCTAGTGAAATTGGATCTTGAGCGATCTTTTGAATTTCACTAACTTTTTCCGCAGATATACCCATAGCTTCAGCAATTTCCTCTGTGGTTGGATCTCGCCCTAACTTTTGAATGAGTTGACGCGTAGCACGAGTTAGCTTATGAATTGTTTCCACCATGTGAACTGGAATTCTAATAGTTCTAGCTTGATCTGCCATAGCACGAGTTATGCTTTGGCGTATCCACCATGTTGCATAGGTTGAAAAACGGAAGCCCTTTGTGTAATCGAACTTTTCAACAGCTTTAATAAGGCCTATGTTTCCCTCTTGGATTAGGTCTAAAAATTGCATTCCAGAGCGACCAACATAGCGTTTTGCTATGCTTACAACAAGCCTTAAATTGCTTTCAGAAAGCTTAGCTTTAGCATACTCATCACCTTGTAACACACGCTTTGCAAGCTCCACTTCCTCTTCTGGAGAAAGCAGAGGAGCTTTTCCAATATCCTTTAAGTACATTTTAACAGGGTCATCGGAGTTTACTTGAACTAAAATGTTGTCAAGATTCATATCCTTTTCTGGCTCTATGGTTTTAATAATTTTAATGCCATGGTCCTCTAGCCTTTTAATAAACTCGTTAGTTTCGTCTGCTGTAGCCTCTGCTTTAAAGAGTTTGGCATAGATATCTTCATCGTTTACAGAACCTTTTTTATGCCCTATATCTAAAAATTTTTTAAATTCAATTTCTAATTTTTCGTTAAGCATTAAAATCCTCCAAATTTTTATTCTTCACTTGTTTTGTGAGCTTGTTTAGCTCCTCTAAAATTTTTTTCCTCTCCTCTTGCGAGGTGGCTTCTTTAAACATAGTGGTAAGTTTTGCTTGTTTATCCTTTAAATAACTTTCAACCACAAGCCAAAGGCATTCTTCAAAATATTGTTTCTCGTCTTTAATTTCTTCAAAGTTGTAATTTATTATATCCTTAATTTCAGGCTGGTTTTCTACATCGAAGTAATCAAAAAGCGTTGTTATGTGAAGTTCCTCTCCGCTATTTTTCCTTTCTTTAATTAAAGAATAGAGTGCATTTTGATTTGGGTCTTGAATTAGTTTAGACAAATCAAACTTTACATCTGCAAAATCTTTTCTATGAAGCATACATGCTAAAATATAGCTTAGTGCCTTAGTGCTCACATTTAATGGCTTTACTAGCTTTTCTTCATGACTTTCTTCACGAGCTTGTCCTAAAAGGTCACGGCGAAGTACATCAAGTGGCACACCTGATATATCCTTTATAACCTTTAAGTATACATCTTTTTCCGTTTCTGAAGAGAGCTCTCTTAAAACATTTAGTGCCTCGCTTACAAACTTTGTTTTATCAGCAGGATGTGAAAGGTTATATTTTTTCTTCACAGATAAAATTTTAAAGTCTGTGGTAGGCACAGCATTTTGAAGAAGCTCTTTAAGCTTGTCCGCCCCAAACTCTTTTAGATATTCATCTGGATCTTTTCCGTCTGGAAGCATTGCAACTTTAACATTTAGCCCGGCACTTTCAAGAATTCCAATTGCTCTTAAACTTGCTTTAATTCCTGCAAAGTCTCCGTCAAAGCAGAGCACAATATTTTCAGAATATCTTTTAAGTTCCTTTGCGTGGTCGTTAGTAAACGCCGTTCCAAGGCATGCCACCGTCTGCTTAAAACCTGCCTTATGCATAGCTATAACATCTATCTGCCCTTCAACAATTATAATGTTAGGTATGCCATTTGTCTGTTTTTCCTTTTTTACAAGGTTTATTGCATAAACAGTTTTACTTTTATCAAACACAGGAGTAGACGGAGTATTTTTATATTTTGCCATGCTTTTGCCAGTAAGGTCACGAGCGCTAAACCCAATGCAATCGTTACTTGCGTTTACTATAGGAAATATAAGTCTACCCGCTAAAACATCGTAGTAGCCTTTGTTTCCACTCTCAATTAGCCCCGCCTTTCTAATGTCTTCTAACTTTTTGCCCTTCCCTGTTAAATAATTGACTAAATCGTCATAATTTAAACTATAACCTATCTCAAAGTTTTCAAGTTCTCTCCTGCCTAATCCGCGTTTTTTTATGTATTCCTGAGCAGGTTTTGTTTCTTTTAAATATATGTTTGCCTTATAGTGCTCTCTTGCTAAATTTAAAATGCTAAGTAGCTCGTCCTTTTCCCTTTTTCTTTCTAAAAACTTTTCATCGCCAGAATATTTTGGAAGTTCCATGCCTGCATTTTTTGCAAGTTCTTCAACTGCATCAGGATAATCTAGATTTTCATATTTCATTATAAAAGTTATAACATCGCCAGATTCCTTACAGCCAAAGCAGTGATAATATTGGTCATATTCATTAATGCAAAAAGATGGAGTTTTCTCAGAATGAAAGGGGCAACAAGCCCAATAATTTTTTCCTTTTTTCTCCACATGTATATATTTAGAAATAGTGCTAACAATTTCATTTTTACTCTTTAGTTTTTCAATGAAATCGGAGTTAAATCCTTTACCTGACATTAAAAATAAGACCCTTTTGCCGAAAAAATCGCAACTAATAAGTATATTCGACATAAGGATCTTAAATTCCTTTTTTATTTTAAAAATTTTTTAAAAGTTAAAAGAAAAGCCTAAACGATTTGAAATAATGTGAAAAAGTCATGATAATTTTATCAATGTTTCAATGTTCTAAAAAGAATTTTACACATAGTAAATTAAAATTATATAAGTTATAAAAAACACCACATAAAGTTTTAAGTAAATATTCAATAACTTAGCTATTAAATTGCTTATACCTATGTGGTGTTTTTATTTAAAAATTCAATTTTATAAAGTAAATTATAAAAGAGTTTTGTTGTACAATATTATTTTAAACTTTTATCTAACTTATTTATTTTAGAATATTTTTAAGCCGTTTGTTCTGCCCAAGCAGTACCATTCCAAACATAAGTTGTAGAGCCTTGTTTTATTTGAACTGTGTCAGAAGATGCATATTTAACTGCGGTAGTAAGTTGCGTTTTTACTGTATCAATAGAAACATTATCTGCCACTATTATAACAACTGATGCAGTTGATGAACCAGGGTTAATTGAATTAGAACCTAAAGTTAAATCAGCCCAAACAACCTTTGTTAAATCTAAGGTTAAATTACTACAACCATAAAAGGCCCTAAAACCTATACTTTTTACACTGCTTGGCAAAGTTATACTTTCTAGAGAATCGCAACCTTCAAAGGCAGAAGAACCTATACTTGTTAACTTGCTGTTTTCACCAAAAACCACGCTACTTAAACTACTGCAATCATTAAAGGCACTAGAACCTATACTTTTTACACCATCAGGTATGTTTATGCTACTTAAACTACTGCAACCATCAAAGGCATTATTACCTATACTTGTTACTCCTTCTGGAATATTTATGCTACTTAAACTACTGCAATCATAAAAGGCAGAAGAACCTATACTTGTTACACTATTTGGCAAACTAACCCTAGTTAAATTATAGCATTCATAAAAGGCACGTTGATTTATTTCAATAGTACCAGCTTTTATATTTACTTCTTTTATGCTTGACCTATCTATTGGTGATAATGCTATATATTTTCCATTACCATTATCATAATACTGCATTCCATCTTCTTTTAATATTTTTGTTTGTTCATTTGTAGTATGTATTACTTTTTCATAACTAAAATAACTTGAAACATTATAACTTGAATAGTTATATACTTCTGCTAAGGCATGGCAACCAGAAAAGGCAGAAGAATCTATACTTATTACACTTCTTGGCAAAGTTACGCTAGTTAAAGCATAACAACTACCAAAGGCATATTTGTTTATCTTAGTTGTATCATCTTTAAAGGTTATTTTATTTATTGTATTTCTATTGCCGTATGTGCCTATTGCTATTATATCTGTGCCATCTGTATAATATTGCACATTGTCTTTTACTGATATTTTAGATGCTGGCTTTTCATCTGAAGAATTATATACTGCTAATGCATATTGCCCTAAATATCCATTGTTTGAACCACTTGTTTCACCTTTATTTACTGTTATACTTGGTGAATAGTTATATACTTCTACTAGTGAATTGCAATAAGAAAAGGCATAACGACCTATACTTGTTACTCCTTCTGGAATTGTTATGCTACTTAAACTACTGCAACCTCCAAAAGCATTATCTTCTATAATTGTTACTCCATCAGGTATGTTTATGCTACTTAAACTTCTGCAATCAGAAAAGGCAGCATTTTCTATAATTGTTACTCCTTCTGGTATGTTTATGCTACTTAAACTACTGCAACCATTAAAGGCACTTAAACCTATACTTTTTACACCATCAGGTATGTTTATGCTACTTAAACTACTGCAACCCAAAAAGGCTTGAGAACCTATACTTGTTAACTGACTGTTTTCACCAAAAGTTACGGTACTTAAACTACTGCAATTAAAAAAGAAATCCAAACCTATACTTTTTACTCCTTCTGGAATTGTTATGCTACTTAAACTACTGCAACCTTTAAAGGCATGCTGACCTATACTTGTTAATTGGCTATTTTCACCAAAAGTCACGCTACTTAAACTACTGCAATAATAAAAAGTATACTCACCTATACTTGTTACTCCTTCTGGTATGTTTATGCTACTTAAACTACTGCAACCATAAAAGGCACGATCACCTATACTTTTTACTCCTTCTGGAATTGTTATGCTACTTAAACTACTGCATTTATAAAAGGCACGATCAGGCACACTTGTTAACCCTTCTTGTAATATTACTGTTGGTGATACTAAACCATTAAATGTTGCAGTATAACTCACACCAGATATATAAGTACCACTTTTAATTGTCAATTTTTGACCACTTTCAGAATATGCTGGAACTATTAATACAGTTGGATTATCTTCAAAATATTTTTCAGATAAACCTGTTATTTGCGTGCCAGCTGTGTTATATTTAAAGTATTCTCTATTTAATTCTGCTGTGTCAAACTGAATTGTTAAATCTAATTGTTTATTCTCAAAACCTGTTGTATAGTCTGTTATTTCCACTGTTATTGTGTAAACTGTTGTTTTAGCAGTTGTGCCATCGTAAGCATCTATGGTGCTACCACTTTCAAAACTTTCTGTTATGCTAACCTTTCCTGCTAAATCTGCGTTTAAGTCTTGAATATTAGAACTTACTGAAACAGCAACCATCATTGCAGAGTAGTTTGTAAATGTAAAATGATAAACTGCTACTGGCAATGTTTCAGAAAAAGTTATTTCTCCTATTTCCCATGTGGCATTTGGTGCACCATTTGCATCTACAAAGTTTTCTAATGAAGCAGTGCCGTCTGGCTTATCTTTATCTGCTCCCGTTCCACCAATGCAGTTATAGGAATAACCTTTATATTTATATGTTGGCGCTCCGCTTTGCAAGGTTGCACTTTCCTTTGTTGCACCTTGTTTTAACTGCCCATCTACCATAACATAAGCACCATTAGACTTAAAACTTAGTGTGCTTGTTACGCTTAGCGATGCTGTTGACACAGCAAGTACGCCAATTACAAACAAGGACAAGCACAAACATAAAGTGCTTACTATTGCAATTATTTTTGCTCTTTTCTTCATATTTTACTCCTTTGTTTATTTTGCTTAACTATATTTTTATTATTCCTGTTAATATTGCTAGTATTACATTTTTATATACTAACACTTTTTATTCATGCTAATTTTACCCCCCCCCGCAAAGTTTTGTCAAGCGAACTAAAACATTTTTTAAAAAAAATTGCATTTTTTCTACTCAACGCCATCTTAAAGCAATTTTATATTATCCAGCTTGACAAATCGCAAATTTTTAAAGATTTTTTATTATGTTATTAATTCTATTTTTATATAATAATTTGTTAAATAGTTTATACTTTATAATAACAAACTGTATTTTTTTGTAAAACTATTTTGATTTATAAAATTTATTACATAAAAAAATACCCTAAAACATGAAAATCATATTTTAGGGCGTTTTTATTTAATTTATTTTAAATTATTTTAAGATTTCTATTATATTTTTAATCTTTTTTATCTTCAATTTCTACTATATTTTCTTTGTCTTTTTCTTCTGAATTTTCTTCTTGGTTAATTTCTGTTTCTTCTGTGTTTTCTTCTGTTTCTTTTTTATTTGGCATTGTAACAACCCCAAACACTACAAGCACACCACAGATAGACATTATTATATTTGAAATTAATTCCTCCTCTATCTCTACACCAAAGCACTTAGCTATAGATTGCGCTAAAATTACTACAGCGCCAGATAGAGCTGTCCAAAAACCATAAGATTTTATTCTATCTTTAAACTTCATTTAATTTTTTCCCTTTTTTCTTTGGCATTACTATAACTTTTTTCATCTCTTTAATATCTTCCTTTATATCCTCTACAACATCTAAGTGATGAGAAAGTCTTTTAATTGCATCTTGATATTTTTCCTCTCTACGCTTACTATCCTTAATTTGAATAAATAAAAGTGATACAAATAGTATGGCAAAAATACCATTGCTAATTATTATATTTAAAATGTCTTGCCACATACTATCTATTTCTTAGAGTCTGTTCAAGTTTGCTATAATAAGAACCAAGTTCTACTTTATATTGGTCATTGTTTAAAAGTTCAGCTAAGGCTTCATCCTTATCTAAAGTGTAGAAATATGATAGCGCTCTATTATATTTTTCTTCCTCTTTAACTCTATTTAGTGCGGTAGAACCATATTTACCAATAAAATCTACAAGTTCTTGATTTTGCTTTTGCTGATTTAATTTATATTCAGCCTCAGTTTCTGCAATCTTGTTGTTATACTCTAATACTTCCTTTTCTTTTTCTGCAATTTCATTATTGATCTCTTCTATCTTTTCATTAAGTTTTGTTGCATAGGAAATATCAAAAGATTTTAATGCACTTTCCTTCTGGTTTTCAAGTAAAGATTTTTCCTCCTCTAGTTCTTGGAACTTCTGAGTATATTCTCTATCTAAATTAGAATACTCATCAAGCATTTTTTGGTCAAACGCTTCAAGAACATTTACAATAATTGAAGATCTTGCAAGTCCGCGCTTTATGGAATCTTCTGAAGCGTTTTGTTTTAGTTCTTGATAGGTGTTTTTTAAACTATCCTTTTGCGCGCTTAAATTTTCTTTATTTGTAGATTGAAGATCATTTATGCTATTAACCTTGCTTGAATATTCTTCTAATATATCATTTTTACCTTGGTCTAAATAGCTTTGCAAGCTAGACTTTGCACTCTCCTCCACCTCTTCCTGAGTGGGAGCTGTGTACTCCATTCTATCTAAGGTCAAACTAGAATTATCAAAAGAATATTTTTTATCAATGTTTTTAAACTCGTCAAAAAGATCTGTTTGTTTTTTTATTTTTTCAGATTGTTCATCTGTAAATTTGTATGTGTACATATTTTCTCCTTTTGCATTTTTCTTAAATTTAAAACTTCACTGCTTTGTTCGTAATATTTTCTTCGCTTAAATCTTTGAATTTTATAATATATTTCTAAATCATCCATAAACTGAAAGCACCACTTCCGGGCAAGATATATTTGCGTCTGCCTGTTCTGAAATAAAACTAATTTCTATATACTCTCCACGAACATTAGTTTTTATTCTCTGCGTTTTAGGCTTGCCTGAAACTATATATTCCTTTTCCTCTATATCAGATTTGATAATTACCTTGCAATCGTATTCACTTTTTAAATACACCTCTTTAATGCACTTCTGCTTTCCAGCATATCCAAGATTTGAATTTGGTGATAGCCACACGCTTTTTAAAGGTGTTCCAAAAAGTTTGCCGTCATGAGTAAGTTCCCCCATTTTATTTGCAAAGGTTCCATTAAAACAAGCCACAAGTTTAGATATTTCACCCTCTTCAAGGCTAATCATCTTATTAATATCTACCCCGCGCGTGATATTTATTTCGCCAGTTGTTAAATCGTATTCAATAAGCGCATTATTGACAAATGAGCCACTTTCACAGCCGATAACTTTGTCATCTGGGAAATTTAATTTACAAGCCAGGTAATATTTTCCATTATGAAATACGGCTGAAGCACTCTCATTTTCTATACCCTCAAACATACTTTCAATGCCGAGATTAAGTTTTGTGGTTGAATAACCGCCAAAATAGTGAATGCCATCTTTTGCCAAGAACATAATTCTGTCCCCGCATGAGCAAACTGTTCCGCCATAGATTTTAACGCTGGATATAAACAGTTGACTTACACTAAAATCTTCAAGAGAACCATATGCAGAAACCCTAGCAACACCATAATCACGAAATACATATACATAGTCGTTAAAGGATAGCACTGCACACATACTGCCACGCTCGTCCACCATCTGTATAAAGCCAGCTTCATCTAAGTTATAGTCCCAAGCCGTTGGATCTAAGTTCGCACTAAACACAAGAGTATTTCTCTCACCTTCAAGTATTGCAAATAGCCTTTCATAATGAATACACACGGAAACAAGTTTTGGCGCGTCTTCATAAGTTTGAGCAAGATAGTTTTGAGTGAACACTAGCATAGAATCTGTTGGAGAAGAAAAAATCATGCAATCTTCCCCGTTTAACCTATAGTTGATAGCCACAGGCACGCTTGTAAAAAGTGGTATATCTGGAACTTTAAAGGAATTTGACACATAGTGCAAAACATCAAAATAGCAAAGATCTCCATCCTCTGTAGTGTACATAATTTTGTGTTTTCTGTTTTCACTTTGGTTATCATAATATCTAAAATGCCAAAGATTTGTTATATTCTTATTTTGATAAATTTCTATAACCCTGTTTTCACCAAACTCGTCGGGAAAAGTGTTTGGAAGCGTAAGTTCTTTAAAGCCAAGTCCTGTTTTTAATGCGCCGTTTTTAACCTCGTAGTTATAAACCACTTTTCCTTGCTTATGTGGTAACAGATTGTCATCAACCTCTGTGTTCATTCCAGATGCAAAACTTGAATATGTGATCTTATAATTTTTTGTAGCTTTAGTTTTCACCTTATTTGAATAGAACACTAGATCCACCTCCTAGAAGGCAATCTAATTTCACTCTTTTTTAAGGTTGCATCTCTTAGCCCACTATAAAACCTTGTTTCCCACACTTCTGCATCATCATAGAGCCCGCATATCAAGCAATATTCCATTGCAATGCCGTAGGCTAGCACTCTTTCAGGAAGCTTGCCTCCAAATAAAAACACCTCATCTTCAAAAGATAATTCTGCTGGTGCATAGTTATAGGTTATTTGCGCGCATAAGATATTGGCGTGAATTCCATCCTCTTCCAGTGAATAAGGAATGTTTTTTCCATTAGCATAAAGCTTTCTTATTTCTGTAATGTTTTTAGAAAGCTTATCGTAGGCAAGCACGCCATTTATAAACACTACATCTTCAGTTTTCACTAATGGAAGATAGGACATTGCTATCTCGTTATACACAAGGTTAAAACATTTTTTTAAGTGTTCTATTTCAGTTTGTTCAAGCGTTGGAAGTGTAGTTTCATCACCAAATGGTGAGTATGCTAAAAGCTCTTCCTTATTTAAAAACAAAAGCGCAAGTTCTAAAATTTCCTTAACCTTCATATACTCCTCTCTTTTTATTTTCTTCGTCTAGTTCTTTTAATAATCTATCCCGATTTTCAACTCGAGTTTGATTAACAAAATCTATTGTACGAGCATCGAGTTCATCATAAGGAACAGTCAGACAATAAGTGTCTGACTGTCCTGCGTGATGAATTTCATATTTTTTTCTTTTTGTGTTATAGAGGATAAAATAATTGAAATCAATTTCCTTTAACCTTTCTGCGATGTAATAGACATCATGCACTATTTCAATATTCATTTTTCCTCCTATAAATTTATTTTTATACAGTAGTATGAGCTTCCTCTATTGCTGTAACAATGTCGCTAAACGGACTAGAAACAGTAGCAGATATATTAGAGATTTTAGCTTGACCATTTGGTCTATCACAAATAAGGTCTGCATATTTTACAAGAGTTGCAGAATAGGTTGGATAACCTGCATTTTGCTTAATTACCTTGCCGTCATCTCCTTCAAGCCATTTCCAGTCGCATAATTGATGAAGAGTGAAATCGTTTGTATTGAGTAGATACATAGTTCCGTCCTCAACAAATCTATCAGCCACTACTGGAATACCGTTGTATGTTATTGCCTTATATCCACCGCTAAGTTCGCAGACATCTATATTTCTTCTAAACTTGGTTAAATAGTCTTGATAAGCTCTTCTAACCTTAGTTGAACAAGAAATAAAGTTTACCTCGCTACCGCTAGCCTGCTCTAAGAAATCTATTGCATCTTGAATTAAGATATCAGAAATTTCTGTAGATGTTGTAGAAACATAAGGGTTTAGCCAAGGATATTCGCTTTTTGTTAAGCCGTAAAGTGTTGTGTCTGTTCCAAAAATTGCACCAAGGCCTGTAATTTCATAGCCCTTTGAATTTTGAACATATACTTTAGAATCTACTGCAATAGTTGTGCTAAAAGATGATTCAAAATCTAAGTAAATACGCTTATTTGCTCTATCAACATAGGTTACCCTATAACCGCTAGCACCCTCTATTTTAGTTTCTGCGTTATAGATATCAACTACCATACCTTCTATGAAGTTTCTTACATCATCCATTTGAAGATATTTTTCTGAACTAGAATATGCCTTTGTTACAGTGCCTAAAAGGCCTGTGCCGTCACCATAGAGCATTCTTCCAAGATTGAAACTGCTTGCTTTTATTAAGCCCTCCATTTCATCGTTGAGTAAATTTACAAATGCACCTGCATTATTTGCAGAAGCTCTAATTGCTTTATCGGAAATTTCAATTCTTCCGTAAAGATTTTTAAGTGATGTTTTAAATTGAACATAGTTATTACCTGCTGCCTTTGGAAGTGGATCTGTTTCATCGCCAGCGCCTATTCCGCCGTTAATTCCGTAAGGTGCAAGTTTAATAATCTCTTTGCCCCAAACATCTTGTGATGATTGTTTAATTTTGCCAAGTAGAGGGTTTGCATTTATGTTAAGTTGATTTGCTACAACTCCAAGATAAACGCTCTTTAACGCCTCGTTAGCACTTGAAATTGAAACCATAATTTTCTCCTATTTAAAAAATTTCTCTACAATTTTTTTAGCATCATTTAAATTTTTAGGAGCATACTCTTCCTTTGAAGAGAGTTTTGCTCCTCTTGAGCCAGAAATTACAGGTGGAGCAGTTTTAATTTCCTTTAAATAGTTTTCTAAAACTTGTTTTTTAATTTCCTCGTTATTAAAAATATAGGAATTTAAAAAGGTTTTATCACTTGCCAGTTTTTCTGGTTCAACGTAATTTTTCATGGCAATGCTAGACCATGCAAGTTCCAAAGCATTTTCACTAGATTTTAATTCCGGACTATTTAAAATCTTTTCTGAAATTTCTTTGGAATATTTTTTAGCCTCTGGGTTTTTCTCTAAAAAGTTGGCTACGCGTTTATTCCAATCTTCTTCATAAAAAATTGTTTTATTTTTCTCATTTTCCAGAGCACTCAATTTTTGACACTTCTTTGTAAACTCTGCCTGCAAATTGTTATAGGCTTTAAGTAAACTTTCCGCGTCTTTAAACTTACCAAGGGAGCCTTCACTTTGAGCTATCAAATTTTCATTTTCTTCCTCAAGCTCTGGTTGTTCCCTAACTACTTCTTCTTCCATTAACTATTTTCTCCTGTCATTGATAAAATTTGTTTATGCATTCTAATATGAGCTAAAAGGTCTTCTTTTTGCTCTTCTGTAAGTTCGTTTGCAAGATAAAAAGATATGTGCTCATCTATATGCAAGCTATGATTATCTATCTCACAAGGCTCAGGTATTCTATCCTCAATAAGCATAGCGTTTTCCTTGCTAGCACGCTTTGTGTGTTGTTCATTTAGGTCTTGAGAATTTTCCCAAATACCAAAGCCAAGTAGCTCTAAAGCTTTAACTCTCATTCTGTTACTTAGCTTTCCATTTTCATCATGTAAAAGCCCTGCATTTAAAAGTTCAAACACCATACTTCTGCGCTGAGCCAAACTTTCATTTATTTCATTTTCTGTTTCAAACACAACTTCATCCGAGGTTATATCAGAAGATGTAAAATACATAACTTCTAGCTCGCCATTTTCGCCAACAACTTTTAAAAGCCTAGGAAGTGTGGCAAACTGCTTATAGAGCCTTAGCACTTGTTGAGCCATTCTTCTAAGCGCCTCGCGAATATTTTCAGCTGTAACTGAAATTCTTGTTTCATCTTGGTCAATTAAAAGTTGAAGCGCAGTTCCACTTAGGCTATTAGAAATTGTGCTGTCATTTAAAATATCCGAGGTGCCACTAACTAGAGTAAATTCATTTAAAAGTCTTTCTTCCTCATAGGTAAAATCTAGTGGCACACTGCCCGTGCTTAAATATCTTGGAGCAGAAGAACCCTGCCTATAAACAAGCACTTTACCAGGGCATAGTCCCTCTTCTTCTAAGTTGTCTGTGTCTACAGAGCCGTCTTCTACAGTTAAAATTCCCATAGAAAGTCTATTTAAAAATTCATGTTTTCTGTTTTTTATGGCATTATATGAGCGTTGAAGCGGAATAACCCTCTCCACTACACTTGTTCCCCAAAAACTACCAGTTTGATCGCAAGATACTTGCCTAATAAACGGAAAACCGCGCTTGCCATCTTCGCCATTTATAAACGGAAGTTCGCCTATATACAAAAGTTTATCGCCAGCCACAATTATTAGCCTGCCATTAGGAAATTTCACCGTTGGCGCTTCATAGCGCTCTATAACAATGCAGTAATTATCTCGGCTAGAAGATATCACCTTATTTGCATTAGAGTTATAGCCAAGGCCTCCCATGTTTCTTGAAACGCCGTCTAAAGAGAACACATTTAAAGTTTCCCCTTTAACATCTACGCCCCATTTATTTTTTATTTCATCCACATGATAAGCTTTAGCATGAATTATACTTCTGCAGTCTTCAATATTTGCGCAGTTTACGCTTTCTGGATAGATTTCAAAGGGTGAAATAGCTGTAATTTCTATATCCCCAGTGTTGATATTTTCTCCTCTTTCATTTTTAGCAAAGAAATCGCCTTTAGAGCTATTCCAAACAATCTTATAAAATGCCGTTCCGCAAATTTCACTCCACTTTGTAGCTTCCGTGATTACATTATAGACATTTAATTTATTGTAAATAGAATTTACAATCTTTTTAGAAATTTTAGCTGTTTTAATGTCTTTTTCATCACTAGAAGTTGGCACAACCGTCATAGTCGGACGAACTCTTTGAAGTTTTGCCATTCTTCTTTCAACTAGCGGGGCTATATGGTTATAAACCTCATGTTCTTGCCAAAAGAATTGTTTTTCAAAATCTGTAATTTCACCGTTATAGCCAATTCCACAATATTGATTTCCCATAACAAAATTCATATTTAGTTGCCACTGCGCTTCAAAACTTCTTCTTTCTTCCTGTCTTTTTTTGAAGTCCTCAATAACTTCATTTACCAATTTTTCTTCAACTTTCATAATTCCTCCTTTAAATTTTACTTAACCTTTTTGGTGAATATGGTGCGTCTAAACTTCTTGGAATAATGCTTTTTCCAAGTTCGGCATAGAGTCTTTGTTTACACTCTTCACAAAAGTGAATTTTAGGGCTAAAGTGTTTTTTAGTATACAAACAAAATTTAGCCTGATTTTTACACTCCTGCATATCGCAAGATGCCTTATAAGAAATTTCTTTAATCATACTCCTCCTCTTCAAGTAACCTAATAAGCCTGTTTCTTTCCTCTTTCAATTCCTCGTCTGACATAAGTTCAATTTCCTCCTTGCTCAAATTTCCATAGCGCTCTATTAAAATTTTCATTGCTGATATATCTGGTGCATAATGTTTCTTAGTAACTTTCTTTTTAGAAAGTTTAGGAGTACCCTCATCATCGTAAGAGTACTCCTCAACCACTTCATCTGCATCATAGCCAAGAGCGCGTTTAATAAGTGCCTTTTTTAATTTTTTCTCGTTAAATTCCTCCATAAAAAACCTTCTTAATTAAAAAAGTTACCGCGAAAACCTTCGCGATAACTTTAATTACCCTAATTTTATTTCATATAATTTATAAATTCAAGCAACCCTGACAAAAAAGATAAAATTATTTACCATTTACGGTGTAAAGATTTTTTTAATAATAATTACTCATGAAATCTGCGCTTCTAGACTTTCTAATAATTAGCCATATTGCAACACCCAAAATTCCAGCTCCGCCTATTCCACCAAGTGTCCACCATAGCCATGTTAAGTCAGAACCTGCGTTCTCTGATCTTTCAATATTTGCTATAAGCAAGAACTGTGGATTTGAAGTTCTAAAGGTTATTGTTTGATCTGATGCTTGCGAGTCCTTTAAGAAGCTTTCAATTGGATCTGTTGTGTTTCCTGCTTGCCAGCCTCTAAACTCATATCCATCCTTTACTTCTATTCTGATTATAACATCGGCATCTCTTGAAACAACACCGCTAAAAATATAATTGTTGTCAGAAGAATATTCATATGGAACTTCATTTATATAAATTGTAGCGCAATTTTCCGAACTTAATGAGGTT
Organism: uncultured Clostridia bacterium; assembly: GCA_944372325.1. Lineage (GTDB taxonomy): Bacteria > Bacillota > Clostridia > Christensenellales > UBA1242 > Caccopulliclostridium. Next base: position 17,717 of record CALVYR010000006.1, on the reverse strand, counting down.
CTAACCGTCATGTTACATATCTGGCTTGTAAACACTGCCCTTAATGTGTAGGTCTGTCCTTCTTGCGTAGGCTCTGGAATATATAGATATGTGTTGCCTAAATCTTGACTTGAAAATCTTATTGCCACCGATTGTCTTGCGGAAGTGCGCGTATCTTCTAAACCCTCAGTAAGTTGACCTAGTTTTGCTGTGGTTAAAACTTCTTCTCCATCGACCATAGTAACCCAAACCCATTCAACAAAGCCGTAATTGGTTGCAGGCACAGCCTCAAATTCATAAAGTCCGCCATTGGTTACATTTATTTCAATTTTCTCTAATTCCTTTTGTGCTCCCTTAATTTTAACTCCGCCTTGCTCTATATCTGAACTTTCTACAGTAAAGGCATAATCTATTGTATCTGTAACAATGCTATAAAGCCCAGAAGTAGCCGCCGACATTGTAAAGGTCACACTTGTTAGAATGTTTCCATCATTATCTTTATCAAAGCTAAGGCTTTGACCATCTTTTTGTATGGCAGAAACTTTATATAAAAGCTCTTCGCCTGGAACTATATTTGCTCTAATTGTAACGGTATCGCCAAACCTTATAGAACTATTACTATCTAAACTTCCTGCCTCTATGCTTGCTTCAACATGACTAGATGAAGAAAGTGTTACTGTAAAGCGTTCAAAAGGTTGAAGCACTATGTGTTCACTACCAGATTTTGCATACCATTTATCACTAAAATTCCAAGGATAGAAGGTTGTATCCCACATGGTAGAAGATGTAAAAGTAGATTGCTCTCTAAAGATAGTAGAACTTTCCACCTTAGTGCAATTTGTTAAAGAATATGTGTTTTCAGCGCCAACAAGCTCGTAACTAGAAGTTGATGCTGTATGATTATATGCAATACTGCCTGTGCTAGGCAAATATACACCTGTGCCAAACTCGCCAAAAAGTAAGCCAATTTTTGGTGTAACATCTTGGTTTATGCTAGAACCATAAATGTTTCCAGTAGCAAAATTGTTGATTACTGTTCCCTTCCAAACCGTGCCAACAAGCCCGCCTATAGTTACATCACAAACTGGCATAGTGTCGGTGTCTAAATCTTTTTTAGTAGCGTCTGCTCTTAGAATATAATCTGAAAGCGAATTTGAACTAAACACAAAGCTATTAGAAATTTCGCCCTCAACCATCTTTCCAACAAGACCGCCCACAATTATTTGAGAAGCAGTTAAACTTGTGCCAGTAACTAAAATTCTTGCGCTAGAATAGGAGTTTGAAATTTTAGTGCCTGTGCTAGAGCCAACAATTCCTCCCGCTATAACTGCGCTGTTTGCTTCAACCTCAATATATCCGCTAATTTCCACACTTTCAATTGTGCTACCCTCAGCGGTATGAGCAAGTATACCAACACTAGTTTTGTTTGTTACCGTTGTCCAATCTTCTATTTTAAGATTTTTAATTGTGGCATTTGTAACCCTATTGAAAAGTCCGCCCTGCTCACTTATTGCTGTTACTTCTAGGTTTGTTATAGTAAAATCGTAACTGCTAGGTTGAATATTTCCAAAAAGAGAGTAATATGTAAAAGATATCAATTCCCTTTTTGAAGTGCCATCTTCTGCTTTACCAATATAGTCTACTATTTCAGTTGAAACTATATTAGAGCCACCATTTTTAGGCGTTCCAGTAATAGTGAATGAATATCTTAAAGGTTGAGTGTTTGTGTTTTCTACATTTAGTTCTATTTGTGTTAAATTGTTTACCACAAAATTGTAGTTAGAGGGGTTAGCAAGAATGTTGTCATTTCCCTCAAACAAACCATTAGTTCTGTTTGGATCTCCACCTATATAGAATGAAAGTTCATGTTCACCTGGTGATAATACTGTAGTGAATTCGCCAGTTGTTGCTTGAGTTATACCATTAATTTTAGCTTCTAATTCAAGCCTTAAAGTTATTGCCCTATCTGAACTATTTACAAAAGTTTTAACATAATCGGTTGGATTAATTTGAGTGAAAGTTGCAGAAGGAATATAAATTCTATTTAAACTGCCCATACCAAAACTAATAGAGTTATTGTTTAAAAGATCTGAAAGTGTGGAAGAGATAAAAGCGGTATCATTGCTAACGCTTGTATCTGCAATTCCCTGAGTGCCAGCTGAAGTGGTGTAATAAACTATTATTTTATCAACATCTTTTACTACTTCAACATCTCTATTTTCCGCGCTAATATCACGAAGATAGATATAGCTTTCTGTGTTATTGTAGCTAATTTTAATTGTAATTCCGCCGTTATAATTATGATTTAAAGTTGGGACTTGAAAAGTTGCAGAGTTTTCATTATGCTCATTTGGTGTAGTGGCTAAATTGCCATATGCTGATATGCCGTAATAATCATCTATATTAAGAGAGCCCGACTCTGCCGTTTTAATTTCCTCTATTATTATTTGATAGTTTGTTAAAGTAGCTAAGTAGCTTTGGTCATCATTTGGAAATAGTGAGGATAAGGTGTTTGAAAGCACTTTATTATCACTAACTGCAAGCCCTGTGTTTACTGTGATAGGAATAGAATTATAAGTATTAGAATTTTCATCTGTTAAGCTATAGCTATATCTTAAAGATGTAATTTCATTTTCTATATCAATTGAGCTAATTAAAACTGCGTCAGAAAGCCTTGTGAAAGTGGCATCGTTAGTAATATTCACAGTTTGACCTGGCGTTTGCGCAAGTGAGATTGTATAACCATTGCCATCAAGAGTGCCAGAAAAATTTATTGGAGAATAATCGGAAAGTGTTAGGTTATTAGATAGATAATAACTTCCGTTTGCTTCCATATTTAAAAATTCTTCTTGTGTGCGAATAGGCGTGCCAGTTGCCACAGCGCTTGCAGGAAGATTAAAATTTAAAAACCCTAACCCCAAAGTAGCCATACAAAATACTAAACTTAAGCTAAATATTTTTTTCAAAATAGTTACCTCACTACTTTATATTCTACCTAAATATAGCACAAATATTTAAATTAACAAAATTAATTTTAAATAAATTAATAATATTTTTTAGATAATTTTTTAATTAATTTTTCTTTATCCTTTTGAATATCACTTTTTTGAGTCATTTTTTTAGGTATTTCAGGTCTATTTGATATGTAATATCTAAGTTCATCTAGGGCATGATCATCTTTTTTTACTGGGGTATCCCCTTTTCCCCAAAAATAGCCTTTAATTTCCCTTATTAAATTAGTGCAAGTTTTAAAAATAAATAATTTTGCTTTGCCTTCAGCATTTTTTAAATAACTTTTCACTCTGGAAATTCCTGAAAATAAGTTTTTATCCACTTTTGGGTTAGCTAAAATTCCATTGTCATAAAAAAGTTCTACAACGCTCTTTTCTGCAGATAGTGTCCTTTGTGTTGCCGCGCTATCTATAAGTGTGGAAATCATACCGTTATTTGCCCTGTGCCAATTTAATTTATCTGAAATCTCCTTTATTTTTTGGGAGTGATATATGATATCTTTTTTGGCCTCATAGTGTTCTGCTATAACATACACATTGCCGTCATAATCTACAGCATACCAGTGGGCAGACAAGGGGTTATTTAGCCCAGGGTCTATAGAGATAGTATCTTGCCACTCATAAGGTACATCAAAAGGTTCTATTACATGAATATTTTCATCAAATTCATTATATACAAGCCCGCCCGAGCTCATAAAGCGCCCAAACTTTCTAGCTTCAAGTTCACTTTCACTTAGTGTAGAGGTTAAAAGCTCTATTTCCTTTTTATCTAAAAAGGGGTTATCTTCCCAATTGATATGCTCGCACCAAACTTCGGGATTATTCTTCTCATTTAGATATATTTCATTATACACCCAAGTTAGCCCTTTTAAAGGCGTCATTGTGCCAAAAATGTCACCTTTTTTATCAAAAACACGCATTAGACACTCAAAATAGATATCTTCAGGAGGCTCTTCATCAAACCAGACAAAATCTAAACTAGCTCCCTGAAATTTATCTCTTCCCTGGTCTGCACTTTTAAAATAAATTTTGCTATCAAGCCCAGAAACATTTTTTATAACAACATAGTCTATAATTCCGTTTTCATAACTTTCCTTTCTGCCCTCTTCCATACAGACATCAACTATCCAATCTGGGTTTAAATAGTGAAGAATTTTGCTCTGAGCCACCTCTCTTTGAACCTGTCTGGAAACCGACACTACCCAGCCTATGCTTCGTTTTCTATTTTTTCTAAACGGATGAATACCTCTAGCTAGCCATATAGCTTCCACAGCACCACATTCCGTTTTACCACTTCTATTTCCACCAAAAACCCACCTGTTTCTCTTCTGACATTTATGAAATAACATTTGTTTTTCATGAACTAAACTTCCAGTGTTATATCTATTGAGTGCATTTTTAGAATATCTTTTTATTAGTTCATTGTTTACTTTGTTTAATTTTTTTAAAAGCTCTTTCATTTTTCCTCCAAAATACAAAAAAACGCAAGATTGGCTAATTTAATACAAAAATTTAAATGCCAATATTGCGATAAAAGAATTAAAATTGATTGATGAAAATTTTATTAGTGTTTGTTTTAATGTTAGTAAATATTTTTACATTTTCCTCTGTTCCTGCCCAAGCAAGTTCAGACGAGATTATCTATGCAAGAATTTTAACCAACAATGTTTGTTTCTACTCTGCGCCCTCCGATAGCTCTGCCCTATTTTACATTCCAAACTCCTATTTTGTTCAGCTTTTAGATAATGCTGGCGAAAACTTTTACACTGCGCGCTATTCCGACCTTTTTGGATATGTTAAAAAAAGTGAGGTAACCCCAGTTGTAGGCACTCCCATTACACCCTATGCAGAAAAGCTTTCCTTTAGAGTTATATCCTTAAATGGGCTTGAGCTTAGAAGCGTGCCTAGAAGCTCCTCTCCTTTTGAAATAGTTGATAATGTTCCCTATCTTGAAACAGATCTTGTATACTATGGTCAAATGGCAGGAGATTCCCTTGTGCCTGAATGCACAAACATTTGGTACTATTGTAAATATCTGGACGGCACTACAAGCTCTATGGGCTACCTATATTCCCTTTTTTGCGATAAGCTAACAACCATTCCAACCAACACAGAAGTAATGGAAGTTAGAACTGAACCAATATTTGTTGAAGAAGAAAACTCTGGCACTACAAGCACCTTAAATTTTTCCTCTCCAACACAAATTTTAATTGTAGTAGCCGTGTGTTTACCTTGTCTACTTATAATATATCTACTTTTCAAGCCTACAAGAATAGCTAAAAAAGAGAGTGAAGCAAATGTAAAAACTAAAAAGATTAAGCGTTTAAAGCGCAGTGACTACTACGAACTAGACGACTAATTTGCATAAGAGAATTTTTTATACTCCCTTATAACCTTTTTTAAGTAGTCGTTATCTATTTGAATATAATCATCGTTTTCTGCCTCTTCGCCAAGGTCGAAAAGCCACTTTTCATCTTTAAATTCATTTTCTAATTTTTCTTTATTATATCCAAGCTCCTCTGCTTTCATCGATGCCATGCTGAGCGCTTCATTTATTCTTCTAAACACAGTGCGCTCAGATATATTAAAATGTTCAGCAAGCTTAGGTGCGGTAAAACCATCCACAAACCTAAGTATTAGCATTTTTGCCAAATCTCTATCTAAATTTCTAACTATTAATTTAGCAAGCACTTTTAAGTTGATAAGCGCAACTTTTTTCTGAGAAAGTTTTATTAAATTGTCCGTGAGGTTATACACATCGTTATAACTCACCGCGTTTCCACTCATAATACCTCCATTTAGTGCTCTAGCTGAAAACACCTTATCTATGGAGTCTATTATTCTAGGCAAATGCCTATAAACCATAAAAATTGTTTTGATCCAAGTTTTTAAATTCATATAATTCCCCCATTGTTTTGATTATACTTGCCAAACTTATTAGCATCAAATAAATTGGCATAATTTTGTAAAAAACTTCTAAAAATTTTCATTTTTTTACAAAAAGTTCGGTTTTTGTAGCTTTTTATAGAACTTATGTTCAATAATAAGCCTAAAAAACTGCCAAAAGTATGTCAAGTAATGAAAAAACATAAAAAAATTTTTTCGAGGACATTTTAATATGATAAACTTGTCAAAAGCAAGAAAGGGTGACAAAATTTATGGAAGAAAAGAAAAAAATATAAAAAAAGTGCCCCAAAATCAAACTTTCGGGGCGAAGTATTCAAGATTAGAGATTAAAGAGCAAAGCGGGGCGGACGGCGCGGTCCTGATGGCGCACATAGCTGCCAGACACATCCCCACGGGAGCCCACTAAGTATTCGAAGTAGGAAGCGGAGTGCGCGGAAGATGTCCAGTAGTGTGTAATACCGCCATTCTGCCTAGCTGGCGTTGTGTAACTGCTTCTTACATCTGTGTATGCATAGTTTGCTATTGCAAAATCACTTGGTGAGCAGAGCCTTGCGTCGTCATATGTTCCTGTTGATGTTGAAAAACCATAACTTGAGTTTATGTAGTCTGCTCTTGTTGGCAACCATACACTATCTGTTACTGAGGTGTCTGCGTCTATTACACCTGCTCCATTACCTGAACTGCTATATGGATAGCCATCTAGTTCGCTATCTGTAAGTGCTCTTGTTGTTACTTTCTCTTGCTCTTTACTTGTTAATGCTTCGTTATAGAAGCTGTTTGTTAAAAATTCTCTTATTGTACTACTCTTATAACCCGCATAACTTGAAGTAGATTGATTTTGTGCTCATGTATAATCATAGTAGTATGTTGTATTAGCGCTTTATTAATTTAAAAAAATCTTTTTATCTTCGTAGCGTTCGCCCGCGCTAACCGTCATTCTGAGCAGGGAGCGTTTGCGCGACTATCCGCGAAGAATCTCCTTGCCACCCTAGCTAGCCAGACTCTTATTTTTTTTATTATGACAGGTCGCGGGAGGAGATCCTTCGACTGCGCTCAGGATGACGCGAAAAAGAAAATCTTTTTCGCTCGCAATGAAGTAGCGCCTACGCCAGAGCCCTCGAAGTGTCTTGCAGAGCACCGCCCCAGCGCCTTTAATTCTGACTGACCCTCGCCCCGCCGTCACTTCGACCGGAAGAAATTATCCCCCTATTCTTCTATTTTAGCTTTTGCTAGATGTTTTGGTTTATGCTCTCCTTTCCTTTATATGCAGTTGAGAAATCTCAGCCTTAGAAAAAGTAGCCGAGATTTCTCCCTACATATTAGCTTTTAGTAATAAACCCATTACCCGTCTAGCATTAACTTTAATAAAAAAAACAAGCCCCATTTCCTTTCGGTCGAAATGACGAGGAGTGGGGCGACAGTTTAAATATAAAAAAACACACCAAAGTTAAATAACTTTAGTGTGCACCTTTTCTCCAAACTAATTATTAAACCTAAATAACATTACATCGCCGTCTTGAACTATGTAGTCCTTACCTTCTATGCGAACTTTGCCCTTTTCTTTAGCTTCAGTGTAACCAGCACAATCTAATAGCGTTTGATAGTTTATTACTTCCGCCTTTATAAAGCCCTTTTCAAAATCTGTGTGTATCTTGCCAGCCGCTTGGGGCGCTTTTGTTCCTTTCTTTATTGTCCAAGCCCTAACTTCCTTTTCTCCCGCCGTCAAGAAGCTCATTAAACCTAAAAGGTCATAGCTTTTAACAACTAGCTTATCTAGCCCACTTTCCTTTATTCCTAGTTCCTCTTTAAACATTGCTTGCTCATCTTCTGGAAGAGAGGCTATCTCCTCCTCAAGTTTTGCGCACATAGATATAACTTCTGCGCCCTCACTTTTTGCCACTTCTTTAACTGCTTCAACATATTTGTTATCCGGCTTATTTATTTCAGAATCATCTATATTAGCCACATATATAACTGGCTTTGTAGTCAGCAAAAATAAGTTTTTAACTATTGGTTGCTCTTCCTTATCAAAACTAAGCACTCTAGCAGGCTTTCCAGCCTCTAAGCACTCTTTAATCTTCTTTAAAACCTCAACCTCTTGAAGAGCGCTCTTTTCTCCAGTTTTTACAAGCTTGCTTCCGCGCTCAAACCTCTTTTCCACGCTTTCTAGGTCAGACAAAATTAGCTCTAGGTTTATTATTTCAATATCGCGCTTAGGGTCTACGCCCTCGTTTACATTTATAATCTTTTCATTTTCAAAACATCTTACTACTTGAACAATGGCATCACACTCACGAATGTGACTTAAAAATTTGTTTCCAAGCCCCTCGCCTTTGCTAGCGCCTGCAACCAAGCCTGCTATATCCACAAACTCTATAGTGGCTGGCGTCACCTTTTCAGTATGATAAAGCTCGGCAAGCTTATCTAGCCTTTCATCCTTAACTGCAACTATGCCAACATTAGGCTCAATTGTGCAAAACGGATAGTTAGCGCTCTCTGCGCCCGCTTGTGTTATAGCATTAAAAAGTGTACTCTTTCCAACATTTGGCAAACCTACTACGCCTATTTTCATATGTTACTCCCTCTAAATGTTATTATTTTAAACAATATTTCAAAAACTTGCAAGTAATTATTCTTAACCATGTAATCTACTTTTCCAATTATGTTATCTATGGATATAGAACCATATGTAGAACTATCTGTCGTATGTCCGCGATTATCTCCCATTAAAAAAACTTCACCCTTTGGGACTTCATAGAATTCACGGAATGTATTGCTAACCCTATCATAGATAAAGACCTTATTTTCTTGTCTATCTAAAAGCATACTATCAAAGTGTGATTTTTGAGTTCTATTTCCATAGATATCCTCTACATAATCTTCCTCAACTTTGAAGCTAGCTAGATTATTTTCGTATCCACTTTGAATTGTTCCACTAGGAATTCTATAGAAATGTACCTCACCATTTGCCTCTTCAATAAAGCCAATTTTATCTCCCTCAAGCCCTAAAAGACGCTTGATAACTGTAGTGCCATCATCCGTTTTGGCGACCACTATATCTTGATACTCCCCCATAAAATATGGGTTTACATAAACTCCGTTTTCGTTTATACCATTTCCGTTTATTGTTGGATACATAGATTGCCCTGTAACTGGATAATATTCATGCGTATAGATAAAAACAAATAGGCTTAAAAATAGCGCTATTAAAATAGAGCATGCAACAAAAGATATTTTACTCCATATAGATTTAGTTTTTATCTGTTTCACTATTCTCCCTTCTTGGTCTGCAACCACAATATTCTTGCCTATAAAGGCCGTATTCTCGGCTTAACTCTAAACTTCTTAAATATCCGTTCTTCTTTTTAAAATCTGAAGTTAAAAACTTAACCCCAAACTCATTTTCAAGTTCCTTTCCAATTTCATTTATCCACACAGCATTTTTATGCGGACTTACAGAAAGAGTTGTAGTAAAAAAGTCAAAATTATTTTCTTTTGCAAGTTTTGCCAAGTTCCTCATTCTAAAATAATAGCAGTGCTTGCACCTTTCGCTTCCCTCGGGGTAAGTTTCATAGCCCTTTATAGCAAAAGAGAATTCTTCTGGCTCATACTCACCTATTATATACTTTATTTTTAATTTTTCAAGCAAAGTTATCTGTTCTTTCAATCTTCGTTCAAATTCGCTAAAAGGCGCTATGTTTGGGTTGTAGTAATACACTGTAACATCAAAATAATCTTTTAACCTTTCAAGCACAGAGGAAGAACACGGCGCACAACAACTGTGAAGTAAAAGTTTTTTCTTACCGTCTAAACTTTTTATTATCTCTTCAAATTCCTCATAATATTTCTTCACGAATGTCCTTCTCCTCTATATATTGAAGCATTTTCATGCTAAAAATGCTATCCTCGCCAACTATTATATGATCCTCTAGCCTTACATTATTAAGCGTTAGAAAATCTTTTAACGCTTCTGTTGTATCTACATCGGCTTTTGACGGTCTTGGGTCCGCTCCAGGATGATTATGGGCAAAAATTACAGAACTTATATGTTTATTTAATATGAATAAACTTAAGTCCTTTTTATCAATAGCAACGCTATTTTTTCCTCCCACAGACACAGTTTTTTCCGCAACAACTCTTCCTTTATTATTTAGCCCTACAACAATAAACTCTTCCTTTAGTTTATTCTCTAGCCTAGGTTTAAAATAGGCTATCATATCGCCAAGAGTGTTTATAAGTGGAGTTTTACCAACCTTATCCACTTGATATCTTCTAAAAATTTCAGGTATCAATTTTAAAAGTGTAGCAGACCTCTCACCCAAGCCAAACACATGCACAAGCTGACTATAATCTGCATCTAGAACTCTAGAAAAACTGCCAAACTGGTCTAAAAGTGCATGAGCAAGAGGGTTTGTATCCTTTCTAGGAATTATTAAAGTTAGCACAAACTCCAGTGCGTTTATATCGTTTATCTTATCAAAACCCACTTCTTTAATAGTATTTAACAATCGTTCACGATGTTTTTCATGCAAATTTTTCTTTTGTTCCATGTGGGAAATTATATCACATTAAAAAAATTTTTAATAGTGTTTGACATTAATTTTTCAATTTGTTAACATATTTTGTGAGGTGATTTTATGAAAATTGGTATATCTGCAGATTCAACCTGCGACCTTCCTAAAGAACTAATAGAAAAATATGATATAACCATTGTTCCACTATATGTGAACCTTGGTGAAGATCAATATACTGAAGCTGAAATAACATACAAAGAAATATATGACTTTGTGGATAAAACTGATGTTCTACCTAAAACTTCTGCTAGGAATGTGGAAGAATATAAGGAAATTTTTTCTAAGCTCAGAGAAAAATATGACGCTGTAATTCATTTTTCACTTTCTTTTGAAATTTCAAGCACGGGAACAAACGCTCTTCAAGCAAGCAAGGAACTTGAAAATGTGTATGTTATAGACACAAAACAACTCTCTTCTGGCTCTGGCGTACTAATTTTATCTGCTATAGACAAAATTAACGCAGGCAAACCACTATCTGAAATTCTTACAGAGTGTGAAAACGAAGCAAACAGAGTGCAGTCCTCTTTCATTATAAGCAAGTTAAATTACTTGTATAAAGGTGGAAGATGTTCCGCTGTAGCTATGTTTGGCGCAAACCTTTTAAAATTAAAAATTAGAATACAACTAATAAATGGCAAAATGGAAGCTACAAAAAAATATATGGGGCCTTTAAAAAATGTATTGCCTAAATATGTAGATGATATTATAAAAGAAAAGCCTCCTATTATGAAAAGATGCTTTGTTACCTCCTCCTCTCCTATGGAAGGAATAAAAGAAGAAATTATAAAAAAAGTTAAAGCTCTCGGTTTTGAAGAGGTATATTCTATGCAAGCTGGAGCAACAATTTGTAGCCATTGCGGTCCAGAAACTATTGGCATATTATATTTAAGTGAGCCTTAAACCCCGCATAAAATAAGGGAAAAATGCAAAAAAATTGAAAAATGACTTAAAATCAGTTTGAAATACTGCTGAAATAGGCTATAATAGTTATGTTTAAGTTATTAAACAAATATTTTTAAAAGGGGAAAACTATGAACAAAGGAGAATTCATTAAATCAGTCGCTGACAAAGCAGGTTTAACACAAAAGGAAGCAAGCGCTGCATATGAAGCAATGGTTGAAACAATTGTAGACGCTTTCAAAGCTGACGACAAAGTAGCTCTTGTAGGTTTCGGAACATTCGAACTTAAAAGCAAACCAGCTAGAACAGGTATCAACCCACAAACAAAGCAACCTGTTAAAATTAATGCTTCAAAAGCACCATGCTTCAAAGTTGGCAAAGCTTTCAAAGACTTATTTAACTAAGAATTTGAATTTAATAAAAAACAAGGAAATAATTCCTTGTTTTTTTATACCCTTAAAAAATTAAATAAAACTAATAACTATAGCTATCAAAGAAAAAACGAACTCTGCTGAAAAACTTACTTTTTTGTTTTTTAGAAGAATTAAAATAAGTGACGCAAGTGCGCAAGCTACAGCCCCTGCAAAGAATATTGAATATAGCACGACCATTGCGGTGTAAGAAGTAGCAAGAACTATAACAAATAAAGATTTAAAAAATGATAAACATATTGCTATTATTGATAATATAAATGGCACTGCATCTTTTGTAATTACAATTTGCTTATTATCTTTTACTTTCTCTTCAGATTCTTCAGGTTTTTCTTCAAACATTTCTTCTTCAGGATCGTCTTCTACAATAATTTCCTCATCAAAATCGTCCATACAAACCTCCTTAAATTTTTATTATCTTAAGCATATTAGTTTGCCCAGATACTTCGGGCGTTCCCGTAGTTACCACTATTATATCATTTTTTCTAACAAGTTCAAGTGTTTTTGCTGTATTTTCTGCAAAATGTAGCATCTCTTTTTCCGAACTTATTATATCATTTTTATATGCAGTTGTATTCCAAGATAGTGCTAAACTATCATAAACATTCTGGTTTGGTGTTATAGCAAGTATTGGTGTAGATACCCTATTGCTTGAAATTAAGTGCGCAGTACTTCCGCTAGAGGTAAAAACAACAATTAACTTTGCGTTTACACCAATGGCATTTTGACAAGTGGTTTTACAAATAGAGTCACTAACTCCATGCACTTTTCTTTTAGAAGAAATAAAATCTTGATTATAACTTATATGTTTTTCAGCTTCAAGAAGTATTTTTGCCATTGTTTTAACCACAAGTGCTGGATGTTTACCCACAGCGGTTTCACCGGAAAGCATTGTTGCAGTTGCCTTTTCATAGATAGCATTTGCAACATCAGATACCTCTGCCCTTGTTGGTCTTACAGAATTTGTCATGCTTTCAAGCATCTCTGTAGCCACTACAACAAGTTTACCATGGTCCAAGCACTCAGAAATTAGTTTCTTTTGCACACTTGGCAATTTCTCTAACGGTATTTCAACACCAAGATCTCCCCTTGCAACCATAATTCCGTCACTGGCTTCAATTATTTCAGATATATTTTTAATGCCTGATGAATTTTCTATTTTACTTATTATCTTTATGTCACTTCCGCCGTTATCCACTAAAAATTTTCTTAGTGATAAAACATTTTGTTTATTGGATACAAAAGAAGCTGCTATAAAATTAGCTTTATTTTGAATTGCAAATAATAGGTCTTTTTTATCCGCCTCGCTAAGATATTCGCCTTCAGGAACAATACCTGGGATATTTAAACCCTTGTTATTTGTAAGTTTACCTCCAAATAGTACCCTGCATTTAATATCTGTTTCAGTAATTGCTTTTACCCTTAAAACTACTAGACCGTTATTGGCGTAAATTTTATCACCAATTTTTACTTCTTTCACTAGTTGTTTGTATACTAAACTTACAATTTCTTCATTGCCTAAAACATCACGCGAGGTTAGCGTGAACATTTTTTTAGGTTTTAAAATTACTTCACCCTTTTCAAATTTGCCAATTCTAATTTCAGGACCTTTTGTATCACACATAAGAGCAATTGGGTTATCGTGCGCAATTCTTACAAAGTTTAAATTATCAATAATTTCTTTGTGACTCTCCAAAGTTCCGTGGCTCATGTTTATTCTAGCCACATTCATGCCTGCCTTTGCCATTTCTTCAAGCACTTTTACACTTGAAGATGCAGGACCAATAGTACAAATAATTTTTGTCTTTCTCATGTTAAATATTATATACAATTTAAAATAATATGTAAACAATTTTTATCACTCTTTAAAATAATCTACTGCAACTGAGCCATAAATTTTAGTGCAATCAAGCTTAAAATTGCAATTAACTTTCTCTTCTTTAGCCCTCTCGCAAACAATTATACCATTTGGCTTTAATAGTTTCCTTTCAAAGATAATATTAAGCGCTTCATCGTAATATCCACTTGCAAATGGAGGGTCTAAAATAATTAAATCAAAAGCAGTTGTTAAAGAGTTTAATATTGTTTTATAGTCACCTTGAATTACTTTAAAGTTTTCCTCTTTTAAAAGCTTTAAATTTTCTTTAATAAGCCTTATGCTTTGAAAGTCTTTATCACAAAAAGTAACAAACTTTGCTCCTCTGCTTAGCGCTTCTATACCAAGCGCTCCACTACCCGCAAATAGATCTAACACCTCACTATCTTCAACAAAAAATTGAAGTCTTGTAAAAATAGCCTGTTTTACCATATCTAAAGTCGGCCTAATATTATGACTAGGGCTAATTAGTTTTTTACCTCTATATTTACCTGCTACTATCCTCATAGAAGTATTTTAACAAAAATTATAAAAAATTTAAAGAAAAATATATATTTTTTAATAAATTATTTTAATATTAAATCTTCTATGATTGATAGAGGTTAAAATTTCATAGTTAATGGTATCACATTTTTTTGCCCAGGAATTTAAATTTATTATAACCTTATCTCCTCTCTTTACAGTTTTATCTACACATACAAAAAACATATCCATACAGATATTACCTATAATTTTATAGTTTTTATTATTAATTTTAACGCACTCTCCGCTAAGCTTTCTTTTTATTCCATCTGCATAGCCTAGTGGTATAACTGCTATGTGCTCCTCATTATTTGCCATATACGCGTTATCGTAGCCCACATATTCTCCCGCTTTTACACTGAAGACCTTTATAACTTTACTTTCTAAATGTAGAATATAAGCTGGCTCTGTGTATAGATCTATTCCAACGCGCAGATATACATTTTCAAAATTTTGAACCAACTCTTTCCCAATTCCGCCACCTATATGTATTATGGGATCAATTAAACTTGGCAATATATTTATAAAACCTTTAAATTTTTTTACTTGAGAAGCTAATAGCTTTTTAGATGCAAAATGAGTAAACACGCCCTCGATTTTTATTAAACTTTTTAAATTAGATTTAAAATAAATATCTAATAATTTTTTAAATTCATTTGTAGTTTTTAAGCCCAGTCTATTCATTCCAGAATTAATTTTTACATGAATTTTCACAATTTTATTATTATTTTCAAGATATTTTTCATTTTTTTTAACAATTTTTAATAATTTATTAAAATCTTGCAGATTTTCAATTGTAATAGAAATATTATTTTCAATTGCAAGCTTAATATTTTCACAAATGCCAACTATTAAAATATTAGAGGTCTTGTCAAAGCCTCTAATTTCAAGCGCTTCTTTCAAGCAAGCAACGCCAAAAAAATCTACTTTATTTTTTAATGCCAAACAAATTTCTTTTACGCCACAGCCATATGCATTAGCCTTAACCATAGCAAAAACGCGAGGACAATATTTTTTAATATTCTCTAAGTTTGAATATAATATTTTTCTTTCTATTACACAAGTAGAGTAACTCACATATATTTTTATGAATTTAATTTGTCTTTGGTGTAAAAATAATATTATGAGATATTTCAATTATCACGCAAAGGCAAAACGCTTAATAAAAAGTGGACAGTTAGTAAGGTATGAATTTGTTAAAAATCATAACAGTATATCACCTGCTCTTGTTCTATATTTTAAAGACCATAGACCTATGCCAATTAGAGAATATAGATGGCTAGAATATTTTGAAATTTTAAATATAAAAACATTTCCTAAAAATTTTTAACTATGCTATAATTTTATTTGAGGTAAATATGGTTAAAAAGACATTTAAAATTATAGCAATAGTTCTTGCCTGTTTAATTGGTTTAATAGTTTTAACAGTTGGCGGATATGTAATTTACTTAAGCGCAACATATTATAGAATTGAAGATAATTTAGAGCTTGACATTCAAAATAATAATGCTACCCAAATAACTTTAAATACTGAATACACAATTTCAACCTATAACATTGGCTTTGGAGCATATAACCAAAATTTCACTTTCTTTATGGATACTGGCACGATGAATGACGGAACAACTTTTACTGGAAAAGAAAGCAGAGCGGAAAGTAAAGATGCGGTATTAGAAAGCACAAATGGGGCTATTTCCACCATGCAAAGTTTAAATGCCGATTTCATGTTCTTTCAAGAAGTGGATACAAGTTCACACAGAAGTTATTTTGTAAATCAATTTGAAATGCTAACTCAAAGCTTTAACTCATATGCAAATACATTCGCTTCAAACTTTCACAGCGGTTATCTTTTTTATCCTCTAACAAAGCCACATGGCACAGTAAATTCTGGAATTTGCACATTTTCAAAGTATAAAATAGACAGTTCTACAAGAAAGTCCTTCCCTGTAGATACAAGTTTCATAAACAAGTTTTTTGACCTAGACAGATGTTTTATAATATCAAGGCTTAAAATTGAGGGCTCAGAAAAAGAGTTAGTGCTTATCAATCTTCACATGAGTGCTTATGATGAAGGTGGCGTAATTAGAGCACAGCAACTTGAACTTCTAAACGAAATAATTCTAGAAGAATATAGTAGAGGCAATTATGTTATTGCTGGCGGAGATTGGAATCACGACATAGCAGACAGCATTACAGAGTTCCCAACTAAGCAAAAGGTGCCAGAATGGGTAAATGTGATAACTAAAGAAGATATTCCAGAGCATTTTAATTTTGCCACAACAAAACTTGTTCCCACATGTAGGTCTGCAGAAATTCCATATGAAAAAGGCGTAAACTATACTGTTGTGATAGATGGCTTTTTAGTTTCCGATAACATTGAAGTTATAAGCTCAGAAAATATAGATACAGACTTTGAATTTTCTGATCACAATCCAGCGATGATAAAATTTAAACTGATATAGGAAAATAAAAATAATTTTATAAAATTCTAAAAAATACCTTGCAAAAATAAAATATATGTGATAGAATAAGCAAGCATTGGCGAGAGTGGCTCAATGGTAGAGCATTGCCTTCCCAAGGCAGTGGTTGCGAGTTCGAATCTCGTCTCTCGCTCCAATTGCTTTGGTAGAAGATGATGTTAATGAACAAATTTTGCAACCACTGCCTTTAATGGGGTCCACAAAAATTTTAATTTTTGGGGAGCGGAGCAAAACTTGAAGCAAAGCTTCTTTTGCGTCAGCAAAATAGCTAAGCCAAAAGCTTTTGCGTAGCGGTTGCAAGTTCGAATCTCGTCTCTCGCTCCAATTGCTTTGGTAGATATAAAATTTTAACACTCAAGCTATTTACTCTTCGTAGCGCTAACTTCGCACGAGAGTAGCGACCAAGTTCCCAAGCGTAGCTGGAACTTGCGTTTGGTCGCTAAAAGAAATTTTTGCGACCACAAAACGAAATTCGACCGAAGGGCAAATGAGCCTCAGGTCGACAAAAATTTCTGGATCGCTAGCTCAGTTGGTAGAGCATCTGACTCTTAATCAGGGCGCGATGGCAAAAAGTTGCCAGTGGCAAGTTTTTGACAGTAAAGCGGCGAAGCAGCTATGCTGCGAGTGGAAGGGTTCCCTGGACCCCCTAAAATATAAAAAGTTCAGGATAATTTGTATGGATCGCTAGCTCAGTTGGTAGAGCATCTGACTCTTAATCAGGGGGTCCAGGGTTCGAGCCCCTGGCGATCCACCAAACATTTGTTTCTCAAATGTTTTTAATCGCCTTTGTGGCTCGATTGCAAAATTTCATTTTGCTAAAACGCTTTGCGTTTCCCCTGTACCCTTTTTCGGGGTCCAGGTCGGTTCCGTCTTTGCGGGTCCGTCTAACAGGTTTGTGGCTTCCAGCCACTGCACACGAGTCCCCTGGCGATCCACCAAACATTTGTTTCTCAAATGTTCTAATCGCCTTTGTGGCTCGATTGCAAAATTTCATTTTGCTAAAACGCTTTGCGTTTCCCCTGTACCCTTTTTCGGGG